>JBAWVW010000055.1:0-12580 GCA_037147055.1 Actinomycetes bacterium
GGCAACAAGGTCTTGGATTCCCTCGCACCTCTCTTGCAACCTCATCAATCTTCAGAGTCCAGCGCTGGACCACTTGGGCGTCATCTCTTTGATGAAGTGATGTGTATTGCTCGTTTCTTAGAAGACGAGAATATGCATCCCAAACTTTCCAGTTGCAGCGGTCAATGGGCCTCGCCCATTCAAGCTGTTCCCGAACTGCATCGTCTCGATCTACACACCGCTGCTTAAATTGAGTGAAGACCGCGCATTTCGATATCAAGAACTTGAGTTCGACCTAACGGGAAAGCGCGCCCGATCAGCCGTGCCACCTCTGCTGCATCGGTGCGTCGTATAAAAGCCGCAACCGTGGGTCCCGAACCAGACAGCCAGCAAGACAGTGCCCCAGCGTTCTCTAAAGCGGTCATCACCTCGGCGCACATTGGAGTATCGGACAGACGGACTTTCTGATGTAGTTGATCCGACGCCGTCGAAGGCAATAAATCAAAGTCGCCCGTCGACAAGGCAATGACCAACTGTGTCGCTCTGGCAATATTGAAAATCGCCTCCGCTCTTGACACGGTATCCGGAAGATTTCGGCGGCTTTTTGACGTCGCCGTTTGGAATTGTGGAATCCATACAAGGACACACACTTCGCTTCTCATCGATGCGGCTAACGGAATCAAGGCGACCCGCTCAGGAGATGCCGACACCACGCCACCCCAAACGCTGGCTGCAGCATTGTCGTAGTGACCCTCTAATTCGGCAGCGAGTTCGACAAGTTCACAGCGCGAGGCGTCGATGAACTGAGCGAATTCTGTCTCGGCGATACCTTGACGTTGCGCTAAACCAAGGGCCGCTCCGCCGACCCGCATTGCTGCTGAGAAACCGAGCCCACGACCCGATGGAATCGGCGAGTCCACCCACACTTCTCCGATTCCGCCGGCTCGCACAAACGCCACATTCGCTGGATGATTTGTCGTGGCTATGTGTTCGTGCGACTGCGCGGATGGTTCAACGATGCCAAGTTCGCCATAGATCGACACAGCCATCGCCAGAACATCAAAACCTGGACCCATGTTGGCCGAGGAACCAGGAACCCGCACCGCCAAGGTCATGAATCGTCTTACTTAAGCGCCAAAGTCAGCTAATGCTGATTGCGACTCACTGACTAATAGCGACAGTGCTTGAAAGGCCTGACCCGAATCAATGGCTGTTTCAGCAATAGCGATTCCCTGTTCAAGTGAGTCAGCGACATCTGCAACAACAAGACCCGCTGCGGCATTGAGAACAACAATGTTGCGGTGCGCTCCATGTTCGCCGTCCATCACGCGCCGCACCACGTCAGCATTAAAGGCCGGAGTCCCACCGGTCAGTTCTGTCGAGATTGCTGGGGCGAGGCCGAGAGCGACTGGGTCAACAGTGAAGGTTCGCACATGCCCATCGCGTAATTCAAGAACTGTCGACGGTCCTGTCGTCGTCAGCTCATCGAGACCGCCGCCGTGCACGACCCAAGATGTCGTTGCACCGTGTAAACGCAAAGATGCCAACATTTTTTCGGCCACCAAGGGATTCGCCACCCCAATGAGTTGGCGTTTGACGCGCCCAGGATTGGCCATCGGCCCCAACAAATTGAAAACCGTCGGCACTCCAATCTCGCGACGGGCCGGTGCCGCAAAGCGAAAAGCGGGGTGATAACGCGCCGCTAAACAAAAACCGATGCCGGCGCGTTCAATGCAACGCAAAACACCTTGTGGCGATAGTTCGACGACAACTCCAAGGGCTTCAAGAACATCGGCCGTGCCACATTGCGATGAAGCGGCCCGTGCGCCGTGCTTACATACGGGAACCCCTGCACCAGCAACAACGATGGCCGCCATGGTGCTGACATTGATTGAATGGCTGCGATCGCCGCCCGTACCCACGATGTCAATCGCTTGTTCGCGCAATGGCTCAGAAAGTGGTACGAGAGTAGCGGCATCTAAAACTGCATCCAATAAACCCGATATTTCTTCGGGGGTTTCACCCTTGGCTCGTAACGCCACAACAAAACCGATTAACTGCGCTGGCGTGGCTGATCCTGCGAGGATGTTCGCCATCGCAGCCCGCGCATAATCAGCGTCAATGTCTTTGCGGTCAAGCAACAGAGAAATGAGTTCAGGCCAGCCACCTATCGATTCCAAGGTGATAGGCAACGACGAAGAAGACTCGGTCATAGTTGACAGGCTAGCGAGGACCTCTTTAGGCCACTCGGCGACGGTGACGAATGATGCGTCGACGATCTCTCTCGGTCGTTCCGCCCCAGACACCAACCTTTTCGCGACTAGTCAAAGCATGTTCAAGGCAGGAGATTCTCACGTCACAACCTGAACACACCATCTTTGCTACATCTGCTTGATCTTCAGTCTCAGGGAAAAACATCTCTGGGTCAAGACCCCGACATGCACCTAACGACCGCCATATGAGTTCCATGTCATTTCCCCCACTGTCATCACCCAAGCCCCCCCTAGGTGATATCTGCGTTAGGCGAGACAATAGAAGGCTGACGCTCGTTTGTGAAGAGGCAAAATGAAATAACCCCGTGACCTGCGGTAGAACCTGCGGCTATGCCTCTTAGCCCGCGGCTATGCCTCTTAGCCCGCGGCTATGCCTCTAAGGATGCAAGTCCGTGAGGAATTCAATCTCATTGCTCAGCGTCAGAGAAATCTCTTCTCGGTAAGCGGGATGATCACAAGTCAACGACGCTCCCCCTTCAGCTAATGCGGCAATGTCATCGGGCGTGAAGGCAAACTGCACATAATGCACTGCAGCGGTCACATAATCACGAGTCAATTGCCCAGCATGTTGTGCTTCAGTGATTGAGCGCACCTCGCGACCACCAGCTAGACGAAATACCAATGATCCTTCAATGCCTACTAATTTTGAGAGCCACTCGCGCATTTGTTCTTCGCTCGTGAGTTCAATGAACAGCGTGGCGCAGAGTTGGCCGGCATCGGGGATCATCGGATTATACGTATCAATCTCGGCTTGAATCTCTTCATCAGTTGACAAGCGCTCGACGCGAGCCATTTCTTGAATTTGATAACGCACCGTGTCCCGGTTTTCGAAAATAACGGAGACGAATGGTCCGAGTGCCAAACGGCGACGCTGCTTCATGTCCATGATTCGACTTTTGAATTCCGGTCGCTCGCGTTCATACGCACGGACATCGGCGATATCGGAAAGAGAAAGTTTGCGGGGGGTCAAAGTGTTCATGATGAGCCTTTCTTGCGGGTTTGAGTATTCACTCTTCTGGTATTCCGTATGCACGCGCTATCAAGGAAATCGGATGCAGCGAAACTCTGCCGGTCTGCTCATTGATTGCGCCGTTAGCAAGATGACAATCGCCGGCCACAACATCTCCACCAGCTTTAATGATTTCGTCACCTAGTTTTCGACCAATAGGAATGGACATTTCGGCATTTTCTGCCCGAAGCCCCCACATCCCGTCAATCCCCGAGCACTGCTGAATCAATTTGATCTTGGCACCCGTGAGTTTCATCAGATCACGACTCTTGAGACCGATATTTTGCGCACGCAAGTGACAAGGAGTGTGGTAGGTGATTGATTCCGGTACATCGCCAAGGAACTCGGTGTTCAACGATGTGCCGTCACCTTTATGAATCTTCATCAGATACTCGCTGGCGTCATACGTATTAGCGGCCACCAACTCGGCATCGGGCCCACCAACATAATCCAGATAGTCCTTTTTCAACACGTAACCGCAGGTCGGTTGAGGTACCACTATGTCAAGACCCTTACGAACAGTGTTGGCTAAAGCCTTGACATTTTTTTCAGCGACCTTGGTGAAACTGTCGATATCACCACTATGAAGGAACGGCGCACCACAACATTGTGTGGTGTCGGCCAAGGTGCACTCAATACCGTTTTTTTCATAAACCTTGACAAGATCCTGCCCGACATCGGGGGCCTGATACTCAACGAGGCATGTCGGGAATAAGGCGACTCGTCCTTGACGCTTTCCGATCCGTAATTTTGGTCGACGATTAAACCATGTTGTGAAGCGTTGCTTAGCAAAAGGAGGCAACACGCGCTCGCTAGAAACGCCAGAGGTTTTCTCAATCAACTTGCGTACGACCGATCCCGGTTTGGCGCCCATCATCTTATTGAGAACTGGGTATGTCGTCGTCGCAACTTTGCCCAAGAGGTCCGTATGGCCCATGACGTTTGTAGTCAGACGATCGCGCAGTGAAACTTGATCATTCGTGTGGCGCATCGCATCAGCACGCAGCATGAGACGCGGAAAGTCGAGTTCCCATTCGCTTTGACCCGGAATGTACGGGCAGTTGACGTAGCACAACTTGCATTGGAAACATTCGTCAACGACTTGATCTTGCTGAGCAGGAGTCAGGCGACCAGCGTCTTGATCATCATGTTGATCGATGTAATCAAACAGAGTGGGAAAAGACGTACAGAATTTGAAACACAAACGGCAACCATGGCAGAGGTCGTAGACCCTAGTGAGTTCATCACGAACGTCCTTTTCATCAAGGTACTTCGGATGCTTCGGGTCGTAAGTGATCGTCATACTGTTCTCAATCTTGGGCGGAAAATTTCTTCAGGGTTTCATCAATGGAGTTTCGGGGTGCTCCATCACGGACGAAGCACCCCGAATCACACAATTTGGATGAATTAATTACTAGATGGCACTGTGCTTAGAGATCGTCGAGTCCCTTTTGGAAACGACCTGCATGGCTCTTCTCGGCGCGAGCCAGAGTTTCAAACCAGTCAGCGATTTCGGCAAAACCTTCTTCGCGGGCGGTCTTGGCAAAGCCTGGGTACATCTGGGTGTACTCGTAAGTCTCACCGGCGATCGAGGCCTTAAAGTTGGCCTCGGTTTCTCCGATGGGCTCGCCAGATGCTGGGTCGCCAACTTCTGCCAAGTAATCCAAGTGACCGTGAGCGTGACCAGTTTCGCCTTCAGCGACTGAACGGAATAATGATGCCGCGTCGGGGTAACCCTCGATGTCGGCCTTCTGTGCGAACCACAAGTAACGGCGATTGGCCTGGCTTTCGCCGGCGAACGCCTCCTTGAGGTTTTCGTGTGTCTTAGTGCCGTTGAGGCTCATGACATTCTCTCTTTCGGGTTGGTTATGTTTTTACTGGAGGTATTGCTTTTTGAAATCCCCACCAGTGGCTTAGCCACAGTTGAGGAAACCTTTTGCGTCACACGGCATGGCGTACACAAACCGTGAAAAAGAATCGTTGTTGTGTCAACAGCAAATCCGTCTAATTCATTGACATCAAGTTGCCCCGAGCCCGACACATAGATATCGCGCACGTCGCCACAGGATTGACAGACGAGGTGATGGTGATCATCAAGGTTGGGATCAAAACGCGCTGCCCCACTCCCCACATCAATCAATCGCAGTTCACCCATGGACGAGAGATCAGTCAGAGTCTGATACACAGTCCTCAAAGAGATTCCTGGCATGTGATGACTGGCGACTGAAAACAGGGACTCCGCAGTGGGGTGGCTTTTGTTTTCGTGCATCAGACGAAAGAGCAACTGCCGTTGGGGCGTCACTTTGAGACCACTTGCACGAAACATTGCAGTCAGTTCTGCGGGAGCTCTCACGCAGACAAAATTAGACTCTTTTTTCTTTCTTCGCAAGACCTGCTAAATAGCAACCTGTGATAACTGTCTCACGGGGACATTCCTGCGCACTGCGAGTACTCTCGGAGGGTGACTTCAGTCCTCTCCCCCGATCATTTCAACAGGGACTCCATGCGGCAGCGACTGTCTAGCGAACGTTTCGATGTCCTCGTGGTTGGAGGCGGAATAACGGGGCTCGGCGTGGCACTTGATGCGGCATCACGAGGTTTAAAAACTGCTCTTGTGGAGCGTTACGACTTCGCCTCAGGCACCTCATCGAAAAGCTCGAAACTCATTCATGGCGGTTTGCGCTATTTACAACAAGGTGAAGTGCGCTTGGTCTATGAAGCACTTTATGAACGGCAACGACTCCGACGAAATGCTCCCCACCTTGTCACGCTTTTGCCTTTCCTATTGCCCATCCTCACCAAAGATGGTGTTGTCTCACGCAAGATTGCTCGGGCCCTCGGTTCGGCATTATGGATGTACGACATCACGGGCGGTGCACGAATTGGTCGTATTCACCGACGACTGCGCAAGAAAAAAGCTTTAAATCACATGCCGACTATGCCGAGCCAACGGTTGGCATCGGCGTATATCTATTACGACGCTCAAGCCGATGATGCTCGGTTATGTCTTGCACTAGCGCGTACTGCCGCCGATCACGGTGCGGTCATCATCAACCGTTGTGCAGTCACTAACATCTTGCGCTCGTCGGACTCAAAAGCCAATGGCGTCACTGTTCTTTGTGATGGTGAATCGATTGATGTGCAGGCCCATGTTGTGATTAACGCCGCCGGGGTATGGACCGACGCCGTACGAACTCTTGAAAATGGAATCGATCCCGACACGATTCGCCCAGCCAAAGGTGTTCACGTCACCGTGCCGTGGGAAAAAGTTCGCAACGATATTGCTGTGATCATCCCCGTGCCCAAAGATAAGCGCAGTTTGTTCGTTGTCCCGTGGGGACCCAAACCTGACGGCACTTTCACTCATACCTATATCGGAACCACCGACACGGACTACCAAGGTCCAGTTGATGATCCGCAGTGCACCAAAGATGACATTGACTATGTCCTGCGTGCTCTCAATGCCAGTGTGACAACTGGTATCACGACGCAAGATGTGACTGGCGTGTGGGCAGGGTTGCGACCGCTTGTCAAACAAGTCAACGCCGCCGACGGAACGGGTCAAGGTGGTAAAGCAGCGCGCACTGCTGACCTTTCTCGCAGACACCTTGTTTTTACTGGAGATTCAGGCATCATCACGGTGACTGGTGGAAAACTTACGACATATCGCGAAATGGCTCAAGACACAGTTGACGCTGCTCTTGATGTCCTGAGTGCGCTGAAGTTAGAGCACAAAAGCAAACGATGTCAGACCAAAAACCTCAAACTGCACGGTGCTCGCGGGTACAAGGAACCTCGGGAATCGGGATCTTTTGAGGCCCATCTCGCTCATCGCTTTGGATCAGATGCGTCGGTGGTAACAGCGATGATGGATTCAGACACGCGATTGGCAGCGCCAATGGTGCCAGGTTTGCCCTACGTCATGGCAGAGGCAGTTTTCGCCGTGACCTATGAAATGGCCACAACTCTGGACGATATTTTGTCGCGTCGCACACGCTCATTGCTGTTTGATCGTTTCGCCACCCAGCAAGCTGCACGCGCTGTCGCTGAGATTGTGGCACCATATGCAGACTGGAATACCGAGCGCATCGAAAGTGAAATTGTGGCCTTTAACGAGATCTGCGAGCATGAAATCGTCTCTGGCAACGTGGCTCAAAGTGATCTCTATTCCTGAGGGGAACTCCTATGAATAAAAATCTTTTTGAATATGAAATCACATCGCCAATCGATCTTGTCACGGGCGATGACGGTCTCGTTGCGAGTCATTTCGGACATCCCGTCGTTGGGTTGAAGCCGTCACAAATCGCTGCTCTGACTCAGATTTGTTCAACTGATACCTCCCCTCGCGTCACCGCCCAAGCGAGTCGTGACTGGTGGCCGCTGACAATGCATTGGGGACTTGCCGGTGCAGTACCAGCGCAAGCCGCCGCCGTCTGTCGGCCCACCTCAACTGAACAGATTGCACATCTGCTGTCCTACTGCAATGAGGAAAAAATTCCTGTCACTGCTGCTGGTGGTCGAAGTGGAGTATGTGGAGCGTCCATTCCCTTATATGGCGGAGTGGTCCTCGACACCACGGCGATGCAAGGTGTTGTGAGCGTTGATAACGAATCGCTCACCGTTGAAATTTTACCGGGTACCTTCGGACCCGATCTTGAAGCACATCTTGCGACCATGGGATTAACAGTGGGTCATTATCCACAAAGTTTTGATATTGCCACGGTCGGTGGTTGGGTTGCTTGTCGTGGCGCCGGTCAATACTCAACTCGCTACGGCAAGATTGAGGACATGGTCATCGGTCTAGAAGTCGTACTCGCTGACGGCACAATAGTGCGTACGGGAGGTTCGCCGAAGGCCGCAAGTGGACCGGATCTCAACCAACTTTTCATTGGTAGTGAAGGCACACTCGGAATCATCACTCGCATCTGGCTCAAATGTCATCCCGTCGCGACTTTGGAACGTCGAGCGGCTTTCGGTTTTGCCACCTTCGAAGATGGGCTCGAAGCTTGCCGCCGCATCATGCGACGTGGCGCCACTCCTGCCGTGCTGCGTTTGTACGATGCGCCAGAAAGTCAGCGTGGTCAAGGTGGCGATGGCATCATCTGTGCCTTACTGGTACTTGATGAAGGCGATGTCGCTTCAGTCAATGCCTCAATGTCAATCGTTGAAGAAGAATGCTTGGCAACCATTGGTTGCATACCACGCGATGTTGATGCCGTTGAGAAATGGATGCATCATCGCAACGACACCAGCGCACTGCAAGCGCTTACCAAAAAAGGTTTCGTTGTCGACACGATGGAAATTGCGGCACCGTGGTCCGCATTACCTGCCATCTTTGATGCGACTCGGCAAGCCATGTTGGCCGTGCCGCACGCCCGCTCAGCAACCTGTCATTTATCTCACAGTTACATCGATGGCGCTTGTCTTTATTTTACCTTTGCCGCCACTCCGCCCCCAGATGAGGTGGAGTCCACATATTTAGCGATGTGGGATGTTGGCGCACGTAGTGTTCTCGCTCACGGTGGGAACCTCAGCCATCATCATGGTGTTGGACTGAACCGGGCGCGGTTCGTCCGTGAAACGATGGGATCATCTTTTGCAGTGCTGATCGCAATGAAGAACTCCCTTGATCCGCAGGGCATCTTGAACCCGGGCAAAATGGGATTACCGATTCCGGACTATTTGACGACGCTGAGTTGGCCATGAGTTCACCGTCGGGCTCTTCATCACGCTGGGATCGTTTAGCCATTCGCTCCGGTGCATCCGTGGCTCTTGTTTTTGCAGTGCCATTTTCTGTTGCTGCGCGCATTTTTTCCGATAACAGTGGCCTCACAGTTTTCCTTGCTCTCTGCGCAGCCCTTGGTTTTTTACTCGGCTCGGCAATAGCAGCATGGCACCAACAACGTGGTACACCGCTAACACATGCCATGGTGACTGCGTCCGCGACCTACATCGGAGCACAAAGTATTTTTATTGTGGTTAAGTTGCTGCGTGGCGCCGAAGTGCATTGGATAGCCGCCTTCTTCAATTTCACCATCACTTTGGCAGTCAGTGTTCTCGGGGGCTTTCTTGGTTCTGTGATGCAGCAACGCGGCATCCTGCCCCAAGGACGAAGAAAACTATGACCTCATCCATACTTGTCATTGATGTTGGAACGAGCGGATTGCGATCCGCAGTCGTGCGACCCGACGCATCCGTGGATGCTCTGCACTATCGGGCCTTTCATCCGACAACTCCCGCTCCGGGCTTGGTCGAATTTGACGCCAGTGAAATGGCCCGACTTGTTCTGGAGGTGGCTCATCTAGCCCTCGCACAAGGTGGACCCGTATCGGGAGTTGGCATCACCACCCAACGTGCTTCAACGATCATCTGGGATCGCAACACTGGCGTACCAATTGGACCTGGGCTCGGTTGGCAGGACCTGCGCACTGTCATTGAATGCATCATGGCCAAAGCGGAACATGGCTTGGCCTTAGCTCCCAATCAGACCGCCACCAAAGCGGCATGGCTCCTCAAAAACTACGTGGGTGATGCTGCTGCGATTGCTGAGCGAGCCCACGATCTGTGTATCGGCACAGTGGATAGTTGGATTGCATGGACGCTTTCTGGTGGCACTCTGCACATCACGGACCACAGCAATGCCGCAGTGACCGGACTACTCGAACCACCTTTGAGCCCCGAGATCATCTGGCATGAACGAGCCTGCTCAGTTCTCGGCATTCCTGTCTCAATGCTCCCGTCTTTGGTGCCATCCTCAGGAGTCGTTGGTCTGGCAAATGCACTGCCTGGTTCGCCTCCGATCGCAGCCATTGCCGGCGACCAACAAGCATCGCTCATGGGTCAATCATGCGTGCGTGCGAATATGGCGAAGTGCACCTTCGGAACGGGCGGAATGATGAACCTCTGTCTTGATGATGCACAACCTGCCTCATCGCTGCGCACAGTCCATGGCACTTTCCCGATCATTGCTTGGAGCCGTCAGCAAAAAGATTCGACGCCCAGTGTCACCTGGGGAGCGGAAGCGATCATGCTGTCAGCAGGCACCAATATTGATTGGTTGCGCGAAGACATGGGACTCATTTCCACGCCAGAAGAAAGTCACACAATCGCCGCTCAGTGCGATTCAAGTGACGGTGTCTTTTATGTCCCAGCACTGCTTGGACTTGGAACCCCACATTGGGATTACGGCGCCCGTGGAGCGCTACTGGGTTTGACCCGTGGCAGCAATCGCAGTCATGTGGTGCGCTCAGTCCTAGAAGGAATCGCCCATCGCGGCGCTGACCTCCTAGAAAGTATTGAGGCCGATTATCCGCTCTCACAAGTCCAAGAACTTCGCATTGACGGAGGGATGAGCACCAATCCAACTTTTGTTCAAGCCCTTGCCGACAGTACTGGGCGACCAGTGTCTGTTTCTCCAGTCGCCGAAGCCACCACCTTGGGGGCCGCTTACCTAGCTGGTCTGGCAGTCGGAACATGGTCAAATCTGAGCGATATTGAGGCCTTATGGACCCCAAAAAGTAACGTCGAGCCACGTTCCAACTTTGACCGAGCGTCCGTCCGTGAACAGTGGAAAGAAGCTGTGACCCGTGCTGCCGGATGGATCACAGAACTCTCAAGTCTTGACTTCTAGGATTTGAAGTTGCTACTAGCTACCGTGACCTACAAGGCTGAGAGAACGTGTTCGTGAAAGGAATCTCGTGACTGCTTCAAAGACCAACAGCGCTCCCCCCATGCGTCGCCCGACCGCGGCCGATGTGCCACTACTCGCTGCGGCTCAATCCACCGAATTAGCCGCTCGTGATCTCTACAATGCAGCCATCGCTGCGGGTGCTGGCGGAGAGCACCTTGCCAGTCTCGTGGCCTTGTCAGCGCATCATGATGCTTACGCTCAATCAATCTCTTCGCTCATTGGTGCTGACGCACCGCAAACTCGCGATGATGAACTTTTCAATTCGCTGGTTGCAGATTTTGGTGCTGACACTGTGGGTGCGGCCTTGGCCGCGCACGGATTAGAGAACTCAATCGTGGCTGCCCATACGACTTTGGTGAGTGAACTAGTCGGCACCGAGGGCGCAGCCTTAGTCGCCTCGATCTTGATCACCGAAGCACGTCACTGTGTGGCTCTCGCAACTATTGCTGGCAAGTCACCAGTCGCTGACATTGATTTATTCTTAGTAACCACGGCCGTGGCCACGACCTCAGCGCCTAGCGCCTGACCCGGAGATAACGATGAGTCATTCCAACCACCAAGAATTGCAAGCCCTGTCAAAAATTGTGCGCGCCACTCAAGGTGCCGATTTCGGTTCGGCATTACAAACATCATTGTCCCGTCGACGTTTTTTTCTAGCCGGCGGAGCCACTATCTCTTTTGGGGCACTACTCGCCGCCTGTGGCGCAAGTGAGTCAACGGGTATCGCGCGTATCGGGGACTCAGTTCCCGATAATGCACTCGCTGATGTTGCAGTCACCGATGTTGTGTTATTGCGCACAGCCACTTCACTTGAATACAACGCCATCTATGTGTACGAGGCTGTTGCCTCTGCGGGTATTTTGAGCGGAGATGCAGCGACCTTGGCTGCGCGATTCCTCAGCGACCATCGCGCCCATGCCGAGGCCACGAGTTCTCTCACCGAAAAACTAGGTGGCACAGCATTCACTCAACCCAATCCACGTTTGCAATCCATCTACGTTGAACCCGCCTTGAAATTAATCGTCGGCGATACGAGCTCTGGCATTGAGCCAACCGCTGATCCAGTCGCCGATGTCCTCGCTTTGGCTTATGCCCTAGAAACAATTGCTGGATCCACGTACCAGGCCTACATTCCGAAACTTTCTGATCCCGCATTGCGGGGATCGGCCATCGGCATCGGCGAGCAAGAGGCCCGCCACGCTGCCCTCATTGGCTCACTGTTGAACCCCGATCGACTGGTCTCCTCATTTGGCCTGTCCATCGCCGCTCAATATCGCGAGGAGGCCGATGTTCCAGCACTGGCTTATGCCGTGCCGACATCATTTGGAACTCTGTCGCCTGCTCCTGTGATCCTCGGCGCGGCCAATGAGTCGGGTACTCGCACGACCATCAATCTTGAAACACCAAGCCTCAATTCGTTGATCTACGAGGACTGAGATGGCGAGCCAGATTTGGCTCGTACACTGCACCACGACGGTGAGTTAGTCGGGTGACCGCGGCTGGTGCAAACCAGTCGAGGAAAGTCGGGACTCCACAGGACAGAGTGCTGGCGCGAGCCAGGTGGGGGCGACCTTACGGACAGTGCAACAGAGAGAAACCGCCGATGACTGGGCAACCAGAACAGGTAAG
>JBAWVW010000056.1:0-12433 GCA_037147055.1 Actinomycetes bacterium
GCTGCCCAAGCATTTGGAACCCAGACCGCAGTCATCGGCGGTGGTATCGCCACTCTCGGAGTCGTCGCAATGTACTCAATCTTCTTTCCGACCTTGCGCCGAGTTGATCGCTTTGAAGACCTAGAAGGACATGGCGACGAGATCAGGCAGTAATCGCTAGCCAGATGGCGAGCGGAATAACGATCCACGAGAGAACTAGAAGAATGATGGCATACACCGCAAAGTTGTAACTCTCATCGCGAGGCGGTTTGCCTGCTGCTCCGATCGTTTCCCATAATGCCTTGAGCGGTTGATCCGTGGACAATCGAATTCGTCGACGAGCCACGCTTGCGCTATAAAGCGCCACCCACGACAAGGCACCTAAAACAAAAACAACGGCGATGCCGAGTGCAATAACACCAATCGTGGTGTCAAGCGCCGAGCGCGCCAAACTCTGCAAACCGCTAGCCACTGATGTTAACGCTGCTCCACCGAGTAAAAATGTCGGAAGACCTAGGGACTGATTTGCAGAGCCGGCTTGAACACGGCGGGCATCAAGGCGAGCTCTGCGCAACATTGAATGTTCGAGATGTGACCATTCGCTGGCGGCCTCGCGTTTTTCGTAGAGACCGCAAATACGTGATGTGACGCGATTGAGGTGGCTGCGCACAATCCAACGGGTGACTTGTTGTACAAGCCATTGTGCAATAGGCCGCAATGGTCCAAGTCTCGGCATCTTCGCTGGACGTTGTCCGTTTCGGTCAAGCACCTCAATTGAGCGCATCATCATTCGATGTGCTTCTTCAAATCTCTCGGGATGATTGAGGGGCCTCATCGCCGACATCTGAGAAACCATCTCTTGTTCGACGACGCCTTTTCCACCGATCTGTTCGAGGAGTCGACCCTTCTCCTCGTCGGTGTCCGCACGCAGGACACGTAGAGCATCAATCTGATCAATGAGTAGTTCAGTTGGTCTGCTCAGCAGTTCATCCATCGCCTGTCACATTAGTGTCTGCAAGCTCAGACTGATTACAAAGGGGTAAGATTTAAGGATCATGAAAAGTGTCCGAGGAACCGTACTGATCAGGGAGTTTCGTGACTTCATCAACAAGGGCAACCTTCTAGCGATCGCCGTTGGGTTCGTGATTGGTGGGACATTCGCAGGCTTAGTAACGGCACTCGTCGAAGATGTGATCATGCCGATCGTGGCAATTCCATTTGGTCAACCAAATTTTGATAAGGCCTTGATTTTGCATATCAATGACGCCGAGATTCGCTTTGGGGCATTTCTGACGGTGGCAGTCACCTTCGTTTCAATTTCTTTTGTTTTGTTTCTGATGTTGAAGGCATACAACAAAGCGACAGGTTCACAGGCAGCGCCCCCATCTACGGCCGAAGTTGTTCTCTTAACAGCGATACACGAAGAACTGACCACGATTCGTCAGCAAGGTCAACAGAAGTGATCCATACAAGACGACACACTGTTCTCGTTGTCGCGGGTCTAGGTCTTTTGTTGGCGCTTGGTTCATGCGGTTCCGATCCTGGTTCTTTGGCTCCGCCAACTGGTCCAGTGTCAGCCACGGTGCCAGGAGTCGGGATACTTCCGAACCACAGTTCTGGCACAAGTTTTAATGCAGATAGTGAATCTTTGACTCCAGATGGTAAACGACAACTCACGGTAGGCGAGGTGGCTGTTGGACCCAGGTTGCTGTTGATCGGTGACTCAATATTGGCGGGGCTATCTCAGCGATTCAGCAATGACGCGTGTGAAACTTTGACTCCTTTGGGTTGGCAGGTTTCAGTAGAGGCCGAAGTCGGCAGAAATATTGAACTCGGGCTACGAGTCGTGAAGAAAAAACTGCCTGAGGGCTTTGATGCCGCCGTTATTTTTCTTGGCACGAATTACGGTGGTGAACAAAATGTTTATCAAGAGACGCTCAACAAGATTCTTGATGAATTGTCACCGCGACCAGTCATTATTTTTACGGTGACTGAATTCAAGCCAAACATTCAAGAGGTCAATATGGTGATTGAAGATGAGTTAAGAACGCGACCCAACTTGTGGTTGATTGATTGGCGTGAAATCTCCAAGGCGTCCGGCATTCTTTGGCACGACAATGTTCACCCCTCGGTGCAGGGCAATGCGGTGTTACTGCAAGAACTTGTCAAGGTTTTGGGGACCGCCCCGGGCGATGAAGTCGGTGCCTGCTTGGAATCCGAGTTTCTTGATGATGGTCTACTGCCTGATGTGCCACCAGCTGTCGCCACAGTTGGCACTGAGCCGTTATCTGAAACAACCGATTCAGTCATTCCCGAGGACTCGTCGACGACTACTTCGTCGGCTTCAAGCAGCATTCCCTGAACACAGGCATACTTCGCCGGCAAACTATCTTTCGGATACCTGTCACTGTGGTTGTGCTGGGGCTTTCGAGGCAACACACTTGGGGGGTGCTTGCGGTCCATGATCTTTCGGTAGAGATTGGTGGTCGTCTCGTTGTTCAAGAGGCGACTTTCACTGTCATGCCCAAAGACAAGGTTGGGCTGGTAGGTCGTAATGGGGCTGGGAAAACCACTTTGTTCAAGGTGCTCGGCGGCGAAGCCGAACCGATAGCCGGAAAAATCATGCGTAAGGGAGGCTTCGGGTATCTTCCTCAAGACCCACGCATTGCCGGCATCTACGACGGTCGTACGGCGATCTCACACATTTTGTCTGGGCGCAATATTGACGATGATCTGATGCGACTCGAGAAGTTGCGGATCACCATGGAGGAGGATTCCAGCGAACGTAATGTGGCGCGCTATAGCCGCGCTGAAGAAGAGTTTTCTTTGAAAGGTGGTTATGCCGCGGAAAGTGAAGCGCGCAGCATCGCTGCGGGTCTTGGGATGGCCGGATCTCGTTTAGATCTCGGTGTTGGGGTTCTATCGGGTGGCGAGCGACGTCGAGTGGAGTTATCACGCATTTTGTTTGCTGGAAGTGATGTGCTGTTACTGGACGAACCGACGAATCACTTGGACATTGATGCTAAGAACTGGTTATTGGGTTTCTTGCGGCAGTATCGCGGTGCGCTTCTTGTGATCAGTCACGACCTTGAACTCCTTGATGAAGCCATCACGCGCGTTTTGCATCTTGATCGCGATGCTGAAGATGCGACGGGCCATATCGTTGAATATAAAGGGACGTACAGCCAATACCGTCGTTCGCGTGCCGAAGATGAAGAGCGAATGATTAAAAAAGCGGCCTTGCAATCCAAAGAGATCAACCGTTTACAAACCGTTGTCGATCGCTTTGGTGCTAAAGCCACAAAGGCGGCGATGGCGCACAGTATTGAAAAGCGTATTGATCGCCTGCAGGGCGAAAAGGTTGTGGCGCCCACTGCCGGCCGCGTGTTACAGGTGAAGTTTCCTGACCCTCCTTCGTGCGGTGTCACGGTCATCAACACGGAACACTTGTGTAAGGGATACGGCGGACCTCCAGTATTTGAAGATGTCACGTTTGATCTCGGTCGTGGTGAGCGGTTGTTGGTCCTCGGACTGAATGGTGCGGGTAAGACCAGTCTGTTGCGAATACTTGCTGGCGAGACGCAGGCCGATATCGGTAACTTCTCATTCGGTCATCAGGTGCAGTGTGGCTACTATGCGCAGGAACACGACAACCTCAATACTGATGCCACCCTGCTGGAAAACATTCGTCGCGAAGTACCCAATGGTGTGGCTCTCACGGAAACTCAATTGCGCGGTCTGCTTGGCATGTTTGGTTTATCGGGGGAGAAGGTCAATCAGAAGTCGGGGACTTTGTCGGGTGGCGAAAAAACAAAACTTGCATTGGCAATGTTGATGGTCGGTCGCAACAATCTCTTGTTATTAGACGAGCCGACCAACAACCTTGATCCACCCAGCCGCGAAGCCGTGGCGCAGGCCTTATCTGGTTGGAAGGGTGCGATTATTTTCGTAAGTCACGACACCGAATTCGTTGAGCATCTCAAGCCAACAAAAGTCCTCCTGATGCCTGATGGGCAAGTGGACTACTTCAGTCGTGACTGGCTGGAATTAGTGAGTCTGGCTTAAACCCTCAGTTACCTTTTGGGAACCTGTTGGCGTTATGGTCTAACCATGCGCATAGGAATCTTTGGTGGAACAGTCAATGACGGAACGATCGACCAGATGGTGGCTGAGGCTCGCCAGACGGAAGCTGATGGTTTTGCTAGTTATTGGGCCCCGCAAATTTTCGGACATGACGCTCTCACAGCGTTGGCAATTATCGGACGCGAAGTGCCGCGCATTGAACTCGGCACCAGCGTCGTTCCCACATACCCCCGTCACCCCATGATGATGGCCCAACAAGCACTCACGGTCAATGCCGCTGCGAGTGGTCGCTTGTGTCTCGGCATCGGGTTAAGCCACCAGATGGTCGTTGAAGGAATGTGGGGAATGAGTTTTGATAAGCCCGTACGCCACATGCGCGAATATCTTGAAGTGATGATGCCATTACTAGAAGGCAAAGCTGTATCTCATGCTGGTGAGGAGTTTCGCGTCAATGGTGGAGTCAATGTGCCTGGAGGAACTCGTCCGAATGTCGTCGTCGCTGCGCTTGGTGAACAGATGCTCAAAGTGACAGCTGCTCTTGCCGACGGAACCTTGACATGGTGCACTGGTCCTCAAACCCTGCAGAATCACACCATTCCTGTTCTGCGAGCTGCAGCTGAAAAAGCTGGACGTGACTCTGCTCGAGTGATCGCTGCTTTGCCTGTATGCGTGACGAAGGATCGCGAGGCAGCTCTAGCTCGGGCTGCACAAGTATTTGTTGTCTATGGACATTTGCCGAGTTACCGCGCCATGCTTGATAAAGAAGGTGCCGCCGGGCCAGCTGACATAGCGATTATTGGTAACGCATCAGAAGTCGCCGAACGGATTTCCGCTTTAGCTGATATTGGAGTGACTGATTTTGCTGCTGTTGAGTTTGGTGGCAATCCAGATGAAGTCGCCGAGACTCGCAGTGTTGTGAAATCGCTTTTGAAGTAAATGATCGGGGAAGTCAATGGGCACAGGGCTTAACGTTACAAAGGCTGATGGCATTGCGCGGATTGTGCTCAATAGCCCACCGATCAACTTATTCACTTTTGAGTTCTTTCTAGAGACAGCCCAAGTCATTACTGATCTTGCAGTTGATGATGAAGTGCGAGTTGTATTGCTGTCATCATCCAACCCAGATTTCTTTATCGCACATTTTGATGTTGCGGCAATTTTGACCTTTCCTCCTAATAGTCCGCCAGCGACGGAACTGAATGCGTATCACGTGATGTGTGAGACATTACGTACTATGCCCAAGGCCACAATCGCCGTGATCGAGGGACGAGTTGGCGGCGGGGGAAGTGAGTTGGCGCTGAGTTGCGATATGCGATTCGCAGCGTTGCCGTCCGCTGATCATCCAGGCGCAGTTTTTAGTCAACCCGAGGTTGCTCTTGGAATTATTCCTGGTGGTAGTGGCACACAACGTTTGTCTCGTTTGATGGGACGCAGTCGCGCCCTTGAGGTCGTGCTCGGGTGTGATGACTTCGACGCTCTTGAAGCCGAGCGGTATGGATGGGTGAATCGATCTTTGCCGACTGATGAGTTATGGCCGTTTGTTGAGCGCCTTGCCAAACGCATCGCATCGTTTCCTGCGCACGCGATTGCCGCCGGCAAGCAGTCGGTGATTCTCGCCGAAAAAGAAGTCCGACAAGATTTGTTAGCCGAGGGGAATGCGTTCAGCGCAACTCTGGATGGTCCGGGGGCACGTGAAGCAATGGAGAAATTCTTGCGTGACGGTGGTCAAACTCGCGATGTCGAACTGAATCTCGGCTCTTTGTTTGATTAGTTAGTGAAGGCTCACTGGTGTTCCACCGAAGGGTTTGTTGACCAAGTCAAAGAAATCGTTACCTTTGTCGTCGACGACAATGAACGCTGGGAAGTTCTGTACATCAATCTTCCAGACGGCTTCCATCCCCAATTCGCCATATTCCAAAACCTCAACTTTGGTGATGCAGTCTTGAGCCAGGCGTGCCGCGGGTCCACCGATTGAACCCAAATAGAAACCACCATATTTATGGCAGGCATCGGTGACGGCCCGAGAACGATTGCCCTTGGCTAACATCACAAAACTTCCACCATTGGCTTGGAACTCCTCGACGTAACTGTCCATGCGGCCAGCCGTTGTGGGACCGAAGGATCCGCTCGCCATACCCTCTGGCGTCTTGGCAGGTCCGGCGTAATAGACGGCCATATCTTTCATGTACTCAGGTAAATCAAGGCCCGCATCAAGGCGCTCTTTTAATTTTGCGTGGGCAATGTCGCGAGCCACGACGAGTGAACCCGTCAGCATGACACGCGTCTTGACTGGGTACTTACTGAGTTCGGAACGAATGTCACTCATCGGACGATTGAGATCAATGTGTACGACAGGGGTATCCTGCAAATCTTCCTGAGTGATCTCCGGGAGAAAACGTGCTGGATCCATTTCTAATTGTTCCAAGAAGATGCCATCTTTGGTGATCTTGCCAAGCATCTGTCGGTCAGCAGAACATGACACGGCCATGGCGACTGGACAAGAAGCGCCGTGGCGTGGAAGGCGGATGACGCGTACATCATGGCAGAAGTATTTGCCGCCAAATTGTGCTCCGATACCAGTCTCTTGTGACAACTTCAGGATGCGTTGTTCCATATTGAGATCGCGAAAACCGTGACCCAATGCGCTGCCTTGTGTCGGCAACGAATCGAGATAGCGCGCACTTGCGAGTTTGGCAGTCTCTACAGCCTGTTCGGCTGACGTGCCGCCAATGACTACTGCTAAGTGGTACGGCGGGCATGCTGCCGTACCAAGGGACTTCATTTTTTCGAATAGCCAAGGGAAAAGCGCCTTGTCATTCAAGAGGGCTTTAGTTTCTTGAAAGAGGTAACTCTTATTAGCGCTGCCTCCGCCTTTGGCCATAAATAGAAACTTGTAGGTGTCGCCATCGACAGCAGAGATTTTGATTTCTGCTGGCAAATTGTTGCCAGTGTTCACTTCGTCGTACATCGTCAAAGGAGCCATCTGGCTATAACGAAGATTGCTCGTGAGGTAGGTGTTGTAGACCCCACGGGCGATGGCCTCCTCGTCGCCTCCACCGGTAAAAACGAATTGGCCTTTCTTGCCTTTGATAATTGCTGTGCCAGTGTCTTGGCACATCGGTAGGACGCCTCCAGCAGCAATGGCAGAGTTTTTCAAGAGGTCCAAGGCGACAAAGCGATCATTGTCGCTGGCCTCAGGATCGTCAAGAATGTTTCGTAGTTGCTGCAGGTGACTTGTGCGCAAGAAGTGTGCAATTTCGCGCATGGCCTCTTGGGTGATTCGCGTGATGGCTTCTGGCGAGACTTTTAAGAAGGTTCCTTGAGGTGTTTCAAAAGTACTGACACCTTGCGTTGTCACAAGACGGTACTCGGTCTCGTCTTTACCCAGCGGAAGGATTTCTGTGAACTCAAACTCGGACATACCTTCACGCTACGCCTACGGAGTCAGCCATACCTAGCCTTTGGGCATGGATTTATAGAGCGGTCTGTAAGAAAAGCAGACTTGCCGACATCGCGCAGATCACCAAGATGAGTGGACGCATAATGTGCGCAGGGAGACGGTCTCCGAGAAGACTTGATACTGGCAGACCGCCTAAGACACCTGGCAAAATGACGAGTGTGAGGGCCAATTCGTGTCGCCCAATTTCGCCAGACAGCAGAAAGCCGACCACGGTGATCACCACGCCGATGCTGAAGAAAGCAGCCAAGGTGGCACGAATCGTGCGCGGTTCTCCGTCTTTGTACACCAGTGCCATGGGTGGACCACCGATCGACGTCACCGTGCCCATAAATCCGCTTGCGAGTCCAGCACTGCTGAGTGTGATGGGGGTGGTCTTGATGACTTGACCACGGCGCGCCGTGATCACGGAAATAATCACGGCGATGGCCACCGATGAGGCAACGGCATATGAAAGGGCATCTTTATTCATCGCTCGTAAAGCGACAATGCCGATGAAGACCCCGGGAAAGCGACCGAGAAGCGCCCACTTGAAGCCACTGGTATCTATGTAGTGGCGATCGCGCAGTGCCACACCGAAGGTAAGTGGCATGACAGCCAACATCATTGCCACCGGAACAAAGGATTGATCAATCATCGCGAAAATCGGTGATGTCAACATGCCGAGTCCGAAGCCAAGCGAACCTTGCACGCTTGAGCCGATCAGTGCGAGCAGGGTGCACACCACAACCATGTAGATCGGTAGACCAGCGATCTCTGTCACGGCGAACATTTAGCGGTCCTTCATTCTTTTAGGGTCCGCGTTAGCAGGATCGTCAGGCCACTGGTGCTTGGGGTAGCGGCCGGCCATGTCTTTTCGCACTTCGTTCCATGAGCCCGACCAAAAACCTACTAAATCAGCGGTCACCTGTATCGGTCGATCGGCGGGGGATAACAAATGCAATACCAAGGCCACTTGTCCATCGGCAACGGTCGGATGGATTTTGGTGCCAAAGAGATCTTGCACTCGAACTCGCACGATGGGAGCGGTTCCTTCTTGCACGGCTGTGCTGTAATCAATTGCTAGCGAACGTCCGGATGTTAGTTCGAGATGAGTCGGAACCAGTTCGTCAATCTTTGCACCCGCGGGCCACGGCAACTGAGAACGTAGAAGCATGCCGATATCAAGTGACTCAATCTCAGCGATTGATGTCATTCCCACCAAATAAGGCTGCAACCATTCGCTAGCTGAGGCGATGAGGGCCTTGTCGGACCAGTCGGGCCACGGCTCACCAATTTCGCGTCGCAGAAATGAGACTCGCGAACGAAGTTCGTTCGTTGCGGCTGTCCAAGCCAATGGCTTGAGCCTTTGTTGCACTAAATATTCCATCAAAGCCACGACGGTCTGCTCACTCGGACTTGGTCGGCGAATGTTTTCGCTGAGCCGCATGCGATCAAGTTTCACGGTGTACCGTTCGACAAAATCTTGACGACCCTTGTCCCATAATGTGAGACTTTCGTGTGATACGTCGTTCATCAGGACATCATTGATGGTTGCTTCATCAACAACTGCACACAAGCGGATACGAGCATTCTTGCGATCGCCATCAAGATCAGCGGCGACGACAAAGATTTCGCTGGCAATGGGATCGGTAGGGCGGAACCAAGCTGCTGAACCATTGCGCATTTGGTATTGACCTGGCTGGCGACGCATTGCTAAGCGATCTGGGTACGCCAGCAATAACACTGATCCAGCATGATCTGCATTGACTGTGTCCCAATCCAAACGTTGGCCAGTACGACGGGCCATATCTTCGGCTTGCTGGCGAACCCGATCTATGCCACGTCGATCGGCGCGATCATCAGACATATCACGGGTGATGAACTGTACGCGCAACGAAATATCTACAGGTAGATCATCGGGACGACCACGCATGACATCGCGATCATCAAGCAGGGCTGCGATAACGCAGGCTAATCCGTGATCTTTGGCGTGAGCCGCTGTGACCATATGCGCCAAGCGTGGATGAACTGGGGCAGCCAACATGCGGCGACCGGTGGACGTTAGTTGAGCATGTTCATCAAGCGCGCCGAGCATTTGCAGAAGTTCGATTCCTTGTTGGAGGGCACCCACTGGTGGTTGATCGGCAAATGACAACTCTGCGATGGGAGTTCCCCATGCGGCAAGTTCGAGAGCAAAGCCGGATAAGTCAACTTGAGTAATCTCCGGATCTAGATGTGAGCGGCGTGTGGTGTGTTCGATTTTGCTCCACAGGCGATAAGCAAAGCCTGGACCCAATCGACCTGCACGACCAGAACGTTGTTCGGCCGATGCGCGCGACGTCGGGATCGTGATTAGGCGCGTCATTCCAGTGCGTGGGTCATAGCGCGGCACTCGTGCTTGTCCCGCATCTACAACGACACTGACACCGTCAACTGTGAGGCTGGTCTCAGCAATGTCAGTGCTTAATACCACTCTCCGGCGACCACTTGTTGACGGTGCAAGTGCACGATCTTGATCGGCCAAGGAGAGCGCGCCGGCAAGTGGGTAAATATCGGTATCGGGTTTGACTAGGCGTTCAAGTTCTTGCTTGACGCGATTGATCTCGCCAATGCCAGGCAGAAAAACCAAAATATCGCCGACATTTTCTTGTAAGGCACGGATCGTGACGGCGGTGACCGCTTCATCGAGGCGTTGCTGCTTGCCCGCTGGGGCCCAGATGATGTCAACGGGATGTTGTCGCCCAACACTTGAGATAATTGGAGCTGGCTCAGTATCGCCAAGAAGTTTGGCGAAGCGGTGCGTATCAGCAGTGGCTGACATTGCGAGTACTCGAAGATCGGGTCGCAGATTCTTGCGCGCATCAAGACATAGTGCGAGTCCGATATCAGTCGGCAGATTTCTTTCGTGGACTTCGTCAAAAATCACTAAGCCGACACCAGGAAGTTCTGGATCATTCTGCAAACGCCGCGTGAGAATTCCTTCGGTGACGACTTCAATACGCGTGTTGGGACCGATCTGGCGTTCATCGCGGGTTTGGTATCCCACAAGTTCACCTGGCTCTTGTCCGATTAACGAAGCTAAGCGTCGCGCTGCAGCACGCGCAGCAAGTCGTCGCGGTTCCAGCATCACGATGCGTTGCCCGTTCAACCAACTTTCGTTGATCAGGCGAAGCGGGACGAGAGTTGTCTTACCTGCGCCAGGCGGGGCGATCAAAACAGCAGTGAGACGTGTTTGTAATGCGGCGCGTAGTTCAGTGACGACGTCTTCAATCGGGAGATCGGTCGTAGGAAACAGAATCAGCCAAGTGCTGGTGTGCCGCTAAATGAAACTGGATCACCAGTCGCGGGGATGAGCGGTGCGGTCCATGCAGTTGTGTCAGCAATCGTCTGAGCGACAGATCGCCATTCAAGAGCATTCCAACCCTGCGCCACGGCAGGCATCGTGCCATCGGAGCGGATGAAGGCAAAGGCTGGGAGCGTGGTCAGTTCAAAGGCTTTGACGGCGGCTCGCTCGGGGTCGGTGAAAACCAGGAACTCTTTTGCCAACGGACCAAGAAACGAGCGGGTTTCCTCGGCGGTTGCCGTCACGATCAGGCTGGTTCGCGTGGCCGAATCACCGAATGAACGCAAGATACGAACGGCGGTATTGAGAATCCAAGAACTTTCGTTGGTGTACGGGTCAAGGACGACCGCTGCCAGATGAAAAGTGGTCAACCATTCGCCAAGAGCACGGGCTGGATGGGCTTTTGTATCGAGCGTCATGGGACTCAGGATCAGGTTCGGGGAAGGTGTCAATGCCACGAAGTAAACGGTAGCGCAACTAGGCACTTTTTCCAGCACCCTTGAGGGGTCGGTGAGAGGAACTATGATTGGTCGGATATGGCAAACAAACGTGCATCTATCTCCATGACCGATTCTGAAATTGCGGCTTACCTTGAGGAGCAGACGATTCTCAATATCGCATCAATCGGACCCACGGGCCACCCCCATATGGTTGCGATGTGGTACGTCGTGATGGATGAGAAAGTCACCTTTTGGACTTTTGGTAAGAGTCAAAAAATTGTCAACTTGCGCCGTGACAATAAAATCACCGGTCTGGTTGAAAGTGGAGACACCTACGATCAGCTCAAAGGTCTTGAACTCGTCGGTTCAGCCACGATCGTTGACGACTATGACGCGGTTTTAGCTATCGGCAAAGCAGTCGGCTTGAAATACAACGGCGATGGAGCTATCAGCGACGCGGCATTGCCTTTCTTGGAAGCACAGGCGAAAAAGCGCTTGGGTATTCAAATAAATGTTGAACAGATTGTTTCATGGGATCACACCAAGATTGGTGGCGGTTACTAGTTGGTGTGTAGTAATGAAGCAGGGAAACAAAACTTAATTATTAGGGGGACAGATGACAGGTTCACAAGACAATGTTCGTGCTGCTTTACTGCAGACAGACTGGACGGGCTCCAAGGACACCATGATCGACAAGCACGAGGCTGCCTGCCATGAAGCGGCGGCTCAAGGTGCTCAAGTGATGTGTTTTCAAGAACTCTTTTACGGTCCATACTTTTGTCAGGTACAAGATGTTGAGTATTACGGCTACACCGAGTACATCCCTGATGGGCCAACGACTCAACGTTTTCAAAGTATTGCCAAAGAAACTGGCATGGTTCTTGTGTTACCGATGTATGAAATTACTCAGGCTGGGGTTTACTACAACACCGCCGCAGTGATTGATGCTGATGGGAAATATCTAGGCAAGTACCGCAAGCAGCACATCCCGCAGACAAAGGGATTCTGGGAAAAGTTTTATTTCAAGCCAGGCAATGGCGGTTACCCAGTCTTTGACACAGCAGTCGGAAAAGTCGGGGTATACATCTGTTATGACCGTCACTTCCCTGAGGGGTGGCGCGCTCTTGGTCTCAATGGAGCGCAGATTGT
>JBAWVW010000057.1:0-12405 GCA_037147055.1 Actinomycetes bacterium
CTACTTGTGCTGCTCCATATATCTCGCCATGGCTTGTTTGCTTTCCGGGTCACGCATCGCATACACAAGCGAATCGGCATCATTTGCGCTCCGACCAGTGCCGGCAATCTCTTCCATAACGGCATTTACTTGTTGTTTTGTTGCACGTAAAGCAAAAAGAGGCTTGACCGCTAATGATCGTGCTAATTCGGTCACATGGCTCATTAAATCGTCTTCTTCAACAACTCGATTGATGAAACCAATGTCCTTGGCCTCTTGAGCGCCGAACGGTCGACACGTTAAAACGAGTTCTTTGGTGAGCGCCGGACCGATTTCTCGTACCAGTCGCGGTATGCCACCCCACGCCAGTGGAATTCCTAAATCAACTTCAGGAATAACAAAAGTCGCACCGACTGTGGCAATACGCAAGTCGCATGCCCCTACCAAGACGACTCCCCCTCCGACGCAGTGGCCATGCACCGCGGCAATCGTCAGTTGTGGGACATTTGTCAATGCTTCAGTGGCCAAGCGTCCCAAGTCGGCACTTGTCCGAGGGGATTCACCAACCGTGGCACTCGTGAGATTGCCAAGGTCAAACCCGGCAGAGAAAGTTCGTCCCGCACCTGCGATAGTCACCACGCGGATCTCATCGCATGCGTGCAACCAGTGACTCAATCTGATTATCTCCTGCAACAAGTCGGTCGAAAGAGCGTTCAGTTTTTTCGGGCGATTGAAGGTGACGTGACAATGACTTTGGTCAACCTCAACTAATAATGTTGCAAAATGAGGAATGTCAATTGTCTTTGCCGTGGTCATAGTGATCAGTCTCTCACGTGCAACTTCTAAAAAATCCGACGGACTGCTTGAATCTTGTCAGTTGAGGGCAAGCGAGAAATGCTCACTGTGGTCCCCGTATAGGGCGCCACGATCCACTGGGTTGAACTAATAGCGATGCCGACGTGTCCAATTTGCAGAGGAGTCCGTGATGAAAAGGAAAAAACTAGATCACCCTTCTGGATCGGAGTGGTCTTCCAGTCGACAGCTGTTCCATATGTGGACTGCAACAAACTTTGATGCGGCAAATTTACTTTGACGGTAGCAAAGCTAGCCCGAACCAATCCCGAGCAGTCATAGGTCAAAGGTCCCGCCGTTCCGAAAACATACGGCTTGCCAATTTGGGCCATGGCGAAATCAATGATGGTCTCGATACGTGTATCGGCAGTTGGTGAGACAGATGCAGGTGCGGGTGGTGTGAATAACTGACCAACGGGGATTTGGACGACTTGGCCAGGCATGATCACGCTTGACTTACTAAAACCGTTGATCTTTAAGAACGATGACAAGGTCACTTGCGCTTTCTTTGCGATTCCTGAGAGGGAATCATTTTTAACGACCGTGTAGGTAGACGTTGCACTTGACGTGATGCTCGCTGAGGAAGTCGGCAAATTGATGATTTGGCCTGGCAAAATCACTGAGCTGAGAACAAAGTTGTTGACTTGCAAAAGCCCAGCAAGATTGATATTTGTTTTTCGCGCAATACCACCGAGTGAATCATTCTTGACAACGGTGTACGTCGAAGTTGATGACGTTTCTGAGATGAGTCCGTTGGATGGAGACTTGGCTAAGGCGCCGGGAACTCCAATGAGGCCGAGCATCGTCGCCGAGCACAAAGACAGCAAAAGTGTCTTGCTCAAGTATTTGATGCTTCGTTTCACGGGTTGAGGTATCGGACCCCCAAGCGAAGAACTTGAGAAATTACTTGAAAATTAGACCGTGAGCAGGGTTTTCTTAATCGCGAATCTTGCGATCCATATGTTCGTGATAGATCGCGATCTTGAATTCACGCTCAGAAAGAATTTGCTCCTTGAAGGCACTCGACTTTTTGGTGCGCGTCATCTGATCGTAAACGCCTATGTCTTCGCCAACAACGCCCTTGAGCGCGTCCCAGTGGAGCATCGTCCTTTTGAAGTACTCGGCATAGTGCGGATCATCCTGATCCCCTGGGTAAATGATCTGCCAACACAGAAATTTTGTTCGATCAACACCCAACGGAATTGGCTGAAAAACTTGAATGTGCTCTGGATTGCAATTGAAAATTGTGTTTGGAAACACCACATAGTGACAAATTGAATTGCGATGGTGGTCGTAGTCCTCGCTGGTGAGTTCATCCAAGGACTGTGGCCGCGGCACAAAACACATGAAGTTGTCGCCGGTGACATGGAATGATGCCGAGCGCGTCGCTTTGGTGAACTCTGGCGGTGAATGATGAAGTTGTGTGACGTGATAGATCTCATTGAAACCATCAACGATTGTCTTATAGTTGATCGGCACATCCCATTCCAAAACTTCATGGAGGATCATCTCTTCCATTTTGAAAGCGCCGAGATCCATTGAAATCTCAGACCCAATCGATTCCATCAGTGGAATGGCCTTATCTGGTCCAGCGAGATTGATCCACACCCATCCTCCCCATTCGCCGACGGCTACCTCAATCGCCCCAATGTCATTGACATGGTCGGGTCCGAAATCTTCGCGCTCAGGGATGCCCACCAATTTGCCCTTTGTGTCATATACCCAACCGTGATACGGACACGAAAAGCGGCGCGCTCCACATCCCGTCTTCTCTGCGATGATGGCCGGTCCTCGGTGACGACAAACATTGTGAAAGGCGGCAAGCGAATCATCAGATTGGCGAACCACAACGATGCATTCATCATGACCCTCATAAGTGATCCAGTCACCAGCATCTTTCACCTGAGCACTGCGCCCAGCGAGCATCCAATGACGACCAAGAACACGCTCACGCTCAAGTTCATATCGAGTGGGATCGCGATAAACGCTGGCGTCCATCACACTCGGACCGTACATGGGTACTGCCTGGACAGAAGGCCCAAGCCGCGCTGGCAATTCGCCACGTACCGGAATATGCACCATCACGACCTCCTTTGTTCTCCCTATGGTTTAGCAAATTGTCCGATCTGCCAACGACTTCAAGAATATGTGATGATTGTTTTGTGGAGCCTTCCAAACACAAAATCGTGCGTGTGATTGGTATTTATGATGCTGACGGAACGATTATCGGCGAACTCACTTATTTCTGGCAAAAAACCTTTCGTGGTCGACATTGCACACTCTGCGATATCACCCACGGTGCGATCAAAATGCGTTCCGAATGGAACCTTGCTGTCGCCGAACTCGGGCTTGAGTTTGAACTGCTGCATCGCGATGAAGCCACTCATCGCCACACGTCCGCGCAGGGATACCAACCCCCTTGCGTGCTAGTAGAAGATGAATCTGGTCAAATTTTCCTGTTGCTGAACTCCGAGGAACTTGGACTTTGTGACAAATCGCCGTCAGCTTTAATGACAGTCATTCGATCAAAAATCGTTGAAAAAACATTTCCAGCACGATGAGTCTGCGCTCCCAATCGCGCCGCTAATGAGAAACCTCTTCAGTCTTTGAACGAGATGCATTTGTCACAATGGCTACACCACAAAGAATGATTGGCAGTGCCACAGCCATATTCGCAGAGACACTTTCGTCACTCAGTACGACTCCTAAAAGAACTGCTATGGCTGGATTGACATACGCGTAACTCATCGCCAACGGACCTGCGACATGACTAATCAGATAGGTGAAAGCGGTGAAGGCGATAATGGATCCGAAAATGACGAGATATGCCACAGCGAGTGAACTACGTAGCGTCGGAGCCGAGATATTTTCTTGAGTCAGCAACGACAACAACATGAACGCCATGGCCGCTGCAGCCATTTCAATACCAGTCGTCATCAAACCAGTCGGCATGTCGATACGCCTGCTGATCGCTGAACCGAAACTCCATGAAAAGCATGCCCCAAAAACTAAGAGTGTTCCACTCCACGTCCCAGACAATCCGCTATCTGACATCAGCACGACGACTCCCGCCATGCCAATCAACATTCCTATCCACTCCATACGCTTCGGCCATGTCTTCCAAATCCCACCCCACAATGTCATCATCATTGGCTGAATGGCGATAATCGTTGCCACCAATCCAGAATCGACTCCACGGTCTTCAGCAACGGTGACCGTGCCTAACCCACCGATCAACAATAAAACTCCCACAACGGAGGCGTTACGTATCTGCCGACGCGAGGGCCACGGCGTGCCACGCAATTTCAGAAAGAGCAACATCGCTCCCCCGGCGAATACGAAGCGCGTTCCCTGCATGAAAAATGGGGGAAGCGATTCAAGACCGATCTTGATTGCCAAATATGTGGATCCCCAGATGACCCACACGGCAGCCAAACTAATGATCACCGTGCGACTCAATGGTGGAGTCGATGGTGAGGACATAGTTTCTAGTATCGCAGATACCCTGTTAAACATGACTACCGACGCCGTTGGCACTCCGGCATCTTTTCCTCCGCTGTGTGTCCTCGGTGACTTCGCGTGGGACGTCTTGATCCGCACCAATACCGAACTTCTTCGCGGCGGAGATACTTTCGGCGAAGTCGTTCTCACGCCAGGTGGCAGTGCGGCCAATGTTGCTGTGTGGGCAAGTCGCTGTGGAATGATCACGCGTTTTGTTGGCAAGATTGGACGCGATCGCTTCGGACAACTTGCGCAAGAAGATCTTTTGCGTGAAAAGGTTGTGGCTCATCTTGTTGAAACAGAAACCCATTCAACGGGATCAGTTGCTGTATTCGTTGATCACACTGGCCAACGGTCAATGGTGTCGGGTCACGGTGCAGATTTCTATCTTCTCTCAAGCGAACTCCCCGTTGAGGCCATTTCTTCAGCCCGACATTTGCATCTCACAGCATGGTCATTCTTCACTGACCCTCCCCGATCGGCAGCCCGCGCGGCCGCCAAGCTCGCCCGCTCTCATGGTGCCACTATTTCTTTTGATACAGGCTCCTTCCAAATGATCCAAGAAATGGGAGTGAAGAATTTTCTCAGTTACAGCACTGATCTGAACTTTGACATTGTGTTACCCAATAAGGAAGAAGGTCAGGTACTCACTGGCTGTACCGAGCCACTTGACATCGCCAAAGCGCTGAAAGATATTTTCCCAAGTGCCTTAATTGTTTTGAAACTAGATGCTGAAGGTTCGCTCATTTATGACAATGGCCAAGCCACACACATTCCACCAGCGACAAATAATCTTGTCGATGCGACTGGTGCTGGCGATTCATACGCTGGCGCGTTTTTGGCCCACTATTTAGTCAACCATTCTGCTGTTGATGCAGCGCGCTACGCCACAAGTATTTCTGCTTGGGTGATTGAGCACATTGGAGCGCGGCCCACACCTGATGCACGGCTCCGCAAGTCTCTCATTCGATCCTGAGCGACCTTCACATTTCTTCTACACTCATGCAATGGAACTTGGAATATCTGGTCGTCGCGCTCTCGTCACGGGCGCCTCAAGCGGTCTGGGTTTAGCCACCGCACGAGCCCTTGTAGCCCAAGGAGTACATGTCGTTATTGCTGCGCGATCACCTGACAAACTCGCAACGGCGTTGGCAACATGCAATCCGACTCGGGGTGCCACAATCAGTTCACTCGTCGCCGATGTGAGTGAACCCGATCAGGTATTGCAACTTGTCGAACAAGCCACTGAAATCTTGGGCGGTATCGACATTCTCATTGCCAACGCCGGCGGACCCCCACCGGGAAACTTTGCCTCAACTCCTTTTGCCGCCTACGACGTAGCCCTGCGTCTCAATTTGTTGTCCACGGTCGCGATGTGTCAAGCCGTCGTGCCACAGATGCAACAGCAAAAATGGGGTCGCATCGTTGCTATCACCTCAAGTTCAGTACGTGAACCTATCGATCGCTTGATCTTGTCAAATACCGCACGTGCTGGCTTGACAGGATTTTTGAAAACTTTGGCACGCGAGGTCGCAGGGGATGCCATTACCGTCAATTCGCTACAGCCTGGTTTGCATCTCACTGACCGCTTGTCAAGCCTCTACCCCGATCCTCAATCTTTAGCATCTTCAATACCATCAGGTCATTTAGGAGACCCCGACGACTTTGGTCACGTAGCGGCCTTCATCTGCTCTGAGCATGCCAAGTTCATTACTGGTGTGGCAATCCCACTTGATGGTGGCGCACTTCACGGACTTCAGTGAAAGAGACGCTCTTTCACCAATGCTTATTCAGTAATTGCAGACTTCGAATGCGAGCCTCAGTGTCATAAGCAACGGCGGTCACCATTGCCTCGTTAGCGCCGACTCGAGCGACCAACTGATGTAACTGTTCAGCAACTTTGCTCGCTTCGCCCACTATTCGACTGCTCGGCATCCGTTCGGCCTGATCAATGTCTGGATGGTCAGCGGCATCTTGCGCACTGGGCAAGGCAAGAAAGCGTCCGGCTCGACGCAAATAACCCGTCAAGCGCGCCGACTGTGCATGCCAACGGGCTTCCTCATCACTGTCAGCAGCCAAAACATTAGCGGTGACGATCATGTACGGCTCATGCAAAATATGTGAGGGTTCAAAACGACTGCGATATATTTCTGCAGCTTCAAAAGTGCCACCCATATCAAAGTGATGGGCAAAACCAAAAGGCAAACCAAGGCGAGCCGCTAAATGTGCGCTGTATCCACTTGATCCCAATAAAAAAATGCGTGGAAACGAAGTAGCCGCTGGTGTTGCTTTGAAACGATCGCCGATCTTTGTATCAAAGCGCCGGTCCCCCAAAAGATCCATCAATTCAAAAAGGTCTTGGGGGAAGTCTTCGGCGCCTAAGGCACCCTCGGAGCGACGCAGTGCACTCGCCGTATGTTGATCAGTTCCTGGAGCCCGACCAATGCCGACATCAATTCTTCCAGGATGCAGAGCCTCCAGCATGGCGAATTGTTCAGCCACAACAAGCGGAGCATGATTGGGCAACATCACACCACCCGAACCAATGATGATCCGCTCGGTCGCCCCCGCTAGATGAGCAATGAGTACAGGTGGGGTCGTGCATGCCACGCTCGGCATGTTGTGGTGTTCAGCAACCCAGAAGCGATGGTAATCATTGTCTTGCGCGCACTGAGCAAGGGCCGTGGTCTGCGCTAACGCATCAGTACTCGTTGCTCCCTCACGCAAAATGGAAAGGTCGAGCACCGAAAGCGGAACTGCTCGACCAACGCTCATACTTTGCTGGTACCCGCAGCAGCCCGTCGCACTGCGTCGACAACTTCACTTGCTGGAGCACCTGGACCGAGAATCTCTGCTATCCCCGCCGCCTTGAGTTCTTCAAGATCATGATTGGGAACAATGCCACCGATCACCACGGGAATATCCGCACCTCGCGCGCGAATGGCTTGGACAACCAAAGGCGCCAAGGTCATATGTGCACCCGAAAGCATTGACAGGCCAACGACGTCAACATCTTCATCGACGGCTGCCGCGGCCACTGTCTCGGGAGTTTGAAAAAGCCCCGTGTAAATAACTTCGATACCAGCGTCGCGCAATAGACGCGCCACGACTTTCACACCGCGGTCATGGCCATCAAGACCGACTTTGGCGACGAGAACTCGCAAGGATTGATTGTCAGAAGTAGTCATCAGATTGTTGGCACCTCAATATGGCGTCCAAAAACGCCAGCCATTGTGTTCATCATTTCACCAACTGTGGCGTAGACCTGCGATGCATCAACTAGCGCTGGCATCAGGTTGACCTCTGGATCAACTGCATCTTTTGCCAAGCGATCAAGGGCATCAAGAACTGCGGATTCATCACGATCCTGCTTGACGCTCGCCAGTCGCTGACGTTGCTTTTGTTCATCGGCATTAGTGATTCGCAGAGTTTCCATCTGGTCTTCCTCATTACCTTCCAGAAACTTACTGACACCAACAATGGTGCGCTCGCCACGATTGAAAGCTCGCTCAAGTTCATAAGCACTATCGGCAATGCGTCCTTGGAACCAGTTTTCGTCAATGCCGACGATGCAACCTTCAAGCATCGAGCCGCCGCCCATCTCGTCGATCTTGGCGAATATCTCTTCAGCCATTTGTTCCATCTGATCGGTCAGCGCTTCGACATAATACGAACCGCCTAATGGGTCCGCTACATGAGTGACATTTGTTTCATGGGCGATCACTTGCTGGGTACGAAGAGCAATACGCGCAGATCGTTCTGTCGGCAAGGCCAATGCCTCATCCATTGAGTTCGTGTGCAAGGACTGAGTGCCACCTAGAACACCAGCCAAAGCTTCAATCGCCGTGCGAACAATATTGACCTCAGGCTGTTGGGCAGTCAGTGAGACACCAGCAGTCTGGGTATGAAAGCGCAATTGCATGGAGCGCTCGCTCGTAGCACCGTATCGCTGGCTCAGCCAACGAGCCCAAATGCGCCGAGCTGCGCGATATTTAGCAATCTCTTCAAAGAAGTCAATATGAGCATTGAAGAAGAACGACAAGCGCGGAGCGAATGCATCAACAGGAAGTCCTGCCTGACGAGCAAGCTCAACATAAGCAAAACCATTTGCCAAAGTGAAGGCCAATTCTTCAGCGGCAGTCGAACCAGCCTCACGAATGTGATATCCAGAAATTGAGATCGAGTTCCAACGTGGCATTTCAGCGGCGGTGAAAGCGACAGTGTCACGTACGAGGCGCATTGACTGGCGCGGAGGAAAGACAAACTCTTTCTGCGCTTGGTATTCCTTCAAAATGTCATTTTGTAATGTGCCGCCCAACTTCACACGGGGCACTCCAGCATTTTCTGCTTGGGCAACGAACATTGCCAATAGGACCGCTGCTGGCGAGTTAATCGTCATTGAAGTGGTGATGCCACCGAGATCAATATCAGCAAAGAGATCACGCATATCGGCCAAAGTGTCAATCGCTACTCCGCATCGACCGACTTCGCCCAACGACATCGGATCGTCAGAATCCAATCCCATCAGTGTCGGCATGTCAAAGGCAGTCGACAGACCATCTCCACCAGATTTCAAAATATCCTTGAAGCGCTGGTTGGTGTCGATCGCAGTTCCAAATCCAGCGAAGAGTCGCATCGTCCACAATTTGGAGCGGTACATCGAGGCATATGGTCCACGGGTGTACGGGTAGACACCAGGAAATTCGCCATCCTCTGGTCCATAAATGGGTTCGAGAGGGATGCCTGACATGGTCTGAAACTTGTCATTACGGATTGAAGAAGCGTCGAAGGCCTCTTGCCACAGTTCGCGGGGGTTAGTCACGTCTCTATTCTTACAACTCGGGACTGGAATCCCTCACTTCAGATGTCGCAACAGTGTCCCCAAGGTCCGATTTTCCAGCGAAGCGGTCCACTTGAGGCAAGGCACATTGGGCAGTCCCACCAGGCATCCGATCTCGATTCTTGGCTACCCAACGATAGACAACTGCCGAGATTTGACGTATTCCAGGAACCATCAAAGCGAATCCCAAGATTCGCCAGCCGGAGCCTGCAGACACAAGGAGGCGGGAAATAGCGATATTCGCCGAACTGATCGCCCCTTGAGCGTCAACCCACTGCACCGCCGTTTCACATTGTGCGGAGGTCAGATTCAGTGCTGCCAAATCAAGACTTTGCCAGGGTGCGATTTGCGGATGGCGTCGCATCCGACGTTCAATGAACTGAACACAGCGCGTACAAAAAGCACAGTCACCGTCAAAAACCAAAAGAGGAAGTGCCTGATTCACATCCTTAGTGTGGCACTCAATAAGTCCGATGGGCGATTCTTCGACCCAAGATTCAGACGAAGGTGCCGATCAGCGGTTGGACAATCCTCAATGTCTGATCAAATCCACTTTCGTTGGGTAGCCATCCACTTCGATCTGGCCATACGAACTGCACGACTTCGAACGAACCACCCCGATGCCACTTAAGAGCAGTGTCAAAAAACTTAGCGTGACTATCCAAGTCAACGGGAGAGAAGATACAGCGCAAATCATTATCCAAGAGTCCCGTCAGCGGAACGTTGCGTGGAATCTCCACTCCCCCGACAATCTGTTCAACCACAAGGTCAATTAATCCCTTAATCGCGATCGGAGCCAGACCAAAGACGATAATTTCGGGGAAGGCGTGACATTCAGGCATGCCAATGGTGTACGAATATCGTGGCTGGGGAGGCACGGTGGTGAGATCCGCTGGCACTGGCTCAAGGGCCCAGCCATTCGTTTCAATCATCCACTCGATCTTTTCAGCGTGAGGGATCTTGAAGTTTGGAAGGTCAACGCTTTCAGTCACATAAATAGGGTGCCACATCTAGCCTCACGTAGGCGCACTCCCGCTACGGTTCTGTGTGATGTATCGCTTCCTTCTGCGACCTAAGTGGATCGCTTTTCACCTGTTATGTCTTCTGGGTGTTGTCTTGATGGTCAACTTATCCATGTGGCAATTCGGTCGGTTGAATGATCGCCGAGAGTTCAATAGCGAAGTGCTTCAACGATCCGCGTTGGAGACCGTGAATATTTCGGAACTTGATCTTTCAGATCCTCTTGCCGTGCAATGGCGTTCTGCCGGGGCAATCGGAACGTATGACCCAAGTGAGCAAGTTCTGATTCTTAATCGCAGTCAAAATGGCGTGGCTGGTCTCGACGTCGTCACTCCTCTCATACTTGACGATGGACGGGCCATTTTGGTCAACCGTGGATTCATCTCCCTCTCAGCGACTCCACCGCCAGCCCCATTGGGCACCGTGCGTGTCCTCGGAACAGTGCAAATATCTGATCAACATACGTCTGGTCAGGCAACCGAAGGTAGCGGCGAGCAGCGTGAGTTCTTCCGACTAGATATCGCACGTCTTGGAGAACAGATTGATTACGAATTGCTACCGGTGGCGCTCGTAGCCAAAGCTTCCGAACCAAGCGAGGCTCCAACGATCGCCCCCATTAACCCGCCGGAACTTTCTCAGGGACCACACTTGTCATACGCCATCCAGTGGCTGATTTTTTCAACTGCAGTCATTGTTGGCTGGGTTTTAGCAGTTCGCAAATCACTTGCCAACCGCGCTCCAACAACGCCATCCTTTGGTTGAACTGGTGGAGTTCAGGCAGCGTCAAAAGACCCGTCATACTCTTCGATTTTTCCCGTGGGGCCACACCAGCGGCACAGCACGGACTCTAAGTCGTCCTGCAATAGTTGCTCATCTTCAATTTTTAGCTCTCCACCGGTGGTGTAGTGGTAAAAAGAGGAGGTTTTTGTGGTCCGCACGACATCAAAGCGGGTCAAGTTTCCACACAAAGTGCACCGATAGCGAATAGTCATGCTCCGAGAATACGACCCTGACACCTCTGTCACGTACTTCCTCATTGGAATACTTGACAGAGAACATTTGTTCGGGAACACTCTTGAGGTGCAGAAAACATTTGACGACATCGGAATTCCTCTGAGCGATGTCACTTTTTGCGTCATCGACTTTGAAACAACGGGTGGGTCAGCCGAACATGATCGAATCACGGAAATCGGCGCAGCAAGATACCGAGGTGGCGAGTGCATCGGAACCTTCCAGACTTTAGTGAATCCTGGTTGTGGCATACCTCCTTTCATCACCATCCTGACGGGGATCACCGAAGCCATGGTGGTGCCTGCGCCACGTATTGAAGCCTTGCTCGGAACCCTGCGCGACTTCATAGGAGATAGCGTGATTGTGGCCCACAACGCCAGATTCGACCTTGGATTTTTGAACGCAGCGATGATCCGCGATGATCGCGATCCACTCTCAAACAAAGTGATTGACACCGTGCCATTGGCGCGTCGCCTTGTCCGTTCGGAAGTAAAAGATTGCAAACTTGGCACTCTGGCGGCCCATTTTCGCTTCCCTCACCAACCCAGTCACCGCGCCCTGGATGATGTCTTAGCCACAGGGGATCTTTTGCATTTATTGATTGAGCGCGCATCAGGATTTGGTGTCATGGGTCTTGATGATCTCGTCGGATTGCCAAAACTCGGAACCCATCCCCAAGCCAACAAACTCCGACTCACCGAAGACCTGCCGCGCTCGCCGGGGGTCTACATCTTTTCTGATGTGAAAGGTCAGGTTTTGTACGTCGGCAAAGCCACCAATGTGCGACAGCGTGTCCGGAGTTATTTCAGCACGACTGAGACACGACGCAAGATTGGTCCGCTACTGCGTCAGGTTCACGGCGTTGACCACATCGCTACGCCTGATGCCCTGACGGCAGGAGTTTTAGAGATGCGATTGATTCAACGTCTCACTCCTCAATACAACAGGGTCGGCACGACAAGTGACAAATACTGCTACGTACGCCTGACTCTTGACGAGGAATGGCCACGACTCGTGATTTCTAAAAACCCCGCTAAAAAAGGCATCCACATTGGTCCATTGACCAGTCGTAGCGCCGCTCGCTTGGTGATCGAAGCGATTGAGTCAGTTGTGCCACTGCGGCGCTGCACGGCACGCATGGGACGCACTTATGCGCCGCCAAGTGACGCCCCAGTATGTTCAGCAGCCCGACTTGGAGTGGC
>JBAWVW010000058.1:0-12110 GCA_037147055.1 Actinomycetes bacterium
GCCCTCACTGACGACGGTCAGTATTTAGTGATTGGCTTTGTGGCTGGTATTCCAAAACTCCCAGCGAATCAGGTGCTGTTACGAAACCGCCGCGTCATCGGAGTTGACTGGGGTTCTTGGTCGGGCAGGAATCCCGAGTTGAACGAAGCCATGCTGCAAGAGGTTCTCGCTTTGATCGTTGCCGACAAACTTCATCCTGTTGAACCTCGCACATATCCCCTTGCCAAGGCCGCTCAAGCACTACAGGACCTTGAGGATCGCAAGGTTGCTGGCAAGATCGCTTTAATCCCATAGCCGATTTTAGATCAGGATTGAACCGCGATTACTTCTTTCAAACTTGGCCCGCAATGCATCAGCGTCACTTTTCGTGAACCTCTCAAAGCGAATTTCCTTACCTGTTCGCCACCAGACCTGAGCATTCTCATTATTTTCAACATCGTGCCAACGACGCAAAACTAATTCGCGTTTGATCACCTTATTAGTTTGCGTGAGCGGAAGTTGTTCAACAATGTGTACGAAAGTTGGCACCCACTTCGGACCGAGATCTGTTTGCTCGCCAAGAAATGCGGCAAATTCCACTGCATCCCATCGCGATTCTGGTGCCAGTTGCAATGCGACCATCACCCGATCGCCAATTTCCGGATCAGGGACCCCGTACACGGCAGCCAAGATCACATCAGGATGACGCATCACGATACGTTCAATAGGAGCGCCAGCGAAATTCTCTCCATCAACGCGCATCCAGTCGGCACTACGACCAGCAAAAAAGAAAAAACCATTTGCATCGCGATAGCCCAAGTCGCCGGTCCAATAAGCACCGTTACGAATTCGCTCATTATTGGCTTCAACGTTATTCCAATATCCCTCAAAAGTTCCACGCCCTGAATTAACGATTTCGCCTGTGGCCTCCTCGGCGTTCATCAGACGGCCATCACTATCAAACTGCGCTGGCGGGCACTCCTCCCCCGTCTCGGGGCTTCGTACCGTGATACCGCCCTGAGGAGAAATGCCCAATGAACCTTGCGGCATTCCTGGAACACGAACGATGCTTACTCCGCCTTCGGTCTGACCATATCCATCAGTGAGTTTGCAGCCGAAACGTTCGGCGAAGCGTTCCAAATCCATTTCGGATCCCTCGTTTCCAAAACCGCGTTGTAACGGATTATCGGAATCCTCATCTTGTTCAGGGGTAGCCAAAATGTAGGCCAAGGGTTTGCCGACATAATTGAAATACGTGGCGCCAAACTTGCGTACATCGCTTAAGAACTCACTGGCTGAAAATTTACGTCGTAAAGCGATACAAGTACCGTTGACCAAACTGGGACCCCACGCCGTGAAGAGGGCATTGGAGTGGAACAACGGCATACAGATATATGTCGTGTCATCTGGCGTCAGGGCCAAGATGGACTTCATCGAAACCGCTACGGCACCTAGCCTCTGGTGACTTGTGATGACAGCTTTCGGAGCACCGCTAGTACCAGATGTGAAGAGTAAGAGAAACGTGGCCGCAGGGTCAACTGGACAGTCCTGTGAGGATGGCAGTTCTGCGCCGAGATAAGAGTCCACGAGATCAAGATAATCCTGCGACTCAGTCACAAGAACGGAACCGTTAGCGTCACCGAGATCAAGACCATCAAGCAAAGCCGTCTGGTGTTCTTCAGTAATCACGATCTGACATGCGGTGTGAACAATATCGCGCGCTAACTCGACCCCACGACGAGTTGGGTTAATGCCAACGACTACTGAACCCGTCACCGCCGCCACTCCCAGCCACAACGTGAATTCAGGGGTGTTGTCCAGCAAAACACCAATGTGGGGCGGTGTGTCTCGGGGTCTCTGCGCTAAGACTTTGCGCCACAGCGCAGCTCGGGCGGCAACTTGCACACACCATTGGCGGTATGTCATCGAAATTTCTTCAAAGCGAATCGCCACATTGTCATCATCGGCGCGTGCCCGCACATGATCGGCAAAAGTCAGTACCTCATTCTCAGAGTCCACGGGCTACCTCATGAGCTGAATGCATGGCACCTTCGATGTAGTCAACTGACTTGGCATCACCGATGATGTGTACGGGAACTGACAAGTTCTGTAGCGAGTCCGCCACACTGGAATCTGGATGCACATCTGATGCCACCACCACGGTGTCTGCGCGCACTTCAAATTCTTCTTCACCAAGGCGATAACGAACACTCACTGGACTAATGGAGATGACCGATACTTCGCGTATCAAGACAACCCCATGCTTGCTTGCTGCACTCACCGCAGTCCAACGCCTCGGCATCGCCATGGGAAGACCCATATGCTGACCTTGCTCCAAAATTGTAACGAGGCGATGTCGTTGCGCTAAAAATTCAGCAAGTTCAAGTCCAACCAAACTCCCACCAATAACTACGACTCGTTTACCCACCGGCATCCACGATTTGGAGAGCGTGCGCAACCGCGCCGCGTTACGTAATAATCCGATGGAGCGTCCAGCACTGATCAAGCTCCGTTCCAAGCGACTGAGTGATTGAACATTGGCATCGTCATCTCCTTCGATCAAGGAGCGCAAAGCATCGCCAGTCAAAACGTGTGGCAAATCTGCACCTGGGACATCTGGTAGCCCACGGCGAGCTCCAGTAGCCACAATCACCTCATCTGGATTCAATGCTCTGATGACCTCGCTCGTGGCCATTGTTGAGAGCAACACATCAACGCCCAGTCGCTGAATCTCAAATGTCAGCCAATCGAGAAGCGGACCGTTGGCTGGGGTCGTCAATTGTGAAAACCACAATGTGCCACCAAGTCGTGAACCCTTTTCAATGAGTGTGACTTTGGCACCGCGAGTAGCGGCGACACGGGCCGCCTCCATACCACCGGGTCCGCCACCAATGACCACAATATGTTTCGCTTTGAACATCGGGGCGAGTACTGCAACGCTTTCATGACACAGAGCAGGATTCACTGCGCACTTCGGATTTCCGTCAAAAAAGTTTTGCTCAACGCAGACATAACAATTGATGCATGGTCGCACAGAGCGATACTGACCCCGTTGAAGTTTGATAACTAAATCTGAGTCTGCCAATAATTGGCGACCCATGGAAACAAAATCGCATTCCCCAGCGGCGATCATGGCATTGGCCACTTCTGGCAAGATCCGACCCACAGCCACAACGGGAATAGTCACATGCTGTTTGATCTTTTTCGCAAAATCGCGGTACTGGGCGATTTCTGTTGGTAATGGACCTTGAGTGAAGTCAGCGAAGGGATTGTGCGCATTGGCTGAAACATGAATCGCATCTGCACCTGCCTCTTCGATGAAAGCAGCGGCTCGTGCTGTCTCCTCTGGTCGTAGACCATCCTCAAGGCCATATTCATAGCCATTCACCCGCACAAGTACTGGATAGTTTTTGCCAACGACCGCCTTCACCGCGCGAACGACCTCGCACGTCAGGCGAACACGATTTTCTAAGGATCCACCCCAGCGGTCCTCGCGTTTGTTGTATCCCCGCGAGAGAAATGATGACAGCAAGTAACCGTGAGCGGCGTGAATTTCTATGGCATCGACACCCGCCAGTTGCACCCTTCGAGCCGCTTGAGCAAATTGATCAATGACCCATGCCAGATCATCTTCATCGGCAACTTTGTGGGTTGCTTTTTTTCCTTGTGTGGCGGTTGCCAAAGCCATTAACTCCGACATTGGATTGTCGCGCAGGGCGCTCATATCCATCTGACCTTCGAACAACGAAGGCACCAGTTGTGGACGCCCTTGCGCCACATCAACACTTGCAGTTTTTCCGTGGTGACATAACTGCATACATAACTTGCCTCCGGCGGCATGTACCGAATCAGCCAAGCGCCGAATGCCGGGAATAAAACGATCATCAGAAAATGCTGGCTGGTGAAGCGAGGTCGCTCCTATCGGCCAGGCAACTGCACCCGTTCCGGTAATCACCATTGCTGTCCCACCTGCCGCTCGCGCGCTGTAGTGGGCAATTTCGCCATCACTCATTTCACCGTCAACGCAGAGATTCATATCCATCGCCGGCATCAGCACCCGATTGGATAACTCAAGCCCGGCAATACGCCCGGGCGATAGAAGGGCATCAAAAGAAGGTGTACTCATCAGCGTTATCTCTCAGCCTTCATCGATTGGAAGTGTTGCTGCGTTCAATAGCCCGATCATCAGTCCCTAAATAACTGGCGATCACGGCCGAGTTGCTGCGAATTGACGTTGGGTCACCCTCGGCAATCACTTGCCCCGCTTCAAGACAATAGATGCGATCCGAAATTGCCATAACCATTGGCATGTCGTGTTCAATGATCAAAATCGCTGCCCCGAGATCCTTCTGGATCAAGCGAATCAGCGGCCCGAAGGCTTCCGTTTCGCGCTGTGCGACTCCTGCTGTTGGTTCGTCAAGAAGCATCAATTTGGAATCCAAGGCGATTAACGAACCAAGTTCAACAATGCGTCGCGTACCCGTAGATAATTCGCCCATCAGCGAATCAGCGTAACGACCGAGTCCTAGATAGGTAATGATCTCGTCGGACTCGCGTCGCTTACGACCCTCGGCTCGAGGTGATGGTGGCAGGCCAAATAACGATGGAACAAGTAACGAACGTTGTCGTGATTCAAGAGCAACCTTTAATGTTTCGCGAACAGTCAGCGAACTGAAAAGTTTGGCATTCTGGAAGGCACGCCCTTGACCAAGGCGGGCACGCTGATGCGCAGACATCGAAGAAACATCTTGGCCAAATAGTTCAATCACTCCCGAAGACGGTACGAAACCTGACACAGCGTTGACGATCGTTGTCTTGCCAGCGCCGTTGGTGCCGATCAAACCGACAACTTCTCCAACACCAACTTCGAGCGAGACACCATTAACGATGACTCGTCCACCCAAAATAACGCTCAGCCCATTGACTCTGAGCGGCACTCCCGTTAACGGAGTATGTTTCGATGCTGATGACAATGAAGAAATTTCTGCACCTTCTTGGCGAACAGGTGGCTTCCACCCATTTCGACGAGCGATACCAGACAATACGTTGTCGCGCACCGAGTGCACAATGGAGATCAAACCACTGGGGAAATACAGCAACACAATCAGCATGCCGAATCCGCTGGCGAACAATTCCACTTGCTTCGTACCGTCGAAAACCATCGGCACGGCAATGATCAGCAAGGTTCCAAGAACGGCACCAGTAATGGAACCAATGCCACCGACAACGGCAACTGCCACGATTCGCAGCGACTCGTCAAAGTCAAACAGCAATCCATCGACTTTAAATTGAGCGTTGCGCGCCACCAAAGGCAGCAGTCCACCGGCGAGAGCCGCTAGCCCCCCGGACACGGCAAAGGCCAACAACTTGGCGCGAGCCGGCGCCACCGTATAAGCCGCTGCTGCCGTCTCATTATCGCGAGTCGCAATGATCGAGCGCCCGATTCCAGTGCGGCGGATTCGCCACACGACCAAGATTGCCAAAACAGCGATGAACAAGCAGAAATAATAGATGCCGTCGAAGTCCTTGCCCTGAACGGTCCAAAACAATAAGCGGAAACCCTTCACACGATCAACATTGAGTTGCGCCGAACCTCCGCCACCGGGAGCAAATCTTTCACCAACAATGAACCATGAGCGAATCGCTAAACCGAAACCAAGCGTGACAACAGCGAGATATAAACCCTTCACTCGCAAGGCCGGAATGCCCACGATGACTGCGGCCAGCACACCCCATGCGACACCGATTGGCAAGGCCACAAGATATGGCAATGAGTTGGCGTAGTAGATGGTCAAATATGATCCAAGGGCTACAAAACCAAATTGGCCTAATGACAATTGTCCACCCCAACCCGTCACCACAGTTACAGACAAGGCAATGATCAAATACACAGGAACTGCGGCAAACTTCAGCATCTCACTCGGCTTGTCAACTTGACTAGGTACCACGAGAGCAAGCGCCGTTATTGATAAAAGGCCAAGGACTGTCAGTGATCGGTACAGCGGATGACTGGTCAACTCCACTCTTGCAGAGCGCACTTTCGACGTGAGCTGCCATGATTCATCACGCATTGATTCTGAACGGCCGAGTGTAAACAAGACAACTACGAGAATCACAAATAACATAGCGATATTTGCACCTTTGGGAAGGTCACCTCCCAAGGACCACGTGACAAGCATTCGGTCAACAACACCAGCCACAAGTCCACCAACGAGAGTCCAGCCAAATGATTTCATTCGCCCGACCATCGCCGCAATGAGCGATAACAACAACAACTTTGGCCCTAATGCATTTTGTACTGAGGCCAGCGATCCGCCTTGAAGCGGAGCGATGAGAAGCGCGCTCAGTGCTGCTAGAAGTCCGCCCAACGCCCACACTTTCGTGGAAACAGAACGCACACCGATGCCTGCCAATCGAGCCGCAGGAAAGTTGTCTGCGGTAGCTCGTACCTGCATCCCAAAATGGCTGCGATGGAAAAGCCAACCGAGAAAAAGCATCAACACTGGCACCACTAACAACACGGTCAGTTGTGGCCCAGTCAGCGTGAGTCCAGCGATCTCCCAACTCCCGCCGATGAGGACTGGAAAAGTCACGCTTGTTGCTTGTTCGTCGGGAATCGGTAAGCGCAATTGCAACAACTGCACAACTTGAGTCAGACCTAAGGTGGCAACGAATAACAACAGTCGCGGTTGAGTGAATAGTCGGCGTAAAACAAGTTCAGCAGCGACTCCGAGAACCACACCACAGATCAATGCCAGAGGTAAGGACAAACCGTAGGAAACGTTGTAACGGATCTGCAGTACAGCCATGACATATCCGCCGAACGCACCGATTTGTCCTTGGGCGAAGTTAATCACTCCAGTTGCTCGATAGATCAACAACAATCCGAAAGCCACGAGGGCATACACCAAACCTTGAATCAAACCATCAAGCAGAATGTCTCCAGAAAATGTCAAAGCGATCATTGAACTCACGCCCCCTCACCTGACAAGAAAACGGCACGCAGGAGGTCATCGCGCTCAAGTAATTCTTTCGCTGGACCTTCAAACATGACCTGTCCGCGTTCCATGAATACCGCCCGATCTGCTATCGCTAAGGCCACGTTCAAGGACTGTTCAACGATGATCATGGTGATCCCCTGATCTTTCAGTTTCTCCACAATCTGCAAGATGTCTTGTACAACAACCGGTGCAAGTCCGAGCGATAATTCGTCAATGCACAATAACTGTGGTTCAAGCATGACAGCTTTAGCAAGAGCAAGCATTTGTTGTTGTCCACCCGATAGCGAACCTGCGCGTTGATCGCGGCGTTCATCAAGCATGGAAAAAGTTTGATAAACAACGGCCAATTTCTCTTGGCGCTTTACTGAATCAGGTATCTGGCGACTCCACAAGACCAAGTTCTCTGCCACAGTCATTGAACTAAAGACAGCCTCACCACCGGCAATATGAACCATGCCCATGTGCACGCGATATTGAGGTTCAACCAAAGTGATCGTCCGACCGTTCATCCGCACGACGCCACGGTCGGGCATCACCAAACCAGAAATTGCGCGCAGGATTGTGGACTTGCCCGCCCCATTGGTTCCCAGCAGTGCCAGCACTTCACCGCGCCGAACATCAAAACCAACGTCAAAGAGAACCTGCAGATTTCCGTAACTCACATCAATGTTGCGAACCTGCAGCATCGGAACATTGTCAGGGTCACCAGCAATGCGCTCCAACTCAACTTGTTGCTCGCGCAATTCGCTCCTTGTCAACGCAATATCGCGATTCATATAACGGCTTCCATAGATAATCAACAATCCGCCGAGAAGAGCTGCTGGTGGCACGATCGCAGTCAATGCAGTGCGCTCTCCGTGAGCATCTGAAAGCGCACCCGCAAAAAGCCCACCGAAGAAACCGCCCATCAAAAAGATGTATACCCCGACCATCGCAAAAGCTTGAGAACGCATTTGATAAGGGATGATTGCAGAAATTGATGGGCCCACCTGAGTAAATGCTGCCCCTTGAAAAGCAAAACCGATCGTTGTTAAAGCGATCATTGCTGCGGGACTGTGAAAACGCAATCCAACAGTGACAAAAACTCCATAGAGGACAATGCATGCTCCCATCATCCGTAGAGCCGATGAGGGGTTCTTACGAAATAGTTTTTCCCCAATACGGCCAGCGATTGGTATCGCAATCAGAGCCCCTGACCAAGTAATCGCTCCGATCCAGCCGCGCTTGCCAGCGTTGTAGCCATAGTTATTCTGAAGTAAAAGATTGAATGCTCCAGGAACTGCAATCAAGGCGAAACCAAGTACCCCGATTCCTACAACTAGAAAATAAAAAGTTTGCACTTTTTTCAATCGTTGAAAGGCCGCCGACAAAAGCACTGGCGGCTCAGATTGCGCGACAACGGCTGTATCTCCTAAAAGTGCAATGCGTTCTTGTTGACCGCGACTCGGTTCTTTGAGCGATAGAGACCACAAAATAGTGAGTCCCGCAGGAATAAGAAGCGCCAGAAAAACAACTCTCCAGTCACCAGCATCATCGCCAGCTGCAACAACGACGGCACCTGCAAATAATGGCCCGAGAACTTGCCCTAGTGGCCGACCTAAAGCCTCAATGGCGAAGATGCGAGTGCGCACGCCAAGGGGATATTGGTCAGCTACCAAGGAAGGAGCAATGGGCACGCGCGCCGAAGCACCTAGGCCGGAGCCAGCGCGCACCAGACCCATCTGAAATGTATTCACCACCACTCCGGTCAAGCCAGCGAACGCCATCCATAAGGCACTAGCGGCACTCAACACACGGACTCTGCGACGTCGATCGGCCAGCCACGCAAAAGGAAGGGTCGCCAGAACAAGAACCACCCCTCCGAAACTCTGCAACCCCAAAAGCACAGTGTCCGAGACACCTAATGAAGCCTGGATATCGGGACCAAGCACTTGCATTGCCACTCGATCAAACTCTTCAAAGACCGTGAATAACAACAAGACCGTGGCGATGCCCCAACCCCCGTTACGCAAACCTCCACGCAAGGTCATCATCTCCCCTGGAGATGATGCATCTACGTATGAAGAGTCTTGGGATTTGGAAAGTCGCTGTTCAAGGAGGTTTTCCTGCAAGGTGACGATTGAACCTGCCAACGCCGCTGGCGACACATGAGTGTTCGCCGTCGATTCACTTTCTTGCATAATCGCCCCGCTTTCCCCCAAACCTTAGCCGCCGCGTCCAGTATTTCTGACGGTCCGTCAGGAGTTTCTGACGGTCCGTCAGAAACTCCCTCATTTTCTGCTAGTTTATTTTTGTCGTGGCCAAAAGGCCCGACGTTCAATCGAACTCCAAGGGGGAGCAATATGAAGAAATCCCGTTTTATAATCGCAGTCCTTGCCAGCTCCGCGCTCATAGTGACGGCGTGCGGCGGCAGTGATAGCAAGGCGCCAGTAACCGAGGCGCCTACAACAGAGGCGCCTTCAACCGATGCTCCTGTCACTGAAGAGCGGACTGCATCGGATATCGGTGTCACGGCTGACACCATCAAAATCGGTGTCGCAGTCTCGGACCTCGAAGCTATTCGCGCCATGGGAATTTCAATTCCCGAAACTTTGACGACGAAACATCTCTTTGATCGTTGGGATGTCTTCATACAAAAGTGGAACGCTGCTGGTGGCATCAACGGTCGCAAGATTGAGCTTTTCCAATTGGTCTGGAATCCGCTTGACCCAAGCACCTTTGACACCTTGTGCGCTGCTGCAACAGTTGACAACGAGCTGTTCATGGTGATCAACGGAACAGGACTCTCGTCCGTTGCTCGTAAATGTCTGTTAGATGCTGGCATGCCGATTATGTACGGCGACGTGATGTCACTCAGCGAACTCAAAACGGGATTAGCTATCTCTCTTGCTGCTCCAGCAGAAGTGATCGGAAGCGCAGGAGCGAATGCTTGGATTGGCTCTCCAGATGCTGTTGCTGGTTCAACAGTTGGCATCCTCTCCAACAACACCCCAGCAGTGCAAGCAGCTGGGAAGGCCGCTGAAAAGACTTTGACTGATGCAGGATTCACCGTTGAACTCATCGAAATGAACTCAACTGGTGGCGATTCGGCGGCAATCAGTGAAGAAGGTGCCGCTGCCGTGGGTGCTTTCCAGGCCAAGGGCGCCACGCATGTCTTTGTGGCTTCACCGTTCACGGAAAACACTGGCTTTTGGACAGCCGCCGCCAGCGCTGGTCTAAAATTCTCCTTGCTGGACACAAGTTCATCGGGCTGTTCGGCATTTGGTCTGAGCCGTGCACCGGCAGCGGCTGTTGGCAGTGAGTGCATCACCACCTACGACCACATGACCGACGGCAAGACAATTCGTCCCGACACCGCGTTTGAAGCTGAGTGCCGCACCTTCTTTGATGAAAGTTTTGAAACGTACTTTGGCAATAAGTCGTACCCTGGCGTACCAGCAGGTCAAATCCTCACGGATACCGCTGGCAAAGTCATGAGTTCGGATTACACCCCGCAAGAATGCGCCTTAGCGAATATTTTGAATCTTGGTCTGACGGCTGCTGGAGTTAACCCAACTCGAGCTTCAACGCTGGCTGCGATTCTCAATTTGAGCGAAGTCCCGTTGGCAATTCTTGCTGGAGGATCTGGAGGGTTTGCACCAGACAAGGCGTATGCCTCGAATGCCGTGCATACCGTGCGCATCACTGCTGCAACCGTTGACACGCCTGCTGACGCTAACGGCCTATACAACGGCTGTGCTGCTCCAGTGAACTGTGGAGTAGTCATCAGTGATTGGGTGCCAATCAGTTAGTTAAAAGTTTGAATACACATTCAGCGAAAGGGCCGCCCGCGAGGGCGGTCCTTTTACATCTGTATTCATTGATCAGTTAGCGAGCAGTCACGGTGTAAGTATCGATACCCGACTTCAATACCGTGCCTGGAACTGCGCCATTTGCGACACCGTTCTCGACAATGGTGACTCCGTTCACGAGGACCCGCTTCACTCCCATTGATCCGGCGCTAAGGCGAGATGAATCGCCGGGTAAGTCAGTCACTAACTTGGCTTGCTCTGACGCAATTTCATCTGCATCAAAAATGACGATGTCACCATGCGCTCCAACTCGTAATTCGCCACGATCCACGAGCCCGAATAATTTGGCTGGCTGTGAGGTCATCATCTGCACGGCATATTCAACCGATACCAATTTGCGACCACGAATGCAATCTGCCAACCAACGTGTCGGATACGGGGCGCCACACATTCGGTCAAGGTGTGCTCCAGCATCCGATCCCCCGATCAAGGCTCGTCCGTCTTGCCATAGTTCGGCACGCATGCGCCACGACTCAGCATCGTCATCTTGGGGTTGAGGCCACAAAATTGTTTGCAGATCATCGGCGATCACAATGTCCAACAGAGTTCCAAAGGAACTCTTGAATCGTTCTTGGGCTATCTCGCGAACGGTACGACCCTTGAGACCTTCGTTCGCCACCGAATATGTGTCGCCGATGATGTAATCCCCCCAGTCGGCGAGACGCCGGAAGACTCCAGCGGCCTGCGACAAACTGTTTTCCAGAAGGAAGACGCGAGTGTCTGGATCCTTGAGAGTTTCGATGCGTTGTGCCAACGGCACGCCCAGTATTTTTTGCCAACCCGGCAATAGCCAGAGTCCACAAAAGTTTAAGAAACTCATATTCATGGGGACTTGAACTGGCATCGTCAGAGCGACGACGCGTCCGCCAAGTTCAATTGAACGGTCATAGGCCGATATTTGCCGTGCCACCCGATCTGGTTCACGTGAGTCAACCGTCAAAACATTCCAGTTCATCGGACGATTGGCGACAGCGCTCATTTTACCAAGCAGTTCAATCTCGTCATCTGCGAATCGATCCAAACAGCCGGGCACGATGCCCTCAAGGGTTGTCCCCTCATGCAAACTCACCTCTTCGCATAATGCAAGGAGTTCATCATGAGTTGCCCAACGGCTAGCCACGGGTTCGCCATCACCATCACTGTGTGAGGTGCTGTTGGTAAATGAAAAGCCCAAAGCGCCGGCCCTGATTGACTTCGCTAATTCGGCGCGCATGGCGACAATAGTTTCAGCCGACGCCTCTTCACCAACGGCGGCTGGACCCATGACATAGCGTCGAAT
>JBAWVW010000059.1:0-11283 GCA_037147055.1 Actinomycetes bacterium
TGTCACGCAGGCGATTAACTCTGATGAGACCAACGCTCAATCCACTGAGACACTTACGAACTACATCAAGTATTACGAGACCTATTACGAACTGTATGGTCGCAAGGTCAATTTGATTACCTATATCAGCACTGGTTTCGCCACCGATGAAGTGACCGCACGCGCTGATGCTCAGCGGATTGTTGAGCAATATCACCCATTCGTCGTGGTCGGCGGACCAGCGTTGACAAATGCTTTCGAGGATGAACTCGCCGCTCGTCAGACAACATGTATGTGTGGCGGCGGTACCGCCAAATACTTAAAGGAGCGCGATCCGTATCTCTGGGGTATTGATGGCAGCAGTGAGCAGAAACAGCAATTGCTCGTTGAATACGTTCAGAAGCAGTTAGTAGGAAAACCTGCGTCGCATGCTGGAGATGCCCTCAAGGGTGAGATTCGCAAATTCGCATTGACTTACGTGGAAGGTGGATCAGAGAGTAAGGATCTAGCCGACTTGGCTGTGACTCGCATGGCAGCAATTGGTGCTGACCTTGTCTTGGTTTTGCCATATCAACTTGATCCTGGAACGATTCAGGAAAGTGCTTCACAGATCATTGCCAAACTGAAGGCAGAAGGCGTCACCACAGTCCTCCTCTCGACAGACCCAGTCGCACCTGGTGCTCTGACCCGTGAAGCAACTGCCCAGGAGTATTTCCCAGAGTGGGTGGTGACCGCCAATACATTGACCGACACGAATGCATTTGCTCGTTCCTACGATCAAGCGCAGTGGGCCCATGCTTTTGGTATTTCCAGCTTGGCAGTCAAGACCAACCCTGAAAAGATCGGCTACGCCGTGACGTACAAATGGTTCACGGGTCAGGACACTCCATCCCCTGACGGAATTGGCGTTTTGATCCCAAGTTGGGAACTTTTGTTTGCTGGCATTCAGGCGAGTGGTCCAAATCTGACTCATCAAACGTTAGGTGACAGTTTCAAATCATTCGAGACTAAAAAAGCAATCACGGCGCCTTACCTATCGTGGGGAGATCGTGGTCTGTGGGATGAAACGGACTACAGCGGCATTGACGATGTCACGTTGTTCTGGTGGGATCCAACAGCCACGGGAATGGATGAACTGAGTAAAGAAGGCACTGGCATGATGCAGTTTGTCGATGGTGGCAAGCGTTATCTGCTCGGTGAAATGCCGACTGAGGACAAGATGTTCGTCGTAGACGGAGCAGTGGCGATGTATGATACGGCGCCGACCTCTGAAACTCCACCGGCATACCCAAGCCCCGCGGGCTGACTAGAGGGACCAGTTGATTGGTTCTCGACCGTTTTCAATGAGCGCAGTATTTGCTCGTGAAAATGGTCGAGAACCGAAAAACCCATGGCGTGCTGACAGCGGTGACGGATGCGCTGACTCAATGACAATATGTCGCGAGGTATCAATCAGTATTTTCTTTTTTCGTGATGATGCGCCCCACAAAATGAAGACAGTGTGATCACTCTTGTCATTGATCAGAGTGATCATCCGATCACTGAATCGTTCCCAACCGCGACCTTGATGCGAGCCTGCTTCGCCAGCGCTTACTGTGAGAGTCGTGTTCAGAAGCAGTACGCCTTCTCGACCCCATGCAGTGAGGTCGCCATGAGTCGGTACTGGACAACTGATGTCTGTGCATAATTCTTGAAAAATATTGCGCAAAGATGGAGGGATCCGCACGCCCTGTTGTACCGAGAATGCCAATCCGTTGGCCTGCCCTGCGCCGTGGTAGGGATCTTGACCGAGAATCACGACCTTGGTGTCGGCGAGGGAAGTCAGAGCCAGAGCAGCGAACACTTGCTGCGCTGGGGGATATACCGCGATCCGATGTCTTTGCTGCTCAATGAAACTTTGTAGATCGTGAAAATACTGCTGCTCAAACTCGGAATGCAGATGTTGGTTCCAATCATTTGTCAACGCGCCAATCATTCTTGCCACGATAGGCGAATTGAGCCAACTGATTGTCGGTGCTGCACCATTCGGGGCGTAGCCTGACGTTATGAGTGGCGTTCCTCAGAGTCATATCGCCGTCGAGCAATGGCAGGGTCAACCTCGGGTGCCTCTGGCGACATTGCCGACTCCGCTGGAGAAAGGTCCCGAACTCACTGGTGGGTCTCGACTGTGGGTGAAACGTGATGATCTCACAGGTTTAGGAATGGGCGGCAACAAGGTTCGCAAACTTGAGTTTCTCTGTGGGGCGGCAATCAAGGCTGGGGCCGATTGTTTAATTACCGTTGGTGCGGGGCAATCTAACCATTGCCGTATGACAGCTGCCGCGGGAGCGGTCTTAGGTTTAGAAACTCATCTTGTTTTGGCAGGTGATCGACCACATGTCATGCAAGGCAACCAACTTTTATCTCAACGCTTCGGGGCCGAGCAGCATTTCACTGGTGCTGGGCCCGCCGAATGGGGGATGCTTGAAATCGCTCGCGAAAATTTGACCAATGAACTTACTCACCAAGGACTGCATCCGTATTCAATACCGATCGGTGGTTCAACAGCGGTAGGCACTTTGGGATACATCGCTGCATATCGCGAGATCGTTGAACAATGTCTCGTGCTTGGGATATCCCCGTCAACGATTGTATGTACTTCTTCAAGTGGTGGGACACACGCAGGTTTAGTGGCAGGTCGAGCATGGCTGCGCGAACTCGGCACCTATAAAGTTTTGCCGCGACTCTTGGCAATCGGTGTTGCCAAAGGCGTGATTGCTGGTTTCCCATCGATACGTGAATTAGCTACAGAGGCTTTGGGATTAGCGGGGCTACCCGGCGAGGTCGCAGACGATGATGTTGAAGTTGACGGACGTTGGCTCGGACCTGACTATGCCATTCCAACGGAGGCCTCACAAAAGGCCTCGGTGTGGGCGGCGCATGCAGGGGCATGGGTGCTTGACGATGTCTACACGGCAAAGGGAATGGCTGGTTTATTGGGCAATGCTGACGATGGTCGCTGGAAATCTAACGATGATGTGATCTTCATTCACACTGGGGGACAGCCGGAGGTGTTCGTTCGTCATGACTGATGAAAAGGCAAGGTTGAGTCAATTTTCTCCGCAGACGATAGCGGTGACATCTGGTCGCCCAGTGGGCGTCACAGATCCTTTGAATACCCCGATTGTCATGGCCTCAAATTTTCGTGCTGGTCCTGAATATGCGCGCACTCATGGGACACAAACATGGATGGCCCTTGAAGAAGCCGTTGGAACTCTTGAGGGCGGCGCATGTTTGTCTTTCTCCACAGGGATGGCAGCAGCATCAGCAATTTTATTTGCACTTCATCCGCACATTGTCGTCGTTCCCGATGTGAGTTATTTGGGTGTACGCGCCTTATTGAGTGATATGCAAGATCATGGTCATCTCAAGGTCGTGATGGTGAACATTGTTGATTCCGCGCGAGTCGCCCAAGTTGTCAGTGATGCGGTGAGTGAAGTTGGTGCCGACAAAGTTTTGTTGTGGATCGAGACACCATCAAATCCGACATTGGATGAGGCAGAACTTGATGTGTTGTGCAAAATGGCAGCCGCGATGAGTGTTCCAACTGTCGTTGATTCAACTTTCGCTTCACCGATAGCGCAACAGCCACTCAAACTCGGCGCAACGATTGTGATGCATTCGGGTACCAAATTTATTGGTGGTCATAGTGACTTGATGATCGGTCTGACAGTGACTGACGATCCTGCGATATATGAGAGCTTGATTCGCGCCCGAACAGTGCAGGGAGCCACACCGGGCGCCTTGGAAGCATTCTTAGCGCTGCGTGGTTTGCGAACTTTGCCCTTGCGTTATTCGGCCTCGTCGCTCAATGCCACAGTGCTTGCTCAGCATTTGTCTCAGCACAGTGCCGTTGAGTGGGTCAAGAACGTCGGACCGATGTTGAGTTTTATTGTCAGTGGTGGAGCAGTATCAGCTGACGCGGTCTGCGCTGCTGTACAACTCATCGTTCATGCCACAAGTTTGGGAGGCGTTGAAACCACTATGGAGCGGAGGCAGAAATATCTTGGTGATGCCCATGTCAATCCAGGTCTGATTCGAATGAGTGTGGGGATTGAAGACGTACAAGACATTTGGAGTGACCTTCAGTCGGCGTTAGGGTCAGAATTGTGAAGAATCAGATTCTTGATGTCGATCTTTTGGCTTTTGAGCATGGCAGCGATGCGTTAAAGCGCGCCACCGTCGACGGAGTCCGTCGGTCTTTGGCGACAGGGTTTGTATACACCAGCACCGACATCTCAGAAGATTTACTCGATACGGCCTACGGGATGTTGGTTGAGTTTTTCTCGATGGACCAGGCAACCAAGACGCGGTTCGTCGCCGAGGGGGCCAACGGTCAGACTGGTTACACCGGACTTTTAGTAGAGACGGCAGCCAGCAGCGATAAGCCCGATTGGAAAGAAATGCTCAACTGGGCTTCACCAATCGCCAGTGGACATCCGTTGAAGCGCAAGTTTCCAGGTTCGTATCCCGATCAATTGTTGCCAGATGAGGTGGTGCCCGGTATTTCGCGTGTTCTTTATGCCTTTCATGAAGCAATCGCCGATATTCAAAAACGTTTTCTGCGGATCATCGCCGTTGGCATTGGTTGTCACGAGACATTCTTTGATGACATGGTGACCGATGGACCCACACTCACCCGCGCTATTCGTTATCCGTCAATGAAGGATGCACCACTTGGTGGTCACATTTGGGCAGGCGCTCACGGTGACATCAACTTGATTACTGCATTGCCCCGCGCAACAGCGCCAGGTTTACAAGTTGAAGTCGAAGGCGAGTGGGTTGACGCCCTTCCACCCGATGGGAAGATGATCATTAATACCGGCATCATGTTGGAGAGATTGACGAACGGTGTTTTGCCCATTGGTTGGCACCGCGTCATTGCGTCTCCGGGCTTTGATGCCGAGCGTTACAGTGTGGTCCAGTTTTGCCATCCACGTCCGTGGACAATTTTGGCCCCTGTGGTGACTTGCTGCACGTCAGAGAATCCGCAAAAGTATTCCACGATTACAGCGGCTGATGCTTTAGATGAGGTTTTGTATCAGATCAACCTCATTGAAGATGCGCGACGCATCGCCGACTGAGAATTGTCAAAGTATGAGTGAAAAAGAGGAAGTGCAACCATCTGATTTAGCCTTGGCGATTGATATTGGAGCCACAAAAATGGCTGTGGGTTTGGTGACTCGTCGCGGAGAGATGGTCGATCGCGAAATCATCGGAACGGATCGCGATAAGAATGCCAATGATTTATTCGGCGGTTTGGCAATCTTGGTGAAGCGCCACATTGAGCGCGCTGGTGAACGTCACGGAGGAAAAGTCGTCGTCATTGGAATTGGTTCTGCGGGTCCCATTGAGCCTGATTGTGTGAGTGTCTCGCCGCTCAACATTCCATCCTGGCGACGTTTCCCACTGCAGGAAGCAATTCGTGAAATCGTTGTTGATGTTCCCATCTTTGGAGATCTTGATGCCAAAGCCTTTGCCTTAGCTGAGGGTTGGTTGGGTTCAGCTAAAGGTCATTCCAATTTCATCGGAATGGTTGTCAGCACCGGTATAGGCGGTGGGATTGTCTTGGACGGGAAGTTACTTGATGGGGCTTCTGGTAATGCTGGTCACATCGGACACATCATCGTGAACCCTGACGGCAATCGCTGTGGCTGCGGTGCTCGGGGATGTTTAGAGGCTGAGGCATCGGGTTCGGCGATTGAACTGATTACGGGCCGCCCAGCGACTGAGCCATCATATGAAATTATGCAGCGCACTGGCCGCATGGTCGGACTTGCAGTTGCCAGTGTGTGCAATCTCTTTGACCTCAGTTTGGCGGTTGTGGGCGGTGGCGTTGCATTGGGTTTTGGGCCGACATTTTTTCACGCGGCCCAGGCGGTGATGGATGATCATTGCAAGTTGAGTTTCTCTCAGGGCGCACGCATCGTCCCAGCACGCCTTGGCGACCGTAGCCCGATTATTGGTGCCGCTGCCGTTGGGTGGCGCGGGCTAAATCGTTCAATGTCTATTGCCTAATTTGTAAAGTCAGCCACCCACAGCGCGGTAAAGGCGTTCAATAGGACCCTGACCGAAATAATGGTGCCACCAAGAGGTAGCAAAGATTCCAAAGATCCAAAAGCAGATAGCAAAGGTGAGGGCTGTATCTAAACCTGTGGCTCCAATAAGGTCGGTCCACTTGACAAAAATATAAAACACCAACACATGTGCGAGGTAGAGAGTCAAAGTCATTTGCCCGCTTCGGCGCAGTCTCATGATCAATTTTGCTGAAGCGTATTTTTCCGACATGCGATTGATGATGAGAAATGCCAGCAGTGCGATGGATGCTGTGCTGAGTATGTAGAAGAGCCCATCCGAGAAAGGGTCCATTGCCGTGAGGACAAAAATCACTTTGTTGTCACGCTGCCCGGTTGAGTTGAGGATTGTGGCAAGGCCGTAGGTGCAGATGAGTATGGTGACGCAGGCGAGCGTTAGCCGTGCACGAAAATGAATAAGGTTGCGGAGGTTTCGTCCGAGGATGATGCCCGTGCAAAAAAACGCGAACCACGGAAAGACAGGGTGCGTGTAACTCACAAAGATGCGACAGAGAAGGTCTTGTGCAGAGTGAATCTTGTCAGGATGAAGCCAATCAGTTGAATACCCAGCAGATCGTCGCGAAGATTCCCAAAGCGCGAGTGCTACAGCGGCAGTAGCACTGAGTGTTCCGACGATGGCGATGTAGCGCGTGCGCAGAGTGATGATCAGAGCACTCAATAAAAAATATGCGCCGTAGTAAAACAAGATCGTGCCAGGCCATGCCATATTCAAGAAATATCCACCGACAATCAACACTGTGCCGCGTCGTGCAAGGCGTAAACGCAGAGTTCCGTGGCTCGTGCCGGGCATTTTGTTCAGTGTTCCAGCAGCCAGTAACGCGGTGCCGATACCAGCCACGAGAACAAATGTGGCGGCGAAGCGAGTGCTCAGTGGTCCCGTAAAAACATGAAAAAAACGACTCCATCGTCCGTTTCCTGTATGTGGGTCATTGAGAAAACCGTGATAGTTCATCACCACAACACCGATTAAGGCGATTGCACGGGTGACATCAAGTCCGATCAACCTTGGAGCACCAGCGCCTGTGGTTCCCTCGGGGTGATGATTGTAAGTAGTCACCTAATTTTACACCCAGTTAATGCGATCAACCAGGGTGCTGATGAGTGGACGCTGTACGTCGATATCGTCACCGATTGCGGGAGTTGGTGCACCATGAGGAACAAAGCACAGCGAGGTGTGCATGTGAGGTGCCTCAATTAAGTGCAAGCGTTGTTGTGAGAAATGAAAGGGACTACGCCCATCACTGAGCGGTGCCACACCATGGGCTGAACCACAACCGACCATCACCATGTGTCCATCATCGGAAATAGTGGCCCCGTGATAGCCGACAATCTGACCCTTCTTGACTGCAACTATGTCAAGGACGTCGGCAGTAAGTTTCAGGGCACTCTTGTCGCCATGCCATAGCGATGTTCCGAGACGTAAAAACCAGGAACGTTGTGATTGCTGATTTTGCAATATGGAAAAATCGCTTGGACTGATGTGACTGACCCACGCCGGCATCGCGTCACTAATCGTTGACAGCAGAGATGTAATTTCAGATGCATGGTCCTGGCTTGTACCAACGAGTGGGGGGTGGATTGAAACACCCACAACTTGAAGACCGCGACTGTTGCAGAGTTGGATAAGAGAGTTCACTTCGTCGGCAGGCACACCGTAACGATTCATCGACGAGCGAATTTTGACGAGTACTGGGCGTGGTGTCCGACCATTCGAGCGGACTGCGGCATCGATGTGTGTCGTTGAGCCGATTGTTAAGACTGCGTCGTGGCGAAGTTCGCTGGGCACATCAAGGGCTGGTGTCAGAACGACGGCGGTGTAGTTGGAAGGGACTGAGGGAACTTCGTGGACGGTGCCAACGGCCATGACGGGGGCCAACTTGGATGCCTTGTCGGCGAGCCAGTCGCGGGAGAATCCGTAGCCATTGCCTTTGACAACTGGGACGAGACCATCGATTGTGGCGGCTAATGCGTTCACGTGACGGTTCCACTGAGCGGAGTTAACGGTCAACACGAGTGCCACCTCTGAGACGCTACCGAATTCACGGTAACGAGCAGGCTAGGTGGGCTTTTTTAATGCCGACTTGTTAAGTCGGGAATTGACTCTTAGCCTGAGGTTATGAGCGCTGGCATCTTGGGTTTTCCAAACCCTGTCAATGAACGGTCTGCACGCTGGGTGGCGACAGGGGTTGTCGTGCAGGCGATCGTATTTTTGGTGTTTCGTGAAGGGTGGCTGTTATTGCCGTTGGCGTACGGCTTTGTTGCTCGCGTTTTGACGGGACCCACGTTAAGCCCGCTTGGTCAGTTGGCGACCCGTCTCTTGACACCATTGATGAAGGGCCAAGGACGCCTAGTTCCAGGACCACCAAAGCGTTTTGCTCAGGGGATTGGAATGTTGTTTTCGGTCGGGGCATTGCTGGCATGGACGCTCGGTGCGCATGTTGTTGCCGTGATTTTGATTGTTGGATTGACCTTGGCGGCGAGTCTTGAAGCTTTTGTCGGATTTTGCCTGGGCTGTGCGATCTTTGGACAAATGATGCGGCGCGGCATGATTTCTCCATCAGTCTGTGAGCAATGCGCGGATATTTCTAGTCGACTCACAACGGTTTCTTGAAATCGCTGGTCCGATTCCTACTGATGGCGCCAGTTGAGCGGGGCTTTTCCCAATGCAAGGGAAAATCTAAGAGACAGACGTCACCGAATTGTCTGTCGCATAATTACGCAACATTTCTGGTGATTTGGGAAAATTTGATTCCCCAATCAAAGGAGTATTTTATGCGTCGTTTTATTTCCCCTCTAGTAATTGCCCCTCTAGTAATGGCGGGCCTGTTGGTTTCATGTGGAAGTGACAAGGCTGACGTCGCTACAACTGAAGCGCCAATGACCGAAGCGCCAATGACCGAAGCGCCTGCCGGTGAATTGCAAGACATCGTGACAATCGCAAGTGGTAACGAAGACTTCTCTACTCTGGTTGCCGCTGTCACTGCCGCTGGCTTAGTAGAGACTCTTCAGGGCGATGGACCATTCACTGTTTTCGCACCGACAAATGCCGCTTTCGCTGCGCTACCAGCTGGTCTCGTGGACAAGTTGTTGTTGCCAGAGAATAAGGATCTGCTCGTCAAAATCCTTACCTACCACGTAGTCGCTGGCAAGGTTATGGCGGCAGATGTGATGGCTGGAGATGTCGCTTCAGTCGAAGGTCAGAACATCACCATCACCACTGAGGGCGGCGTAAAAGTTAATGGAGCGAACGTTGTTGAAGTTGATCTCGAAGCGAGTAACGGTGTCATTCACGTCATTGATGCAGTGATCTTGCCACCAGATGTGGATGTTTCTGCTCTCTGACATTTAATAGTTTTCGGAAATGGGCGGGCCGCAAGGCCCGCCCATTTTTGTTATCTGCACACAAGTTTTTTACAGACTTGATGTCCACGCATTCTTTTGTTGCGTCACCCGGCGTGAGAATATTCGTTGCGTGGATTAGTCGCGGAAATTATTGAACTGCACTGGGATCTCAAGATCTTGACCCTTCAGCAGGCTCATGACTTCTTGTAAGTCGTCGCGTTTTTTGCTTGTCACGCGAATTGTGTCGCCCTGAGTTTGACTACTGACACCTTTAGGACCTTTTTCTTTGATCAGTCGGTTGATCTCGCGGGCCTTGTCTGATGAAATACCAACCTTGATCGTGACGACCAAGCGCACTGAGTTGTGACTGGCCTCTTCGATTTTGCCGTATTCGAGACCGCGTAGCGATACCCCACGCTTGACCAGTCGCTCCTCAAGAACGATCTTGAGGGCGTTTAATCGGTCTTCGCTGACCGTCCGCAGAGTGATGACAAGGTCTTTTTGCTCAATTGAGGAGTCTGTGTTCTTGAAGTCGAAACGGGTCCCGATCTCACGTTGGGCTTGATCCACAGCATTCTTGACTTCTTGGTGATCAACTTCGGAAACAACATCAAATGTAGGCATATATAAATCGTAACGCCTGCAGTCACTTGGAGGTGGTGAGTGGTGGGTCTTGAGCGATACGATTAAAGTTCGCAAACATATGGGTCGGTGCCCGAGCGGCCAAAGGGAGCAGGCTGTAAACCTGCCGGCATTGTCTACGTAGGTTCGAATCCTTCCCGGCCCACAATGAAAGAACCGGACCGCTCAGCGGTCCGGTTCTTCGGGTTTATGGGGCGACCGCGAAAATTCTGGCAGTGCGATCGGTTTGCTCGGAACTAGAGCATCTTTTGCATCAAAACCATGTCCAGCCAGCGGTTGAATTTGCGCCCAACCTCGATCTCAACCCCGACCTCTCGGAATCCACAGGCGGTGTGAAGTGCCCGGCTGGCCTCGCCTGAGGTCTCAATACGGGCCATGACCGAGTGGAATCCCGAACTTGCGGCGAGGTCAATAACGCCTGTGAGCAGGAGTTTTCCGATTCCGCGGCGGCCCATATCGCGCCTCACGTAGACCGAATCTTCGACCGTCGGACGATAGGCGGCGCGCTCTTTATAGGGGCTGAGGGAGGCAAATCCGACGATTTGGCCCCCCATTTCGGCCACGATCGCCACAAAAGCCCCGCTTCGTGCCGATAACCAGTCCTGCTGCTCGATGAGGGACCGTGGGACCAAATCCATGGTCGTCGTCGTGTTTTCGACCTCGTGGTTGTAGATATCGGCAATCGGCTGGGCGTCGACCAAGGTCGCTGGCCGTAGGGTGATGGCACCCTGAGTCGTCAGGTTCGCCGAAAGCTCTGACGAGATCGCCGGAGATGTCGAATCAGATTCCATGTCCTCAAACTAGTGGTTATTTGATGTGTCTCACGGGTACACTTCTTAGTCGGTTCGCGGCTTTGCCGCGCATCTACGCCCTCTTAGCTCAGTCGGTAGAGCATTTCCATGGTAAGGAAAAGGTCGTCGGTTCGATTCCGACAGAGGGCTCAGCATCCGGCGACGGGTGTCATATTCATCCGGCCAGCCAACCGGCTGCGCTCAAGGCGACGTAGCTCAGTTGGTCAGAGCATCCGGCTCATAATCGGAAGGTCATCGGTTCGAGCCCGATCGTCGCTACAGCAAGTTTTAAAAACATAACAACATCAACCAGTACCTAACGGTACACAAGTAAGAGGAATAGAAATCATGTCTAAGGCGAAGTTTGAGCGTACGAAGCCTCATGTGAATATTGG
>JBAWVW010000060.1:0-10787 GCA_037147055.1 Actinomycetes bacterium
CGACACAGAGTTTGGTGATGCGTTCGCTCTCAGGAACTGTGCGTCTGATTGAAGCTCACCATCAACTGGCGAAACTGAATGAGATTTCCAGCATCGACTACGCGTGATGGACGCGATTTGATTACCGCGCCTTAAGGCTTAACCTTGCGGCGAGTCGTTTCAACGGTCCGGGCAGCACCGAACTCGCACCCACTAATCCCTTATACAGCGCACCAGGCACGCTCAAGGCCTTGCCCTTCACCACATCTTCTAACCCAACTCGCGCAACCTCTTCAGATGTGCACCACAAGAACTCTGGGAACTGCGTCTGATAATCGCTCGTGTTACTCACACTTTGAAACTCAGTGCGGGTCAGGCCCGGGCACAAGGCAGTCACCTTCACACCAGTCCCCCGCACTTCTTCGTGCAACGACTCCGTCAGATTGGTGACATACGCCTTCGTTGCCGCATACACCGCCAACTTGGGCGCCGGCTGAAAACTCGCACCACTTGACACGTTCAACAACCAACCACTCTTGCGCGCCACCATGACTTCGATCCCTGCTCGCGACAATCTGGTGAGGGCACGAATATTCAACGCAATCTCGTCATCAAGTCGCGCCGATTCAATCTCATGGAATAATCCCGACGAACCAAAGCCGGCGTTGTTCACCACCAAATCAATCGGATGTTGCGGGTCAGCAATTCGAGCCACAACTCGTGCGCAACCCTCATCGGTCGTCAGATCCGCTTCAAGTACCTCAAAGTTGCTGTAACGATCGGCAATCTCGGTCAGTCGATCGCCACGCCGCGCCACCAATACACAAGCCACACCAGCTTGACCTAATAAAACGGCCATGGATTCACCAATGCCCGACGAGGCACCAGTGACAAGAGCGGAGCGAAACGGATATCTAGTCATTGCTCAACCGTAGACGACCGCACGCAACAATATGGTCACGACCGTTACCGATAAGGTTGAAACTATGAGCGTCATGTCAACGACTAACGAGAAGTTTCTCGCCATTCTTCAAGGTCCGTACACCGGCGTACTGACCACTCTGTTCGCCGACGGAAGTCCACAAAGCACTCCTGTGTGGTTTCTGCTTGATGGCGATGACATTTTGTTTTCAACAACCGCTGGCGCGCAAAAACTGCGCAACATTACGGGTGACGCACGTGCCACCTTTGCGGTGTACGACCCCGCCGACGACATGAGTTACGTCGAAGTACGCGGCGCTATCGAAATCAGCGAAGATCCAACGGCCGACACTCGCGATCGCATTGTGCAAAAGCATGGTTACGTCGACGGTTCAGCATTTGACGCTCCAGGCACGCAACGATTCACCTTGCGCCTCAGGCCAACAAAAATCACCGGGCGCTAAAGCAACTTGGGCGTCAGAAGTGCCGAATATGGCACGTTTTCGCGCCCAAGCGGGGGATAATAAATCAGTGGGAGGCGGCGGAAGTGCCAGCGACGCCACCGGCAGCTGACAAGCGAGCATGTGCCCGTGCCAACTCGGCAGCACCAGTTGCATCATGTTCGTGACGCAACTGTTCTTGCAAACGCTCAATATCGGCAGCAGCCTTTGCCTTATCAATTTCTGAACCAAGTTCGGCAAAGTCAGTCAAGATCGACACCTTGCCATTGCTCACTTCAACAAATCCGCCGTGCACTGCAACATCAAGTATCGAACCATCAGTGAGGTACAAGCGCGAGTGATTAGGAATCAACGCTGCCAAGAATGGAGCATGCCCAGCCAAGAACGCGATTTCTCCACCACCCAAGGTACGGGTGATGACCTGAGTCGCTTCGCCAGAAAACACAACGCGTTCTGGCGAAACAACTTCAACTCGCATCGTGTTTGCTTCAGCCATCAGACGCTTTCCTGAAGTGCCTTCGCCTTGGCATAGACCTGCTCAATTCCACCCACGTTCAAGAACGCCTGCTCTGGAATATGGTCAAGATCACCATTGAGAATGGCTTCGAAACTGGCCACTGTTTCTTCAACGGGCACAAACTCGCCTTCAAGACCAGTGAACACCTTGGCCACAAAGAACGGCTGCGACAAGAAACGCTGAATCTTGCGTGCACGCGACACTGTGAGGCGGTCGACTTCACTGAGTTCATCAAGACCAAGAATGGCGATGATGTCCTGAAGTTCTTTGTAACGCTGCAAGTTCTCCTGCACATCACGAGCCACCTTGTAGTGACGCTCGCCCACTACCTCTGGCGAGAGAATCGTTGACGTTGAAGCCAACGGGTCCACGGCTGGGTAGATACCAAGAGCGGCCACTTGACGTGACAATTCTGTTGTGGCATCAAGGTGGGTGAAGGTGGTGAACGGAGCAGGGTCGGTGTAGTCGTCAGCAGGTACATACACGGCCTGCAGCGACGTAATCGAACGTCCCTTGGTCGAGGTAATGCGCTCCTGCAACTGGCCCATTTCGTCAGCGAGTGTCGGCTGATAACCCACGGCTGATGGCATACGGCCCAACAACGTGGACACTTCTGATCCAGCCTGCACGAAACGGAAAATGTTGTCGACGAACAACAACACGTCCTGGTTCTGTACGTCACGGAAATACTCAGCCATGGTGAGGGCCGACAGAGCAACGCGCAACCGGACGCCTGGTGGTTCGTCCATCTGGCCAAAGACCAAAGCGGCTTTTTCGAACACGCCTGACTCTTCCATTTCAATGCGCAGGTCGGTTCCCTCGCGGGTGCGCTCGCCAACTCCAGCGAACACTGACACTCCACCGTGCTGTGAAGCCACGCGGTTAATCATCTCGGTGATGAGCACGGTCTTACCCACGCCTGCGCCACCGAACAAACCAATCTTTCCACCAGCCAAATATGGGGTGAGAAGGTCAATAACTTTTACGCCAGTAACGAACATCCGCTTTTGTGGTTCAAGCGATGCGAAATCAGGAGCGGGACGGTGAATGTCCCAACGCTCCATAGCGGCGAACTCTGCTGGATCGTCATTCTCATCAAGGTCCAGTACTTCGCCCCATGCATTCCACACGTGACCCAATACTTTGTCACCGACTGGAACGCTCAATCCACGACCAGTGTTGCGCACGGCAGTACCGCGACGCAGACCGTCAGTTGGCTTGAGGCAAATGGCGCGGACTCGTCCGTCGCCAAGCTGCTGAGCAACTTCGGCCAAGACCTTAATGTCTTCTCCGTCGATGCTCACGGTGAACTCGAGTGCCGTGTTCAATTCGGGGAGCGAACCCCGCGGAAACTCGACGTCGATAACGGGACCGGCAATACCGATGACCCGTCCGTCTTTTAGTTGGTTCTCTGTCATTGTCATGTTTTTATCCTTTTGAGAATGCTGCGCTACTCGAGGAGTACTTACTATTGGGCGAATTCTGAATTACCTAAGGGACCTATCTCGGCAAGTCGCACTTGCTTGCCTCTATCACCCGACAAGGCTTCGGCACCACTGACGATTTCCATAATTTCAGTGGTGATTGAGTCTTGACGAGCACGGTTCATGATGCGCGAAAGATTTTTAATGATTTCTTCAGCGTTATCGGTTGCGCTCTTCATGGCGCGCTGGCGAAATGCGTGTTCGCTAGCGGCGGCATTAAGAAGAGCAGCATAAATACGGGCCTCAATATAACGAGGAATCAATGTTTCTAAAATTGAGGATGGATCTGGTTCAAATTCATAATTGGCGCTGCTGCCGTCGGTGCCTGGCTTAGCGTCGCCACCTTCAACAACGTCACGCTCCAAAGGTACGAGCGGACGCAAAACGACCTCTTGTGAACCCGATGAAATGAATCGTGTGTACACCAAAACAACTTTGTCAACTTCTCCGCTGGCATACAGCGCCACAACATGCTCACCGATTTCTTTGGCATCGGAGTAGTTGGGTTGATCGCTGAAACCATTGAATGGCTTTTCTAAGTTGTAGCCACGAAAACGCAAGTAGCCATCGGCTTTGCGCCCAACTGGCACAATCACATAGTCACGATCGGCTTTGAGGTCAACTTTAATTTCCGCTTCGGTTGCTCGTAGAACTCCCGAGTTGTAGCCACCGCAGAGACCACGGTCAGCAGTGATTGCTACGTAGCACACCTTTTTAATGGATTCACGAGTTCCCAACAATGGGCTATCGGTTGATCCACCGCCAGCGGCCAAGTCGCGCACTACTTCTGTGATTTGCTCGCTGTAGGGAACGGCGGCGAGAACGCGCTGTTGCGCTTTCACGATACGCGAGGCAGCAATGAGCTCCATGGCGCGCGTGATCTTCTTCGTCGCTTGCACGCTGCGGATACGTCCCCGCAGAATTCGTTCCTGTCCACCAGCCATGTGTTGTTACTCCGTCGCCAACGTTTTGTTTGACTGAGCTTCACCGATTTGTTCAGCATCTGACGCAGCCTCATTGGCCTTACGTGCTGCTTCTGCTGTTGCCATGAACCCATCCTTGAAGGACTGCACAACAGAACCAAGATCGTTCGGCAAACCAGTCGTGCGAATGTCATTGAGCATCGCTGCATGACCTGAACGCATGTGAGCCAACAGTTCGCCTTCGAAACGGCGAACGTCAACGACTGGCACATCGTCTAGGAAGCCCTTGGTTCCCGCAAAAATGGAAACGACTTGCTCTTCAACGGGCATCGGGCTGTTCAAAGGCTGCTTCAGCAGTTCAACTAAACGGTAGCCACGCTCAAGTTGCGCCTTAGAAATAGCGTCAAGTTCGGATCCGAATGTGGCGAATGCTTCAAGTTCACGGAACTGCGCGAGGTCAAGCTTCAACGTACCGGCGACGCCCTTCATCGATTTGATCTGAGCAGCACCACCTACGCGAGACACCGAGATTCCTACGTCCACGGCTGGACGAACACCAGACTTGAACAAGTTGTCTTGCAAGTACACCTGACCATCGGTAATCGAAATCACGTTGGTTGGAATGTACGCCGAAACGTCGCCAGCTTTTGTTTCAATGATCGGCAAAGCGGTCAATGAACCAGCACCGTTTTCATCGGACAACTTTGCAGCGCGCTCAAGCAAACGACTGTGCAAATAGAAAACGTCGCCAGGGTAAGCCTCACGACCTGGTGGGCGACGAAGCAACAAAGCCATCTGGCGATACGCCTCGGCCTGCTTGGACAAGTCATCGTAAACAATGAGCGCGTGCTCACCGTTTTCCATCCAATGCTGACCCATCGCGCAACCAGCGTAAGGAGCGAGGTATTTGAACGGAGCCGAGTCAGCAGCAGTTGCCACCACGACGACGGTGTATTCCATAGCGCCAGCCTGACGCAATGTTTCGACGGTCTGAGCAACAGTTGAACCCTTCTGACCAATAGCAACATAAATGCATTTCACACCCTGACCTTTTTGGTTCAAGATGGTGTCAATAGCGATCGTGGTCTTGCCGGTCTTGCGGTCACCAATGATCAATTCACGCTGTCCACGACCAATCGGGGTCATGGCATCAATTGATTTGATTCCGGTCTGCATCGGCTGATGCACTGGCTTTCGACCCATGATTCCAGGAGCCTGAATCTCCATACGACGCTGCTGCACTCCGACGAGTGGGCCTTTTCCGTCAATCGGTTCGCCGAGAGCGTTCACAACGCGACCGAGCACACCTTCGCCAACGGGCACTGACAAAATTTCACCAGTTGCCTTCACGGTCTGACCTTCTTCAATACGATCGGACTCGCCAAGTACTACGGATCCAATTGATTCTTCTTCAAGGTTCAATGCCAATCCGCGGGTTCCGTCTTCAAACTCGAGGAGTTCGTTAACAGCGCAATCAGGCAAGCCAGAAATATTGGCGATACCGTCACCGACTGAGGTCACGCGACCAACAGTGCGGGCTTCGAGCGAAGGCGTAAAGCCTTCGAGGTTCTTCGTGATCGCCGCTGCAATATCAGCTGCGGACAGTGTTAGTTCTGCCATGTCGTCTCTCGTTCCATTTCCATCGCTCGGCTTTTAGAGCCGGCTCTTTACGTTGTCCAGGCGGGTGCGGATACTTCCGTCAATGACGGTGTCACCTACAGTTGCCACGATTCCGCCGATAATTGACGGATCCACAACAACCTTGAGATTTACTTCTTTGCCAGTGGCGTTAGCCAAGGCAGCAGCAAGGCGAGTTTGTTGATCTGCAGTGAGTGCCACTGCCGAACGCACTTGAGCAACTTCGAGTTGCTTAGCACTTGATGCTCGCTTCACTAACTTGTCAATGATGGCTGGCAGATCGCGGCCACGACCGCTTCCCACAACCATGGAGACCAACTGCACTGATGTGCCGGTGACCTTGCCACCCAACAAATCTTCAACGATTCCTTGACGACGCGCCACGGGAATCTTTTCGTCTGTCAGTGCGTTGCGAAGTGCATCGTTTGACTCAAGTGTGCGAGCCAAACGGAACAACTCGTCTTCGACCTCATCAAGACTTCCTTCGGCACGAGCAATCTCAAAAAGTGCTCGGGCGTAACCTTCGATGCGATTGTCACTCATCGTGAAGCACCTACTTTCGAAATAAAGTTCTCAATCAGTTCTTGTTGAGTTGCGTCAGTGAGCGAGGTACGCACGACCTGATCAATTGCTGCGCCGGACAAACGAGAAATCTCAGCCCGCAATTCATCACTGACTCGAAGTCCAATAGACACAATCTCACTTTGACCGCGTTCTTGAATCTCCACAAGTTCTTGAGCCAAACGAGCACGACCATCACGAAGCAAGGCTTCGGCTTGAACATTGGTCTCAGCCAAGATTCGCGCCCGTTCCGAGGCAATGTCACCGATTGCTTGACGAATATCTTGCGCCTCTTGTTCAGCCGAAGCCAAATCGTTAGCACCCGAATCAAGTTCGGCTTGGATTGAAACTGTGCGAGCTGACAGAGCCTTCTTAGCAAGTGGGATCACAAATTTGATCAACAAACCGAAGATCAAACCAGAAGCCATGGTGCCGAAAATAATTTCGTATGGCTCGGGCCAAATCCACGAATGCGTCTGCATTACTACTTCAACTTCCGACATGGGCATCAACGTGCACCTCCCGAAATCAACGAGTCAACAATGCCCTGCACCTTGGATGCATCTGGACGATGACCCGAGGCCAACTCGGCTGCATGCGCACTCACAGCGGCAACTGCATCACGAACATCACCACTCGCAGCAAGACGCGCTGCTTCGTTGGCTGACATGGCGCTAGCACGATCAACGGCGATCGCAGCATTAACTTTGGCGACTGCCGCGGTGCGCTCTGCTTCCAGAGTCTGACGCGCAGCATCGATGACTGTCTTGGCTTCACTTCGCACGCCAGCTAACTGACCCTCATAAGTCGTCACATCAGCGCGTGCTGACGAACGCAAGGCCGTTGCACTTTCATGGGAGCCACGAATTTTGTTGTAACGCGCATCCATGCCCTTTCTCACCCGCGGGAACAGATACACGCGCATGACTACGAACAAGACGATGAACGCGCCTCCACCCCAGACGAGCTCTTTACCTTCTGGAGCGATCGGGCTTGGGTCTTTTGCTGCTACCTCGGCGGTTGCCTCGGTGGATGCCATAGCAACCAACGGTGCATCGGTGGTATCACCACTGATGGGCGTTCCGCTTGGAGAAACATGCAACCTGCCTTCACGCGTCATGACGACGGCGACGGTGTGCATAAGTTCTCCTTACAGACCGAGAAGAATGAAGACTACGAAGCCGATCAACGCCAACGCCTCGGTGAAGGCGATACCGAGGAACATCGTGGTGCGGACCATACCGGCAGCCTCTGGCTGACGAGCCATGGCTTCGATGGCCTTACCGACGACGTAACCGATGCCGATGCCAGGCCCGATTGCGGCCAAACCATAAGCGAAGCCAGCGCCGATTGCGGCATTGGCCTTCTTTGCATCTGCTGGGTCTACTGCTGCTGCAGCAATGTGGATTAACGCTTCCATTTTTGTATTTCTCCTTTAGGGATTGTTGTGGGAGTTCGGATCAGTGTTCGATATGTCGAGCACTGTTAATAAAAACAGCGGTAAGAATTGTAAAGATATAAGCCTGCAAAAAGCCCACGAGGACCTCAAAGGCCGTGAGGAAAATCAACATGAAGAGTGGCAAAACTCCCATCGGGCGCAAGAACATCTGCTTTGTCTGAGCAGTGAACATCGCATTCGACAAGAACGCAAAGGTCACGAGGAGCATGTGACCAGCCAACATGTTGGCGAAAAGTCGCACTGCCAGCGAAAACGGACGCAAGACAATGTTGGAAAGGAATTCGATGGCGCCTACTAGTGGACGCATGCCAACAGGAACGCTCTTCGGCCACACCATGGCACCGATGTACTTGAATCCGTTGTGACGGAAACCAACAGCGTTGTAAATGACCCACACGACCAAAGCCAAGAAAAGCGGAATCGCCATACGCGCAGTCGCCGGCATCTGCAGAATTGGAATAATTCCAGGCAGGTTGCAGAAGTAGATGAAGAGGAACAGTGACAGCAAGAACGGTGTCCAGCCCATTCCGTCCTTACCCATGGTCTGCATCACGATGTCGCGCTCAATGAACTCGACGGACCTTTCAGCCAAGTTGCGCGACCCAGTCGGGGCTACTAAGGGATCCTTACGCGAAGCCAGAAAGAAGAGCAACATACTGACGAAGGCCGCCAAGCAGGCGATGATCGAAATTTTGTTGAAACTTGTGAACAGGTCGCGCCAACGGATGAGTTCGTTGATCGGAGGAAATTCTAGGGCGAACATTTTATTTACCTTTGGTTCGTCGGAGACTTACGGGCGGAGGGTTTGAGCCCGGGATAAGCAAGGGAGATTGAAATGTATTTCAACTCCCAAACAAGAAGCCCGAGGTGCGTAATAATAATAGTGCCTCCGAGGGCTCCTAATGAAATCCAGGAGGTGTCGCGGACAAGAAAAACAGCCAAAAAGATCAGCCCAAGCCGTAACAAGTAGCCAAAAAGAGCTGCCCCCATCATCAGACCCAACGAAATCCGTGCGGTCACTGCCATCAGTCCGGCTGCAAAGAGGAAATTGATGAGCACAATGGCTATTGCATAAACCGCACTAATCGCCCCGTCCATACCAGCAAAAACCGAACACACGGCCACGATGATCGGGGTCACCAAGATTCCGCGCTTCAAAATGTCTAAAGACACCTGAATTTCTGGAGCATCGCCTTCAAGACGCGTCATCATCGGGGAAACAGAGTCGTTGCTCATCGGGGGGCCCCCTCTTCAGACTGCTGAGCGACAGTTCCCTGGCGACGCTCGGCCTCAAGGATTCGCATGCGCTCTTGGTAGGAAAACCATATTTTGGCGAACGTGCCCACGGTGGCCAAAAGGGTCAAAACGATCGTGAAAATCGGGCGTGTTCCCAACCACGAGTCAACCAACCAGCCCAAGCCCAGGAAAAGACCCATGGCCATGGCGATTTCCATACCCTGACCCAACCCTTGATCGACGCTACTTGAACGATTCAGGCGCAAAATGGTGCCAGAGACGCGTTGCGACATCTGCGCCGGACGCGACTTGGCGGCGGGTGACGGGGAATCGGGTAGTGAGGAGTCAGACATCAGAGGAAGTGTCGTTCAGGGATCAATGGGACCCTAAAACACGCTCTAATCTACCTGTTTTAACGGGGTCTCGGCAATTCTTCGGTGGCATCTTGATCTGAATTGCCGGACCGGGAGTCCTTGCGGATTCGGCGAACTTCTGGATGCATCACGGTGTACAAACTGAGAGCAATCGCCAGTGTCCCGATCGGAATCAAGGCTGTTCGGGCATCAGTGAAAATGGGATACAAAACAAAACCGCTCAAAAGGGCTGTCCAGAGCCACAAGATCAACACACTGCGCCGCTGGCCGTGACCTAGGTCCACGAGACGGTGATGTAGGTGACCCTTATCGGCGGTGGCCAGACCTTGGCGGCCGACGGTCCGCCGGACTATCGCGAAGATCATGTCCAAAATCGGCACACCCAAAATGAAGAGCGGAATAAACAATGGGGCCAAGAAGAAATATGTCTGTCCGGGAATGTACGCCTGGCTGTTTGGATCGGCTCGTCCTCCAACGACACTGGTCGATACGGCCATCAACAAACCAAGGAACAATGCCCCACTATCGCCCATGAAAATTTTGGCGTTATTGAAATTGTGCGGTAGGAAACCAAGACAGACACCCAAAGCAATGATCGCAATGAGGGGTCCGATATTTGGTTGCGCCAAAACTCCAAGAGTGTCAAGTCGGCGACTGTACAAAAAGAATGAAGCAGCGGCGATTGCCACAATGCCCGCCGCCAAACCATCGAGGCCATCAATCAAGTTAATTGCCTGACTCATACCGATCAGCCACAAGATGGTGATCAGTGGTACCCAATCGTCAGACAAAACAAAAACATCAACGAACGGAACACGAAAATAAAACATCGTGGCTCCGAACCACACCAGAAATAATCCCGCTATGACCGTTCCTGTTACTTTCGCGGGACTTGAAATTTCGCGCACATCGTCAACGAGACCAGTAGCAAATATCACCAAGGCTGCCAACAAGACACCCATCGGTTCAGAGTTGTTATTAAAGATTGGAGAGAAGCGCCCCATTCTCCATGCCAAAGCGAGCGCCACGACAAAGCCAAGGAACATTGCAATGCCACCAACATGAGGTGTCGGCACTTGATGCACGCGCCGCTCATCTGGCGCCACGACCCAGCCCCGACGAAGAGCCAAGCGAACCGTGAGTGGCGTCGCAATAAATGTGACGATGGCTGCTACGGCTCCAATGAACAAATAGCCAGCGGTATCGGGCACGCTCTGAGACTATTACGAATCAG
>JBAWVW010000061.1:0-10739 GCA_037147055.1 Actinomycetes bacterium
GCGAACCGACCAGTGCTGCGGACGGCTCCGAAATAACGCATCGTCTCTTCTACGGCCTTTCCTGCCAACTCGGGGCGCTCGGCAAGAAGTTTCCACTGCTCAGGATGCTCAGCAAAAAGTGCCACGGAACATCCAAGTTGATTACGCGTTGTGTCCGTGCCACCAATGATCACGGCTTCAACCATGGAGACCAATTCGTTCTCATTAAGTTTGTCGCCGGCTTCTTCAGCAGCGATCAAACTTGTAATCAGGTCGTCAGCTGGGCTATTTCGTCGCTCGGAGATCAGTTGGCGAACGTAGGTATCGAGATCTGCTTGAGCTGCCAAAATGAGGTCAATCTCGTTTGCATTATTCGCATCAAAGATTCGCAAGACATCTTCAGCGACACGGCTGAAAAACTGCCAGTCTGATTTTGGCGCACCGAGAAGTTCGCAAATAATCGGAATTGGGTAATGCTCGCAGATATCAACGGCAAGATCGCAATGGCCTTGAGCGACGATCGGGTCAATCAGCGAATTCATCACCTCGCGCATAAATGGGCGCAGATGGTCGGCGGCTCGTGGCGAAAAAGATGGCGCCACCAAACGACGAAGTCGAGTGTGAACTTCTCCTTCGGAAGAAAGAATTGAGGGCTGACGATTTTCGCTGAGACGCGGATCGTCAACGCCAAAGGCGATGGCCGCTAGAGCAGCGGCACTGTGCCAACGTCGATCGCGTAAAATAGCCAAGCAATCTTCATAGTTGAAAATCGGGTAGGCGAAGAGACCCTTAGCGATCCACGAGTCTTGAGCAATGCTCGCCAGTTGATCGCGTTCTGCTTGGCTGCCGACGAAGTCAAAATCAACCTGCGGAATATCGAGTTCATTTATGGAAATTGCCATGGTTTTAACCTAGTACCGTGTCGCTATGAGCGAAGTAGCCAAAGCAGATGTTGCCGACTTGCCAGCCATCACCGCCAGTTTGGCTCGCGCCTTTGCCGACGACCCCGTGTTCATCTATCTCATGGGTGGAACTTTTGATGAACGACGAGCGACCATGGCATTTGAGATGTTGGGGCGCAACATGTTGGATCACGGTCTGGTGTTGATGACGCCAGATCGTAAGGCAGCGGCATATTGGTCTCCACCTGGGAAGTGGAAAGTTCCCCCATGGACAATTATCAGGACTCTTCCTCTCACGTTGCGCGCATACAAATTCGGGATTTTTCGCGCTCTTGGGGCACTCGGTCGGATGGAGAAACTTCATCCACAAGAACCGCACTATTACCTTGAAGTTTTGGGGACCGACCCCGTTCAGCAAGGCCATGGTTATGGTGCCGCTTTGATGAATGAAATATTGAGCAAAGCTGATGAAGAAAGGGTCGGCGCATATTTGGAATCATCCAAAGACACCAATGTCCCGTATTACCGCCGATTCGGTTTTGAGGTCGTGGGTGAAATCCATCATCCCAACGGACCAACAATGTGGCGGATGTGGCGCGACCCCCGCTAAACGATCCGTCATTTACTCACTGCTCTTTCGTCACCTAGAGTGGGGTCATGCAGACCTACCAAAACTTTGTTGATGGAAAATATGTCGATGCGCAAGACGGACGCACGATCCCGGTCATCAATCCGTCCACGGGCGAGCAGTATGCGACAGCCCCACTGTCATCATCTGATGATGTTGATCGGGCCATGAAAGCGGCTTCGCTGGCCTTCGAATCATGGCGTGATTCAACACCGAAAGATCGTTCGCTGGCGTTGTTCCGAATCGCTGACGCCATTGAGGCACGAGCCGAAGAGTTCGTTGCATTGGAGTCACAGAATTGTGGAAAGCCCATTGAGATGACACGCTCTGAGGAAATTCCTCCAATGGTCGACCATGTGCGTTTCTTCGCCACTGCGGCCCGCCACCTTGAGGGTAAAAGCGCAGGCGAGTATGTTCCCAACATGACGAGTTACATCCGTCGTGAACCGATCGGCGTCTGTGCCCAAGTCGCCCCATGGAATTATCCGATGATGATGGCCGTATGGAAGTTTGCGCCTGCTATCGCCGCTGGAAATACGGTCGTTCTGAAACCCAGTGATACAACTCCTGTGAGCACGACTTTGTTGGCTGAGATATGCGCCGAGTTTTTGCCTGCAGGTGTGATGAATGTGATTTGTGGTGATCGCGACACAGGTCGGGCCATGGTCTCGCACGACACACCATCTTTGGTGAGTGTGACTGGCTCTGTGCGCGCTGGTATGGAAGTCGCTGAGTCGGCGGCGAAAAGTCTCAAGCGAGTGCATCTTGAATTAGGTGGCAAAGCACCAGTCATTGTCTTTGATGATGCCGATATAGCCGCCGCCGCCGAAGGTATTGCGATGGCTGGTTACTTCAATGCCGGCCAGGATTGCACGGCAGCGACACGAGTGTTGTGCTCGGCTGGGGTCTATAAGGATTTCGTGGCGGCACTCACCGAGCAAGCCAAAGCCACGCGCTGTGGCATGCCGGATGAAGAAGATATTTTGTTTGGACCGGTGAACAACATCAATCAATTGACCCGTGTCGCTGGTTTCTTTGATCGTTTGCCGTCGCACGCCGAGGTCAACACTGGTGGTGCGCGCCAAGGTACCTCAGGCTATTTCTTTACCCCGACGGTGGTCAGTAATTTGCGTCAGCAAGATGAGATGGTGCAAACCGAAATTTTTGGTCCCGTGATTACGGTGCAACAATTCAACGGCGAAGACGAAGCTGTGCAGTGGGCAAATGGCGTCGATTACGGCTTGGCTTCAAGTGTCTGGACGAAGGACTTCGGGCGGGCAATGCGCATGACCAAACGATTGGACTTTGGTTGTGTGTGGATCAACACGCACATCCCAATGGTTGCCGAAATGCCACATGGTGGCTTCAAGCAGTCGGGTTACGGCAAGGACTTGTCGTCATACGCTCTTGAGGATTACACGCGGATCAAGCATGTCATGGCCAACCTCGAGAGTTAGCGGTTCTGAAATTCCTCTGCAGCATGATGGAGTGCATCAGTCAACACCTTGGCGATAAATCGAAGTTCTTCAGGACCACAGATCAAAGTAGGGGATAAGACCAAGACGGGGTCGGCGCGATCATCAACTCGACAGATCAGTCCAGCCTCAAAAATTCGTGGTGAGAGTTCGTCGCGCAACAGCCAATTGCATTCTTCGTCGGTAAAACTCTGTTTCGTATTTTTGTCTTTGACGAGTTCGAGTACTCTGAAGTAGCCGCATCCGCGCACATCACCGACAAAGGGCAGTTCCTTGAGTTGTTCCATGATTTCATCGAAGATTGGCTCATTCTCTAGGACATTGGCCAAGATGTTTTCTTTTTCCATCACGTCAATATTGGCAAGGGCTACGGCGCAGGACACGGGGTGCCCACCAAAAGTAAGGCCATGAAGAAATACCGCAGTGTCATCTTCGAGAAATGGTGCCGCTAGTCGGTCGCTGACAATGACGCCACCGAGCGGGGCGTATCCACTGGTGACACCTTTGGCAAAAGTAATCATGTCGGGCTGGTAATCAAAACGCTGACAACCAAACCAGTAACCGAGACGGCCGAACCCACAAATCACTTCATCGGAGACCAGCAGTACGCCGTACTTGTCGCAGATTTCGCGTACTCGTTTCCAATAGCCATCGGGCGGCACGAGAGCTCCACCTGTATTTTGAACGGGCTCCATCACAACCATTGCTACGGTCTCAGGTCCTTCGGCGATGATGGCTCGTTCAACTTCTTCGGCACAGTCAAGAGTGCACTTCGTGCTTTGAGAACACAAACCACAGCGGTACTGATTTGTATTGGCGACCTTGATCGCCCACGGGAGCAAAGGTTCAAAGGGTTGGCGAATGGCGGGTATCCCAGTGATGCTCAGCGCCCCCAATGTGGTGCCGTGGTAGGCGTAATAACGGCTGATGACTTTGCGGCGAAGAGGCTGGCCAATTCCGGCGTAATACTGCACAGCCAACTTCCATGCCGACTCTAAGGCGTCGCCTCCACCAGTAGTGAAAAACACGCGGTTGAGATCTCCCGGGGCAAGCTCACAAAGTTTGGCGGCAAGACGGATTCCGGGTTCATGACCGAAACTCCACAGTGGGAAATAACCTAGGGTTTCGCTCTGTGAGGCCGCTGCTCGGGCGAGTTCTTCTCGTCCGTGACCGATGTTGACGGTAAATAGTCCCGATAACCCGTCCAGATAACGCTTCCCATTTTGGTCATAGACATAAGCACCTTGGCCCCGTTGGATAATCGGCAGACCCTCGCGCTGGACACTGGAAAGATTTGTGAAGTGACCCCAGAGATGCCTCTGTGCAAGTGCACCAAGGTCAATGTCATCTGATTCAGGCGGGTTCACGATTGCTCCTTGTTCTGCGTGCTTCAGGTTAATGCCCTGTTACCGTACCGTGGAGTAGTCCGTGGACGTATCTCAGTGTCCTATAGTGGATTTAGTTATGACGGAACTGCCGATGGCATTGATTGGTGAAGAGATAATTCAGAGAGTGGGGCATGACAGGTGAGCGGTGATCGTGGCGCAGTCGAATTAGAGGGTGTGACGAAGCGGTTCGGCTCAATGGTCGCGGTGGACTCCATGAACCTGTTAGTCAAGCCAGGCGAATTTCTCTCTCTTCTGGGGCCGAGCGGTTGCGGCAAGACGACAACTCTGCGGATGTTGGCTGGTTTTGAGCAGCCCGATTCAGGGTTCATTCGCATCAGCGGTCAATACGTGCAGGGAATCCCGCCGTATAAGCGTGATGTCAATACAGTTTTTCAACACTATGCACTCTTCCCGCATATGACTGTGGCAGAAAATGTGGCGTACGGGTTACGGCAAAAGGGTGTTCCAAAGTCTGATATCGCCACCAAGGTGGCTGAGGCTTTGGACATGGTGCAGATGAGTAAGTTGGCCGAGCGCAAGCCCCGCCAAATGTCGGGTGGGCAACAGCAACGCGTGGCCGTGGCTCGTGCACTGGTGAATCGCCCAAGCGTTCTGCTACTTGATGAGCCCCTCGGAGCGCTTGATCGAAAATTGCGCGAAGAAATGCAGATCGAATTGAAGTTGCTGCAGAGTCGTCTTGGGATCACCTTTGTTTTCGTCACCCATGACCAAGAAGAGGCCATGAGTATGAGCGACCGTATTGCCATCATGCTCGACGGACATATTGAGCAACTGGGGGATCCAGAAACGGTCTACGAGCATCCATCGTCGGCCTTCGTGGCCGGCTTTATCGGAAGAAATAATTTCTGGCAAGGAGTTGCCACGGAACATGGTATTCGTGCCGATGACGGCACAAATTTTGTCGCCAGTCGCCCGGAAGAGGATGTCCCCAATGATCTACCAGCATTGGCGGCGGTGCGTCCTGAATGCATCAATCTGTCGGGAGAGCAACCTTCCGATATGGCCAATGTGGCATCGGGAACCGTGGCTGGCGTCTCCCACTTTGGAGATGTCTTGCAATATGTCGTGACCTCGGGTCAGCGCGATCTCTTAGTGCTGACTCCGCGCGCCCATGTCGCAAGGTTTGCCTTGGGCGACAGTGTCTACTGCAGTTGGTCAGCCGACGATGTCTATTTATTCTCTGCCCGACAAGCTGACATTGTGATGGCAGACTCTGAAAATCAACAAAGTTAAGTACCGCAAGACCCATCAACGTAAACACTGAATAAGGAGAAAGACAATGACACAAGATCACACCCCACCACAATTAAGAATGTTGGCGCCGGAAAGTTTTCGCGAGAAGTTGTCACGCCGGGCAGTTTTCAAAATGGGCACGGCAGCGGCTGGTCTGGCAATTGTTGTTGCCGCCTGTGGCGGTGACGACAACTCTCCGCCGTCAACCGATGGCGACTCACCCTTAGCTTCTGGTGACTGGAGCCGAGTCATCAATGCTGCGACTGGAACATTGGCGATGTACACCTGGGGCGATTACAACGATCCGTTGATCGTTGGTGCTCAGGCTGAAGATGCCATTGGTATTTCAATGAAGGTTGATTACTTCAACAGTAATGAAGACCTCATCATCAAGTTGTCGACATCGGGTGGCAGTAGCGGTTTCGACATCGTCGTTCCTACTGGGCCATACATTCCACAGATGATCGAAAAGGGACTCATTCAGAAGTTTGACAAGACTCTCATTCCGAATATGGTCAACGTTGATAAGGCATACCTTGGTCAAGATTGGGACCCAAGCAATGATTATTCGGTATGTAAGAACTGGGGAACCACTGGTTTTATGTGGGACAGTTCAGTCATCACTAAAGATCTCGTCACCTGGCAAGACTTTTTTGATGCTTGCATGAATGAGGCCAGCGGCATGTGTTCGGTCATTGACACTGGTCCGAATATCTGTGGTGCGTGGTTCTGGGCCAACGGAAAAGATTGGAATACAACCGACGCCGCCGATATTGACGCCTGTGAAGCCTTCCTTGTGGATGAACTGGCACAGCACATCAAGAAGTTTGATAGTTACCCAAGTACCGCCATAGCCGAAGGGGCTTACAGTTTGTCCATGGCATGGAATGGCGACGCTCGTCAGGCGTATTCCCGCATTGAAGAAGCTGGCGGTGACCCGAGCGTGTGGAAGTGGGCTCTTGGTTCACCCGCAACAGAATTATGGATGGATAACTATTGCATCGCCGCTGGCGCACCCAACGCCGAAGCAGCGCATGCATGGATCAACTGGGATCTCATTCCTGAAGTCTCGGTTCAAGACCTTTCGTATCACGGCTACAACACCGGTATGAAAGACATGCCACAGCTCATCAGCGAGTTGGCCCCAGATTTGGTCAAGGGCGAGATGATTTTCTTCGGCGATGCAGAAGTAGCGACCATGCGTACACAAGTAATTAATGAGTCAATTGATCGCCTTGTCATAATTCTGAACAACATGAAGGCAAAAGCCGGAGCCTGATACAGCATGACTTCAGTGGTGTATACAAACGATCGTCGGAGATGGCGAGGACCTAAGTTTGTCCTCGCCATTCCAGCGATCATCTGGTACTTGCTGTTCTTTATTATCCCGATTGCCTTTGTCGTTGTTTATTCCTTTGGCACTAAAGACACGTCACGTTTGTTGCCAGTTGATTTAGGGAAACTAACGACGGCTAATTACTCACAGGTTTTTGACGATACGTTCTTCAAAACTTTTAAGGCGACCCTGCGGATCGCAATTGTGGCGACTTTGCTTTGTTTGGGCATTGGGCTTCCCGTTGCTTATTTCACGGCCTTTAAAGTGAGCGAAAAATGGCGAGTCGTGATTCTGACTCTCGTAGTGGTTCCGAGTTTCACGTCATTTCTCATCCGCACCGTGGCTTGGCGGATCCCCCTAGCACCCAATGGGGAGTTCTCGCGCTGGCTCATTGACTTAGGCGTTATCGGAGATCGTGGTATCCAACTTTTGGAGACACCGACAGCAGTCCAAATAGCAATTGTCTATAACTATTTAGGATTCATGATCCTGCCATTGTTCGTCGCTCTTGACCGTATTGATGTGCGGATGCGCGAGGCCAGCAAGGACCTCGGAGCCGGGCGCATTGCTACATTTTTTGGGGTCACACTTCCGTTAGCTGGCCCAGGAATTGCGGCAGGAGTCTTGCTGACATTCATCCCGATGTGTGGCGACTATGTCACCGCCACGGTGCTTGGCGGAGCCAAAGGCAACATGATCGGTTCGATGATCGCCTCGCAGTTCTCACAAGCGCAGAACTGGCCTCTCGGTTCGGCAATGGCGGTGTTGATGATCGGTGCTGTTCTACTGGTCTTAGCAGTGGGGGCATTACTGGTCTGGATTGTCCCATTTATTCTCAAAGCCTTGCAACCAGTCACCCAGAATATTCGGCGTTCAATCGCCGAGCGTTCGCTGGCTTCGTCAAAGGGCGATAAGCCGTCGACCACTCGTGGCGTCGATGTGATGCGCATTGTTTTCGCAATCTGGACGGTCTTGGTTTTGGTTTTCATGTTCATCCCGATCTTGTTGGTGCTGCGTCATTCGTTTAACAGTGGCTCATCCTTTTCTATTTGGGCAGGGCACACAAGCACCAAATGGTGGGGGGAGTTGTTTGCTAGCGGAGCCACCTGGGCGATGATCATTCGCTTCTTAGTGATCATCGGCGTTGTCTTACTCGCACGACGAGTTTTACTGGCACGGGGAAATGTCTCCAAGCGAGTCACCAGTTGGATGGGACCGCTGGCATTTCTTTTGGCCTTTGTCGTCAATGGGGTGGTGAGTGATTGGTTCAGGGATATTTTTGACTTCGCTGGTATCGGTGACTCAATTCGAAACTCATTTACTGCCGCTATCGGTGCAACTTTGATCGCAGTGATTCTCGGTGGGATGTCTGGAGTGGCACTGGCACGTCGACCCGGGGCATGGACGAAAATTTTTATGGCCACTGTATTTCTGATTTTGGTGACACCCGAGATCATGGACGCCGTCGCTCTGGTGACATGGTTCCAGCGCATTGGTGATGTTCCAATATTGGGCTATCTGTTCAAGAACGGTCTCGGCCCTTTTAACGGTGGAATGCATAAGTTGTGGGTTGGTCAATCCTTGTACGCCAGCGCCGTCGTGACGCTGATTGTCCGCGCTCGTTTAGCAGGTCTTGATGAGGCTCTTGAAGAGGCGGCCGGCGATCTTGGTGCACCGCCAGCGCGGGCTTTTCGTCAGATCACATTGCCGTTGATTTCGTCGGCTCTGATTGCTGGGGCCTTATTGTCCTTCACCTTGTGTTTGGATAATGCAGTGATTTCCACGCTGGTCAGTGAGGCTGGCAGTACAACTTTCCCTGTGGCCCTACTCGGAGCGACGAAGAGCACCATCAAACCCTTCTGGGGCGTGGGTGCGGTGATGCTTTTTATGATCACTATGGGAGCGTTGGCTTTCGTAGCGGTGGTGTTAAGGCGCTCGGGCGAGTCGTCAAGCGATATTGCCGCCACTCTCGCTGGCGGGTGAGCCAGTCATGCGAGTAATCGTCGTTGGCGCGGGATTAGCCGGTCTCAGCGCAACCGAATCATTGGCTGCAGCGGGAGCGGACGTGGTTTTGCTGGAGGCTGGTCACAGGTTCGGCGGCCGGACGCGCACTGTGAGCGACGTATACATCAACGGGCAGTACGCCGAAAGTGGTGCCGAGTGGGTGGATTCAATTCATTGGAGAATGCGTGATTTGATGCAGCGGTTCGGCATCAAACCATTGGGTCAACCCATGCCATGGACGACGATTAGGCGCTGGCTGTATTGGGATCAAGCGTTTTATACAGCGGAGAACATCGCCGCCCTGTCACCTGGGGTGTTTAGCGCTATTGAAAAGTACGAAGCACTAGCTGACTCGCCAGCTTCTGGCGTGCAAGATCCAAGTCGACCAGACCTTCATCCTGAAGCCGCTTACCTTGATTCCATATCGGTGGCTGACCTGATCGCGCAGAGCGGGCTTGACCCAGTGGGGCAACTATTTGCGCGGCGTGGCAGTCAAGGAGAATTTGCTTCGGATCCAGAAAATGTCTCCAGCCTTTTCGTGGCTCAGCAGCGAGCCTTTGAGAACTCGGAAGTTGTTAAACAAGGCATTGAACATCTTTCCCAACGCGTTGCCGGCGGAACGGGACAAATCGCAGTGGCTCTCGGCAAGCAACTGCAGGACTCGCCGCGTATCACCATCAACTTTGGAACACGGTTGGCTTCGGTTGAACAAGACGACCATGGAGTCGTTGCGACAGCAGACGGTCCCGATGGCCGAGAGATTTGGCAGGCTGATGCTCTGGTTTTAGCCTGCTCTCTTGTTCCGCTGCGCGAAGTTGATTTTCGCACCCCGATGCCAGGCGATTTTCATCAGGCTTTTCACAATCTTGGCTACGGTCCGATTACGAAAACAGCGGTGCAGTTTGAAACACGCAGTTGGGAATCTGGCTACGGCACAACCGACTCCATTTCTCAACGTCTCTACGACCCGAGCGTTGATCAAACTGGGTCATCGGGGATCTTGATGTCATATTGCGGAGGCGATGGTGGCCGTCAACTCACGCAATACTCAGAGACTGAGCGTATTGAGATGATCGCCACTGACATGCGACAGATTCACGGCATCACATCACCGCGGACTGGAGCATTTTCTCGCTCTTGGTCGGCGGAAAAAAACTACGGTGGTGCTTACGCGGTGTATCAAACAGGGCAGATCACTGGCTATTGGAATATTCTGCGGCAACCTTGGGGACGCGTGCATTTAGCGGGTGAACATGTGGCGACATGTACTGGCTATATGGAGGGTGCAGTGGAATCGGGTCGCGATGTCGCCGATCGCATTGTGCGCGCGAGTTAGTCGGCGCCCTCAGCGATACGCATCGTTGTTGCGAGCGATGGGCCAGCTGATGGCGAACCACTAGAAATCGTGACTGTCGCAATGTGCCCCGTGAAGTCATTGGGGGATGAATAGTTGTCGACGATAGGCAGTCCTTCGTGGCGACCAATCCATAAGCCGCCTGCTGACGTGGTGACGCCAGGAAACATGAACATCCCACCGAAATGTCCGCTAGCGGTGTGTGCATCATCGACGAACAACGCCAGTGCTCCGGCTCTCATCGTGACGGTGATCTGATGCGGGCCAGCGCCGATTTTCTCTGCGCCTGCTAAATGCGCTCGCTGATGTCCGTACACGACATCAAAATGTGGTGTCCCGTGATCAAGACGTAGCGCCCAACCACCTTGGTGATCGCCGAGTGCGGCGAGGATTCCGTTCTCGATTGCCGGACAGTCAAT
>JBAWVW010000062.1:0-10425 GCA_037147055.1 Actinomycetes bacterium
CGCATGCCGATGCGCACATCTTCGGCTTCACATTCTTGAATCAAATGTTGCATTGAAATATCGGCACCATCCAACAAAATTTGAGCAGCGACATAAGGCAATTTAATTTTTTGTCCGAGAAAAGGAACGTTGACGATACAGAAAGTTGTAATCGTGCCTTTCGGTCCAACGGTGACATCTTCAGCAAGAATGCGCGCACATTTCGGGCATACGCCATTGCGTGCCGGGAAGTAGACCGATAAGCAACTAGGGCAACGCTTACCAATCAATTTGCCTTCCAATAGTCCAGTAAGATGACTCGTAGCATTTGGCCCAGCGGACCAGTTGTAGGTCACCGCAATGGGCAAGCGCAAACGCATCAAACCATCGGCTTCACTCATCACGCACCTCCAAGCAGATCGAAACAGGCAATGTCAGTGATGCCACCAATGCGCTCTTGTGCCCAACGGACTTTGACACGCGTTCCAGTAGCAATGCGATCGCTACTGAGGGCATCGACAGCGTTCAAAATCGGCACATCAGCACCATCAAGAGTAATCAACGCCCATGCGAACGGATGCGCAAGAGGTTGCCCGTCTTCGGGGATCGCCTGCCAGGCCCAAGTCGTGACCGTTCCCGTATCGGGCAGCGTGACCCACTCGTCAAGTTGTGCCCCAGTCAACGGATCAAACTCGGCTGGCGGAAAATACACTCGGCCGTCTGATCCCCGCGTACCTTCAAGATGACATTGCTGCATCGAAGTAAAGAAACGCGAGAGCAAAGTCCCCACAGTTCGCTTATACGGGAAAGCGACTTCCAGCGGGGCCACGAAGACACCGTTCTTCAGGGAATGAGATGGGGTTCCAGACACAGACTCTTGCCTATCACGCGAATAGGTGCGTCAGCAAAACTCAACCTCCTCGCCCAAGTCCGCCAAATCTTTCCTTATGCCTCAACCATTGCTAGTGTCGCAAAGGAGAGTCACTTCGGCTCGCACAGCACAGGGGGATAACTATGTCGTACTCACAGCGATTTGGACGCACACTGGTCGTACTTTCACTCGTGGCCATTGCAGCGGCTGGTTGTTCAAACCGCAACAGTGAAACAGCAGGCACAACCGTTGCGCCCAACCCTGGTACCGAAGCCCCGGTAACGACTGATGCGCCGACGGGTGTGATGTTCGGTGACATGGCCAGCCCATGCGGTCCAGCAACTGACGCAGGTGTGCCGACATTTGCTGATGGCCAAAATGGTGGCGCCACTCTCAAACTAGGCACTCAGAATGACCACGGTTATGAAGGTAGTCCTGGTCTGACAATCGAGATGTTAGATGCTGCGAAAGCTTTTGCCGGCTGGTGTAACGCACAAGGCGGTATTCGTGGTCTACCACTTGAAATCGTTGACCTCGACGGAAAGCTTTTCTCAGCTCCTCCAGCAATGGAACAAGCCTGCTCTGAGGTTTTCTCGATGGTCGGTGGTGGCTGGGTTTTTGACGATCAAGCATTCCCCCGTTTTCATGAATGCGGCATGATTTCTTTTGCTGGTTATACAGTCAGCGCCACTGCGGCGATGGCTGATGGAAAGATTCAACCCATTCCTAACCCACCCAATGAAAAGCCCTCCCAATGGCTGAATTGGGCCAAGGCCACTTATCCAGAGGCCATCAAAAATACGGCGATTTTGTACGGCGATTTTTTAACCACCAAGTCAGTTGCTGACGAGTTGTCAGCAACTATGAAGGCTGTCGGTGGATTCGGCGAACCGTTGATGATCCCGTATAACGCTGCAGGCGAAGCAAACTGGACGCCTTTTGCTCAACAACTCAAGGAAAATAATATTTCCTACATGTCGTATGTTGGTAGCGAGGCATATCTGGTCCTGCTGTTTAAGGCAATGCGCGAGGTTGGCTATGTCCCTGAAGTCGTTTTGAACGATGCCAACTTTTACAGCAGCATCATGGTCGCTCCCGGCAATGCCGAATCCGATGAAGGTTTGCTCGTTCGCACTATGTACGCCCCGTTCGAAGATGCTGCCGTGTTCCCAGGCATGACCTCGTACTTGGACATGATGGCGACTTACAACCCCACTGGAAAAATCGCTGGTCTGGGCTTGCAAGCGACTTCGGCGTTTTTGATGTTTGCTACTGCCGCTAACGACTGTCTGGACCATAACAACAACGTTCTTGAACGAGAGTGCGTTTTGGCTGCAGGTAAAAAGATCACCTCCTGGACCGGCGGTGGACTACACAGCGAGACCAACCCCGCCGGCAACCATCCGCCCAAATGCGGCATCATCATGGGTGTCAAGGGTGGAAAGTGGACTCGAGTCTTCCCGGTTTTGGGATCTGCTGATGACAATGGCAAAGGTTGGCACTGTGACGACAACGGCTCGGTGGAAATCGTTGGCGATTTCGGCGATGTCACCGCTGGTCTTGATCCCACGCGACCATAATCATTTCCATGAATTCGGTGATCCATTGATTGAGACTGACTGCTGATGCAAGAACTGCTGACATTCACCATCATTGGACTGTCAACGGGAGCGATCTACGCCGTCGTCGCTAGTGGACTTGTCGTCACCTACACAACTTCGGGCATTTTTAACTTGGCTCACGGTGCCACGGGAATGTTGGCGGCCTTTACCTATTGGCAATTGCGTTTCGATTGGGATATGCCTGCCCCATTAGCGCTATTCATCACATTGTTTATTCTCTGTCCCCTTTTTGGGGTCCTCACTGAACGCTTAGTGATGCGCGGCCTTCAAGGCACGACTGAAGTTGTGCGTTTGTCAGTCACTGTGGCCCTCTTTGCCTTCATGATCGGTCTGGCGAATACGGTGTGGCCCAGTGATGGAAGTCGCGAAGCCTTTCTAAAATTTTTTGAGGGCAACACTGTTCACATCGGGGGGATTAACGTCAGCTGGCACAAGCTGATTACTTTTGCGTGCGCCGTAGTTGTTGCGATCGTACTGCGCTTGTTACTCTTTCGAACTCGCATGGGTGTAGCAATGCGCGCCGTTGTTGATGATCGATCGCTCACCGAACTTAACGGAGGGCGCCCGAATCGAGTAGCCATGTTCGCATGGGCGCTGAGTGCGATGTTAGCCGGTTTAGCTGGCATCTTGTTGGCCGGCGAACAACAACTAAATATCGAACCACTTGTACTGCTGGTCATCAATGCATATGCCGCAGCCATCATCGGAGGACTCAAAAGTCTTCCTCGCACCTTTGCGGGGGCCGCAGTCTTGGGGTTGCTCGATGCCTACTATCTGCAGTTCTCTGATAACTCATGGTTTCCGCAATCCTTCATGGGGTTTGGACTTTCCGGTATTCGTGCATCAATCCCGACGATCGTTCTTTTCGTCGCCCTGCTAGTTCGTCCGCAGTCGCGATTGCGCGCGGGGGTCGTACGGTTTCGCGAGGAAAATAAAGTCCCCAGTTGGAATACCGCTGTTCTCGGTGCAGTCTCTTTGATCGTGATCGTCGTCGGTATTTCAGGCATGCTGACGCGCTCAAACACACTGTTCCTCCTCAATGGTTTCACTTTGGCTATCGTCGCCCTTTCACTTGTGCCACTCACTGGATATGCCGGACAAATGTCGCTTGCTCCATTGACTTTTGCTGGGCTGGGTGCAGTTGCAATGTCAAAGCTCCCTGGTGATGGAAACCTGCTCACTCTCTTGGCAGCCATCACGATAGTGGCAATCGTTGGAGCAGCCGTGGCTCTCCCAGCGATACGACTCTCGGGTATTTACCTTGCTCTTTCAACGGCAGCCTTCGCTGTCTTGGTGACGAAATTAATCTTCAACCAACGTCAAACTTTTATGAGTGGCAATATTTCCGTACCGATTCTTGATATTCCGTTTATTGATATCAACTCACCTCGCGGACGTTTGATCCTAAGTGCCACTGCTTTTTCGCTGCTCGGTCTCGGTGTCATTGCACTGCGACGGAGTCGCTTGGGCCGACGTTTGATTGCCCTCAAGGATTCCCCCGTGGCGGCAGCAACACTCGGCATGAGTCTGACCCGAACAAAATTGGCAGCCTTCGCTATTTCTGCGGGCATCGCTGCTTGTGCAGGGGCCCTCGCCGGCGACAAGGTCAGCCCCCAACAATATGACTTCACGCAAAGTTTACCGATCGTGTTATTGGCCGTTGTCGGTGGAGTGGGAACAGTCGGGGGCGCTCTCTTCGGTGGTCTCTTACTGGGCGGCAACGCCGTTCTCGCTAACGCCGTTCCGAGCCTGAAGAACGTCACCAAGATCATGCCCGGACTGACCGGAATTACTTTGGGTCGCAATCCAAGTGGTGCGACCTCTCAGATTTCCGAGAAATTCAGACCACTGCTCAATCGTTGGGGAATTATTTCTTTCTCGGCACTCGGAGGCGTAGGAATTTGGGCTCTTGATGCCTTACGTATTATCTCTCATTGGGCATTTTTCATCGGCGGAGTGTTTTGGTTCTTAGCAGTGATGCCGAATTTGATCGTCATCCTCGATGGAACCTCTCGCCGACGCTGGTGGGCTAGTGCGATCGCCCTGACTGGCTTAGCCATCTCTCTCGGTGTCGATTGGGATCAAGCAGTTGATTCAACGGGCAAACGTCTGTTATCGCTGATCTTATTGGTTGCATTCTTCGGCGTCGGCACTCAACGCGTCGCAGAGAACGCTCCACGGATCCATCACTCTTCACCCGATCTATCTGGTCTTGCCGTGGGCTTCACAGCGGATGAATTGGATCATGCCGAACGCGAGTTAGGTGTGACTATCTAATGGCTCTTCTTGAAATTCGCGAAGTTATGGTTCGTTTCGGTGGGGTGATGGCCGTTGGTGGTGTTGACCTTGATGTCGAAGCAGGACAAATTACCGGTCTGATCGGCCCCAATGGCGCGGGCAAAACGACCCTCTTCAACGTCATCAGTGGTATGCAGGACCCCACCGCTGGGATGGTCAGCGTCAATGGTGTGGATATCAGTCACGAAAGCCCACACCGTCGAGCCAAGCGTGGCTTGGCAAGAACTTTTCAGCGACTTGAACTTTTTGCGTCACTGACGGTTCGCGACAATGTGCGTGTCGCCGCTGAACTTGCCTCGCTCACAAACATTGATTCGACAGTGAACCGCTTGCTGGAAAAAGTCGGAGTGTCGGATCTTGCAGATAAAACAGCCGGTGAGTTACCAACTGGTTCAGCCCGCTTGGTAGAAATTGCTCGCGCATTAGCGACTGGACCACAACTTCTATTGCTTGATGAGCCAGCCTCAGGTCTTGATGAGAGCGAAAGCGATCGCTTAGGAACACTTCTAGGTGAACTAACTGCGGAAGGTCTCGGAGTATTGCTTGTTGAACACGATATGAGTTTGGTGATGCGTGTGTGTGACTCCATCTATGTCTTAGATCTCGGCATGATCATCGCTCACGGCACCCCTGAATACATTCAACATGATCCCCAAGTTTTACAGGCCTATCTGGGAGCTCCTTCGTGAACGCGCCAATTCTTGAACTGCGGAATATCCGCGCTTCCTACGGTTCAATTGAGGTCTTACACGGCGTGAATCTCACAGTGGGTCGCGGTGAAGTCGTGGCTTTACTCGGACCTAATGGAGCGGGAAAAAGCACAGTGATCAAAGTAGCTAGCGGAATATTACGACCATTAGCCGGACAATTGATGATCGCAGGTCGCGACGCCACTGGTGCCTCAGCAAATGCTCTTGCTCGGGCAGGACTCTGCACGATCCCTGAAGGTCGAGGCATCTTTCCGAACTTGACTGTCCGAGAAAACTTATTGATGGCTACTTATAGTGGTCACAAGTTGTCCGACATAGAACAAAGCACCTACGCCCGCTTCCCTCGTTTAGCCGAACGACGTTCACAGTTAGCAGGAACAATGTCGGGTGGAGAGCAGCAGATGTTGTCTTTGGCTCGCGCTCTGGCGACTGATCCCGTCATCTTGCTTTTAGATGAATTGTCAATGGGTCTGGCGCCATTGATTGTCGCTGAGCTTTACCAGCAAGTAGCGGCTATTGCCGCTGATGGTGTCTCTGTACTCGTTGTTGAACAATTTGCGCGCACCGTCCTTGGTGTGGCTGATCAAGCAGTGTTGTTGGCTCATGGCAAAGTCCAAGCATTCGGCAAGGCTTCTGAAATCGGCGACGATGTATTAGCCAGTGCTTATTTAGGCTCTTAATTTTATTGATCAGTACCAGTGCCCCAGATACCTAGAATAGAAAAGGAAATAAAATGAACGAAGATCGCATTCAAACCTTTACCGAAGAAATCGGCGAGTTGAAGTTGCGCGGAGCTCGCGCTGACAGAGAACATTGGCTTCTCGTGCTCGGAGTTGTGGGCCTCATCGCCGGCGTCGGCATGGCTATCTTCGGTGGTTTCCAGGCCAGCGGTTCAGCCATCCTCGGTGATCAGATCGCATTTTTAGCAACCGGAACTTTGATTGGTTTAGCGTTAGTCATCGCAGGGACAGCGCTCTTCGTGCGTTATTCGCTGGCTCGTTTTATGCGCTTTTGGCTAGTGCGTCTAGTGCACGAGCATCGCAGTGAAACCGATCGCCTGATCAGCGCTCTCAAAGATATTGAAAGTAAATTGCAACAATAATTAATTGTTCGTAGAAGGATTCACGGTTCGCGAACGATAGGTCCCTCCACCGGTAGCGCTTGTGTCTTTATTCAAGCGCTTTGAGAGGTGCATCCCTTCGAGTACAAACTCAACTGCTGCTGCCACACTGGCGGCGCTGTCATCACCGTCAATCAATGAATCAACAATCGGGCGCAAGGTCGGAATATTGCCCAACAACATGGCTTGATCTTCGGACCCGACGTCTTCGCCGGTATGAACCACGGCCCCTTCTTCAAAACTCACCAACACTGCCCGAGTCAATTCAGGGCTGACAACTTCACGAAAGACGGTTAGTACCGAAGCTCTAATCAAGTCGCGCAGCACTTGACCTTCACGGCCTTCTTCAAGAGCCTCAATCTCAATCTTGCCACCAGTCGAAGCAGCAAACGCTTCGAGATCGCATACTCGTGGAACCACATTCGTTTCGCCCAAACGCAAACCTCGCCGCAGCGCATTCGCCGACATCACTTCGTAGTTGCTGACACTCAACCGCACGCTGACACCACTGCGCTGATTCACCTGACTGCTGCTACGAGCCAACTGACTGAAGGTTGCTACAACACGTTCCATATAGGCGGGAACTGTGACCGTGATATTGCCGACGCTTGGTGGGCGGGCTTCTTGGCGGACGATCTGTACTTCAGTATCTGTCTCAAGGGGGTAGTGAGTACGGATCTGACTTCCAAAACGGTCTTTAAGCGGGGTGATGATTCGTCCACGATTTGTGTAATCCTCTGGGTTAGCTGATGCCACTAATAACACATCAATAGGTAAGCGAATTTTGTAACCGCGCACTTGCACATCTCGCTCTTCAAGAATATTTAACAAGCCGACTTGAATACGTTCGGATAAATCGGGGAGTTCATTGATCGCGAAGATACCTCGGTTAGTACGCGGCACGAGACCGTAGTGCAGCGTCAATTCGTCACTGAGGTAACGGCCCTCGGCGACTTTAATCGGGTCCACTTCACCGATGAGGTCGGCGATTGAGGTATCTGGAGTAGCCAATTTTTCACCGTAGCGAAGATCACGATGGACCCACGAAATCGGCGCATCGTCGCCAAGTTCTTCAACCAAATCGCGAGCATGTTTAGAGACCGGGTTATAGGGATCATCGTTGATCTCGCTACCGGCGATGATTGGCATCCATTCATCAAGCAAGCCCGTCAGACTGCGAATAATACGCGTCTTGGCTTGACCTCGCTCTCCCAAAAAGATCACATCGTGGCCAGCCAGAATTGCGTTCTCTAACTGTGGCATCACCGTATCTTCATAACCCAACACGCCCTCAAAAAGAGGTTCCTTAGCCATGATTTTGCTGACGGCGTTGAGACGCATCTCCTCCTTGATTGGGCGCGAGACCCAACCTGAAGATTTGAGTTGGCTAATAGTTGCCGATGAGGGGGCAGGAGTAGAAGGCATCTCTTGAGAGTAATACGCCGAGCTTCCAAAGGGTATGGCGGAGGACTTCTTCCACTACCGTTTAGCAGGTGAGTGTTGATAAAAATACCAGCCCGTGGACTGCCCTTGACTTGGCTGGTCAATGGAGAGTTACCAAAGCCACTGATGACTCGCTCCGAACAAGCGTGGGGCTTGACACTGATGATGCTGAGTGGCCACTCATTGCCGTTCCGTGTCATTGGCAGTCCCACAGCATGTTTAGCGATGAAAACGGTCCTCTTTTGTACCGCAAGGATTTTGAGTTGAAAAAGCCAGAAGATGGTGAGCGTCACTTTGTCGTGCTTGATGGACTGTTCTATCAAGGCGATGTGTGGCTTGATGGGGCCTATCTCGGTGATCCAGAGGGTTATTTTGTTCCCCACGCGTATGACGTCACAGCACTAGCCGACCTTGACACTGAACATGTCTTGGCAATCGGCGCGACCTGCGCACCACAGCGCGATAAAAAAGCCAAACGCAATATCACTGGCATCTTTCAACATTGGGATTGCATCAATCCCAATTTTAATCCTGGCGGTATTTGGCGCGGGGTGCGAATTGAGCGCACCGGCCCCGTACGCATTGATGCGTTGCGAGTTTTATGTCGCGACGCCAGCGAGGCTCGTGCCAATCTTCGGCTGACGGCGCGCCTTGACAGCAACGGTGAGGCCCCGATTCGCATCATTACTTTTGTTGATGACAAGGTCATCGATGAGCAAGAAAAGTCTGTGGCGGCGGGTCTCAATACTCTTGACTGGGATATCGACATTGATGATCCATCTTTGTGGTGGCCCTGGTCATTGGGCCCACAGAATCTCACTGACATTCGGATTGAAGTGATCTGCGATGGACAAATCAGCCATAGCACTACTCGTCGCACTGGACTACGCGAAGTTGCGGTTCACGATTGGATTTATTCAGTCAATGGAGAGCGTTTATTTCTCAAAGGCGCGAATATGGCTCCGACCCAAGCCATGCTCGGTCAAGCAACAACCGAGGAACTTCGTCGCGATGTTGAATTAGCGCGCGATGCTGGTCTTGACTTGATACGTATCCATGGGCATATCTCACGGCCCGAGTTATACGACGCTGCCGATGAATTAGGAATGCTGGTATGGCAGGACTTCCCGCTGCAATGGGGTTATGCCCGACACATTCGCAAACAAGCAGTTCGTCAGGCGGAAGAAGCCGTCAATCTTTTGGGTCACCATCCATCGATCATCGTCTGGTGCGCACATAATGAGCCATTCACATGGGATCTCGGTCAAGGGCAACCATTTGACTTAAAAAAATTCGCCCTACCATTTATCGCAGGTCATCAACTTCCGTCCTGGAATAAAAGCGTGCTGGATCGGTGGATTAAACGAGCTTTTGAAAAAGCAGATGTAACGCGTCCCGTCATCGCCCATAGTGGCGTTCTCCCCCACCTCCCATTGCTCGATGGCGCCGATACACATTTCTATTTCGGCTGGTATCACGGCAACGAGAGAGACCTACCCGGTCTGGCAGCAAAGTTGCCTAGTTTGGTGCGTTTTGTCAGTGAGTTTGGCGCGCAGGCGATTCCTGAATCGGCGGACTTCATTGACACGGCACTTTGGCCAGACCTTGATTGGAAACATTTAGAGTTAGAGCACGGTCTGCAGTACAGCATTTTCGAACAGCATGTACCTCCGAGGGCTTTCGCATCATTTGATGAATGGCGTACAGCCACTCAGATCTATCAATCTGATGTCATCAAATATCACATTGAAACTTTGCGTCGCCTGAAATATCGACCGACGGGGGGATTCTGCATGTTCCTTTTGAACGATGCGATGCCCATGGTTTCGTGGAGCGTGCTTGATCATCAGCGAGTGCCCAAACTCGCTTACACGACTCTCGCTGAAGCGTGCCGCCAAGTCATTATCACCGCTGATCGGCTCCCCATAACAATGCAACCAGGGGAAGAAATACGAATTGCTGTTCACGCAGTCAGTGATCTTCGTGAAAATCTAAAAGATGCCGTTGTTTGCGCAACACTTGAAGTTAGTGGAGTCCCGCAAGTCTGGCGTTGGGAGGGAGATATCGCCGGCGATGATTGCTCGTTGGTTGGCCATTTCACAATTACCGCGCCTTTTGCAGAAGTCCCACTTGTCCTAGACCTGACTTTGGAATGCGGCGAGGTGGTGGCGACAAATCGTTATGACAGCGTTGTCGTTGCACGAGCCTAAGTCTTAGGCCGAATAACCCCCGTATACGGAGACGTTTCGCTCACTTGATTTAGGTTCGAGAGATTTCTTTACGATTCTTCAATTTCGACTTGCGATAGTCCTTATTCATCAACGCGATGACATCAATTGAAATTTCTTTCGGACACGCTGCTTCGCACTCACCATGATTGGT
>JBAWVW010000063.1:0-10420 GCA_037147055.1 Actinomycetes bacterium
GCAATGGAGTACGGAAGTTCATCGTGAGTAGCGGCCAACAGCTGCTCGCGCACTAGCTCAGCAACGAAATCAGCCTCCGGAAGATCGCTCACGATGTCGTCCGGGTAATACATCGGTCCCTCGGGCATACGCTGCGAAATATGTGCGACCAATTCGGCCACACCGTGACCTGATTTTGCTGAGACCGGAAAGTAAGCCAAAGCATCAAGGCCTGAAGAAGCGATAAGTTGTTTAAATACTTGATCTTTGCTAGCGACATCAGTCTTATTGACCACGACGATGGTCTTAGTTAAGTCAAGCCGATCGGCAACCCATTGATCGCCAGATCCAAATGGCATAGTTGCGTCAATCACTAAGCAAGCGACATCCACATCAGCAATGCTTCCGATCGCAGCGGCATTGACACGTTCACCCAAAGCGCTCACTGGTTTGTGCAGTCCCGGAGTGTCAACAAAGACGATCTGACTATCTGGACGCGTCAGAATGCCACGCACTTGACGTCGGGTTGTCTGCGGCTTATCGGAAACGATTGAGATCTTCTTGCCACAAATGGCGTTCACCAGCGTTGATTTACCAACATTAGGGCGACCAACAAGAGTGACGAATCCAGAGCGCATGCCTCTTGTACGCTACCGCCGATGTTCTTCAGCAGAGGTTTTATTGCCAAAGAGCCACATGACAGACCACAATGTGACACTCTAGAGAAATGATGAGGAAACGTTCGCACCAACAATTAGACCGGCGTACTTGGTTTGATCGCATGCAACCACAGACTTTGCAGATCGCCATGTGGTTGCTGTATTTGAATGGGTTTTTCGCATTCGTGGGCTTCTTGGACAAGTCCGATTGGATCGGCGTTGCGAGAGTGAGCAAGGGCGCACTTGGGCTGGCAGTAGGTCTCCTAGTGGTGGTCTCCTATATCGGTGGTGGGTTCTTGATGGCCAATGGTCGGCGCATCGGTTATTACTTTGCCCTCATTGCCGCCTTTTCCCCCTTCCTCCTTCGGCTGTGGATTCTCTCCCCCCTTCCCGGATACGGACTCATTGACAAACTCACTGGTCAAAACACTTTTGGAGCCATCTTTGAAATTGCCTTATGCGCCCTTCTTTTGCATCCACACAGCCGAGAACATCAACGAGTCTGGTATTCGTGACTAAACTTGTCTGATGAGCGCACGAGTAATTACCGGAGTTGAAGGACTGAAAAGCAATGTTGGCCAACATCTTGGTTACAGCGAATACCTTGAAATCACGCAGGAGAGAGTTCAACAGTTCGCCGAAGCCACTGGTGATTTTCAGTGGATTCATATCGACGTCGAGCGGGCAAAAAGTGGTCCATTTGGCGGACCTATCGCTCATGGCTATCTCACGCTTTCGCTTGGACCGATGCTTTACCCCACGGTCGTACGTATTGATGGTTTTTCTATGGGCGTCAATTACGGCGCCAACAAAATTCGCTTTCCTTCCCCGGTACCCGTCGGCAGTCGTGTTCGGCTCGGTGTGAAATTGCTTGAAGTAGAAGAGATCGCTAATGGCGTACAGATGACGATGGAATTCACCTTCGAGTGCGAAGGTTCTGCTAAGCCATCGTGTGTTGCGGAAATCATTTTCCGTTCGTATATCTGATTAACGAATCTGCCTGACAACTCGATTGCAAACGGGTTAGCGGAAGTTGCTCATTACCTTTTGAGCAAATAGTTCAATTGATTCCGTTTCGGGGTAATCAGCACTCCACGGTATGAACCCACTGCAGCCAAGCTTCAGATAAGTAGCAACCTTCTCAGCGACCTCATCGGGAGTTCCGACAAGGTTGCCTTGACGCCATTCGTCGTAGTTCTCCCCAAAGAGACTTCGTGACCTAGCCTCTTTCAACTCAGCCTCCGAATTGCGGATAAAGAGTTCAGGCGACCATGTCATCCGAATCGTCGCAGGGTCGCGACCTACCGTTGCACAGTGCCCGAGCAAAGTTTGGCGTTTGCGTGCCCATTCTTCTGGCGAGCCACCAAAGTTTGAACAATCTGCATGCATCGCCACAACACGTAACGTCAACTGTTCACCTCCGCCACCGATCCAAATCGGCGGGGTCGGCTTTTGAATGGGCTTAGGGTCACAGTTGGCACGATTTATGTCGTAGTACTTGCCCCGATACGTCGTCTCGGGCTCCGTCCACATGCTGCGTACAATCTCCACGCTTTCGCGCAACATACCAATGCGATCTTTTGGCTTCGGGAACTCATATCCGTAGGCGCGGTATTCATTCTCATACCAACCTGCGCCAATCCCCCACTCCAGACGTCCGCCAGACATGACATCTATCGTTGAGGTGATCTTCGCTAATAACGCTGGACTCCGATAACTATTGCAACCGACCATCTGCCCAAGGCGAATTCGCGAAGTCTTCTGACTCAGCGCGGCGATTGTTGTCCAACATTCAAAGACGGTCTCATGTGCAGGACGGGGAACGTTATGGAAGTGGTCATAAACCCACAGCGAGTCAAATCCCAAAGCATCGGCCAACACTGCTATTTCAACGGTCTTGGCCCACTTATCAGCAGGATCTGCAATTGAGGACAACTCCATTTTCCAGCCCTGTGGTATGAAAACACCAAAAACGATTCCATCCTTTGATTTACCTGAAATGGGGGGCACAGAAAGATCCACATCCGAACCCTAGCGATCTCAGCACACGATGTCTGATTCGTACCCGTCAAGCGTGACAACCTACATTCAGGGCGTGCATGAATTCACTGTCGGCCAAGTACACGAAGCAATTGCGGCCATCAGACCCACAGAGGACTGCCTCGTTTTTCGTGATCGCCGCCTCTCGTGGAGTCAGGTCACTGCACGTACTCGCCGACTCGCCAATTATCTCAACGACAAAGGCTTTGGTTGCTCCACCGAACGGGTTGACCTGGCTCCCCAAGAAAGTGGGCAGGATCACCTCGCCATTTATTTACACAACGGAAATGAGTACTTAGAGTGCATGCTCGGGTCATTTAAGGCTCGGGTTGCTCCGCTGAATATCAACTATCGCTACGTGGCCGAAGAGTTGCAATATGTCTTCACTGACTCCGCTGCCAGCGTCGTCGTTTTTCATTCAACTTTTGCTCCACTATTGGCAAGCGTGCTCCCACAGTTGCCCAAGGTCCGTCTACTTCTCCAAGTAGATGATGACTCTCAACAACCTCTCTTACCGGGAGCGGTGTGGTACGAAGATGCTCTCTCGGCTTCACATGAAGCACCACCAGCCCCGGCGGATCCCGACGACCTCTACATCTTGTACACCGGCGGCACCACAGGTATGCCCAAGGGCGTGATGTGGAGGCAGGGCGATGCACTCACGGAATGCTTCGGAGCATCTCGCGAAGCAACCACGATTGCCGATCTGTTGGCGGCTACACCTGGGCGACGGGCCCTCATTGCCCCTCCATTTATGCATGGTGCTGGACACTGGGTGGCCTTCGGAACGTGGAACGCCGGTGGCACCGTATTCATTCCATCAATACCCGAGAGACTCGACGCTCACGATATGTGGTCAACCGTTGAACGCGAGAAGATTGATTTCTTCTTGATTGTCGGTGACGCTTTTGCTCGGCCCCTCATCGATCAACTCCGTGTTGCCGATTACGACCTCAGCAGTTTGACGGTCTTGCTTTCTGGTGGCGCCATTCTTTCCGTACATCTCAAAGATCAACTGTTGGAACTATTGCCCCACGTGATGATTATTGATGGTCTCGGATCTTCCGAGGCAGGAGGTCAACTGACTCATGCGTCGGGCAAAGGGGCCGCAACTACTGGTCGATTCCCGTTATCTCCACACAACCATGTTCTCGCTGCCGATTTCTCTCGCGTTTTGTTTCCGGGCCATACCGAAACCGATCACCTTGAACCAGGTTGGCTAGCTAAAAGTGGTCGACTCGCACTCGGTTATTTAGGTGATGAGGATAAAACGGCGCGTACATATCGCACGATTGATGACGTTCGTTACGTCATTCCCGGGGATCGTGCTGTTCTCGCAAGCGACGGTTTCATTGAACTTCGTGGTCGCGACTCGGCGACGATTAACTCAGGTGGAGAAAAGATTTTTGCTGAAGAAGTCGAGATGGCAATCAAGGCTCACCCCGCCATTGTTGATTGCGTTGTCGCCGGTCGGCCAAGTCAGCGATGGGGCCAAGAAGTTGTCGCCGTCATACAAATTCGCCCGAATACAGTGGTCAGCGAAGAAGAATTGCTTGCCGAGGCAGCCAAACACATCGCACGGTATAAGTTGCCTAAAGCATTCGTGTTTCACGATCTGATTGTCAGATCACCATCAGGCAAGGCTGACTATCGCTGGGCGACATCGATCGTTGCCCCAGAAAACTAGAGCGGCAAATCGCCAGTCGCGGTACGTGTCGTACCGTGGTCGGTAAAAGCTTTGATGGTGTTTTCAGCGATTCGCATTTGGTGAATCTCATCCGCACCGTCAGCGAATCTCGCCCATCGTGCCTGCTGCATCATGTTCGCCAATGGGGTGTCCGTCGAATAGCCGAGCGCGCCGTGAACCTGAATAGCGCGGTCAATAATTCTGTTCAAACTGTTGGCAACGAAGTGCTTAGCCATTGAAACTTCCGTACGGAAATCGTCTCCACGGTCAATCTTGAAGGCCGCATGCAAGACCATCAGCTTGCACTGGTAGAGCTCCATCGCTGAGTCGGCGATCAGCCACTGCACACCTTGCTTTTCAGCGAGCAATGAACCGTGTGAGTAACGCTTCAGTGAACGATCAACCATCATGTCAAGTGCTGTTTCAGCTTGCGCGATCCAACGCATGCAGTGCGCCAAACGAGCAGGTCCAAGACGGTACTGACCAAGACGATGTCCGTTGCCTCGACCTCCAAGGATCTGCGAATCATGTACTCGTAGATCTTCAATCACAATCTCGCTGTGCCCACCAGGACCATGCATGGTTGCTATCTCACGCACATTATTCCAACCAGTTGACGGCAAATCGATGATGAAGGCAGTGTTCGCACCACGTGAACCAACTGGCACATCAAGTTCTGTGCGTGCAATCAAAATCGCAAACTTGGCACTATGGGCACCTGAAATAAACCACTTGTGTCCATTGATGATCCATTCATCACCATCTTTTATCGCCGTTGTCTGAATCAGTGTTGGATCCGATCCAGCAACTTCTGGCTCGGTCATAGCGAAGCACGAAGAGGACATTCCCGCGCACAACGGCTTGAGATACTTTTCTTTTTGCTCAGGGGTCCCCCAGTGCACAAGCGTGTGCATATTGCCCTCATCTGGGGCTGCACAGTTCAAGACCCAAGGACCGACACGAGTTTTAGCGACTTCTGACTGCACCATCGCTAAGGCCACGTGACCCAAGCCCATACCGCCCCACTCTTTGGGCATATGTGGCAACCACAACCCTTCCGCAACCGCCAACTTGCGTAACTTGATGAGTTCGGTGACATATTTCTTGTGGGTCTCACTGTCCATTTCCTCGCGATGACCAAAAGGCTCAAGAGATGGCTTGATCTGCTCCTCAACGAACTTGTGGACCCTGCTCCGAATCTCTTCGTGTTCTGGCGCCAATGTGAAATCAATCATGTCGTCCCCCTCAAGCAATAGTGCTTACGTTTCAATAGTGATCATTATGCCCGATGGTGACGAATATCTACGAGTCCGAAATCACGATCGGGGTCGCACAGGTTTAGTCTGATGATGTGAACGACAATCAACAAGGCGCTCCCTCAGAAGTTCTCAGTCAGTCCTGGGATACCGCCGAGTTACCCACTGGCGCTGCCAAAGTGCAAGCCGTCAGAGAAATGTTTGATGCGATTGCGCCGCGCTATGACCTGGTCAATCGGATTATGACCTTTCGCCTAGATGTCCGTTGGCGCAAGCGAACGGTACGGCTGTTGAACTTGCCAATGGGAAGTACTGTTCTTGATCTCGCGAGTGGCACAGGAGATCTATGCGTCGATCTCCGCAAAGCGGGTCTGCGCCCTCTCTCTATGGATCTCTCATTCGGCATGTTGGCCGCCGATCGTTCCGGCTCTCCGAGATCCCAAGCTGACATTTTAAATCTGCCTGTCGGCGATCAGAGCGTGGACGGGGCGACGTGTGGCTTCGCCTTACGCAACCTGCTCGACCTACCAGCGTTTTTTCAAGAGTTAGCGCGTGTTGTCAGACCTGGTGGTCGGATCGCTCTACTCGATGTTGGTGTGCCACGAAATCGATTGATTCGGTTTGGTAACGGAATCTATTTCGGAAAGGTTGTTCCGAAAATTGGTGGATGGCTATCTGACCCAGCGGCCTATCGCTATCTGCCAAAAAGCGTGGCCTATCTGCCACCGCGTGACGAGATGCTCAACGCTCTACGACAGGCTGGTTTCTCCGATGCCACTCATCAACAACTATCCGGTGGACTCACTCAACTGATGCTCGCCACTAGAGATTGATCCAATGAGTGATGAGAGCAACAACGCAAATCTTTGATGCAGCAGTTGATCTCAACGATGTGGCCGGCGGCGACGGTTATCTGTTTGTTCGCGATGGTGTTGGTTTCGCGGGTCAAGGAATAGCACACAGCATTTCTGCTGATACAGCGGCTGATTTTCTCCGCACTATCGACCACGATAACCAAACTTCGCTAAATGTCGGGCCGATCGCCATGGGCAACATTCCATTTCAACGAATGGCGCCAGCGACATTAGTGATTCCGCGCAAGGTTGTCGGTAAGGACGAAGATGGGAACTGTTGGATCACGACCATTGATGATGCCTCACCAATGATTTCTCCTGTGCTGGCCTCACAGCCGAAACCGTCAACATTCAATGTCGAGCCAATCACGCCCATTGAGACCTACAAGAAGGCCGTGCTTGCTGCTCGCGATGCCGTACGTTCTGGCGCGATCACCAAGGCAGTCATCGCACGAGAAATCCGCGTCAGTAGCTCAATTCCTATTGATGTTCATGCGGTTCTTCTTCGGCTACGTGCCACCTTTGCCCGTAGTTACCGATATTCGATCAACGGTTTTATCGGCGCATCCCCCGAACTTCTTGTCGAGATCAAGGGCGATCGCATTCGTTCTCATCCCTTGGCAGGCACAACACCTCGCACAGGTGATCCACAGACCGACGATGAACTAGCACGCAAACTAATCGCCAGTATGAAAGATCAAGTTGAACACCGCGTCGTCATTGATGTCATTCATGAGATGCTGTTGCCGTGGTGCTCATACCTTGACTGGGAACCCGAGCCATCCGTACTCCAAGTTGCCAATGTGCAGCATCTCGGAACCCTCATTGAGGGACATCTGAGTGCAGCCCGCCCCAGCGTGATGGAGATTGTGCGGACTCTGAGCCCGACGCCTGCGCTAGGTGGTCATCCGCGTGACGCTGCCTTGGCTCTCATCGCTGCCGTGGAAGAACTTGATCGTGGACCATATGGGGGCGCTGTTGGTTGGGTCGACGGCTCTGGAAATGGAACATGGGCAGTGGCTATTCGATGCGCTGAACTTTCCGATGACCGACTCACCGCTCGGCTGATTGCCGGCGGAGGAATCGTCGCAGCCTCAGATCCAGATGCCGAGTTGGCAGAAACTCAAGCCAAATTTCAGGCCATGTTGTCGGCCATCGTACGACCGTGAAATTTGCTCACAGCGAAAGTGCGCTGTGTACCGCCTCATGCACCAGGCGATGATGCTGCACCTAATTGTGGCGCACCGTTTTGACGACTCTCACCGCGCAACCCGACGTGGATAGCGCTGCCTCCAGTTCAGCCGAAGATGACACGGCAAAGGCAGGCAAACCGTGTGCTTGCGCAAGTTGCGCGATGTCCGTGTCATGAGGAGTACCAAAAAGCGTTTCGAACACATCAGGAGTAAGCAATGTTGCCTGCGGGAGATAATGAAAGATCCCTCCCCCATCATTATCAGTGACGAGAATCTTGAGGTCGAGATCGCGTCTTTTGAGAGCTATCAAACTTGACGAGTCGTGCACAAAAGCGACATCTCCCATCAGCACCGCTGTGGGATGACCCGTCGCCACGGCAACTCCAATCGCAGTCGCCAAAACACCGTCGATCCCATTTGCTCCGCGATTTGAAAAGACACGAAACTTTGAGCAATCTCCGCCAAACCATTCCATATCGCGAATGGGCATTGATGATGAAAGCACAAGGTTGCTACCTGGCTCCAAGACAGCAATTAACTGGCGACTCACAGCACTTGCTGTCAAAGAGTTTTCATCACGATGCATCTGCTTAATAGCAAGGCGGGCCTGATGGTCACGAGTGATCCAGTCGGTCTTGGCATGCGATGCGGGCGACATATCAAAACTCTTCGCAAGAGTTGCGCAAAAATAAGAAACCTCACAGGTGATATTGGAGACGACTCGTTGGTCAGGGTCAAAAACTGTTTGATATGAACTGACATGTATCTGACGAGCACCAGAGGCAGTGACCCATTGCGCGAGGACTTTTGAACTTGGCGCTTCTCCGAGACGTAACACAAGTTCAGGTTGATGCATCTTGGCAAAATTTGGTTCACGTATCAGCGAATCAAAGTGCAGAATCGCGTCGGGTAAGCCCTGGCAACCCGAACGTGAATCAGCCAAGATCGGCCAACCAGTCGCTTGCGCTAGTTCCGCCACGCTCGCAGGATCACCACAGCCTCGTCCGGCAACAATCACTCCCTGACTTGTCCTCAAGGTGTCAGCGAGTGTCTGCAGATCAGATTCCGCAATGCGCTGATGATGTGCCACATGGAAGCGTTGATGATCTTGCGGTTCAAACTCAACGGCAGAACTCGTGAGAGGTTCGCGGAATGGGAGGTTGATATGCACTGGGCCTGCATTCACTCCACAGCAGGCGACAAAAGAATGGTGTGCCAAGGGCGACCAAGAATCACAACTGGCAATCTCTGCGACACCAGGATCATGGAACCAACGAACGCTGTTACCAAAGATGTGGGTCTGAGAGACCGTCTGAGGCGCCCCCACATCGCGCAACTCGGCGGGTCGATCTGCCGTCAGAACCAAAATGGGCACATGCGAGAGGTCGGCCTCAATGACCGCAGCATGAAAATGCGCCACTGCAGTTCCCGAGGTGCACAACAGGATGGCTGGTCGTTCATCTGCCAGACCGATACCTAAAGCAGCGAAGGCAGCGGATCGTTCATCGTGAAAAACATGGACCGTGATCTCGGGATGATTGAGTAATGCCAAGGCCATCGGTGTCGAGCGTGAACCTGGGGCGAGCACTGCTTGTCGCACGCCCAATTGGACCCACTGTGCAACCAGGACAGCACAAAAAGTCGCCTGCACGTCCTCGCTGGGTCGACCAGCCAGACTGAGAGCGAGGTTTTGTGATCCCACGACCCTAAACGCTACGCCGTCTTTGTGCTGAGTGACCATCTAAGGTACAAACATGCGAATTGAAATTTGGTCGGATGTGGTCTGTCCGTGGTGCTTCATCGGCAAACGCCGTTTTGAGCAAGCCATGGCGAATGTCACCTCAGGTCCCGACGCCATCACATCCTCTGTCGAGATCGTTTATCGGGCTTACCAATTAGACCCAACAGCGCCCGCTCATTCCACTGCCCCCGTACGCGACGTCTATGCAAAGAAGTTTGGTGGCTACGAACGGGCCGACAAAATCATTTCCCAACTCACGCAAACTGCCGCCGAAGATGGACTTGATTTCCGCATGGACATTGCCCAGCGCTCAAACACCATTCTCGCTCACCGCTTGCTGTGGTGGGTTGGTTCCGAGCATGGTTACGAAGTTCAATCCGCCCTCAAAGAAGCACTACTAAATTGCTACTTCACACTCGGTCTGAACGTGGGCGAACTTGACACTCTCATATCTGTTGCTCTCGAAGTTATTCCCCATGAAATATCGGACGAACTCTTCGCCGATTCAATCAGGGATTTTCTTCTCAGCGAATCTGGCAAGGGAGAAGTCACCGAAGAGTTAGCAATGGCCATGTCTCATGGAATCACCGGAGTACCCACCTATGTCATCAACGGACAGTGGTCAATCCCTGGAGCACAAGATGTGGAGACTTTCGAACGCGTCTTGCGTCGCGCAGCCGAGCGAATGGTCCAATGAGCCCCGCAGTAGATTCTTCGTGGCATCAGCGCAATGGTCAGCTCTTTGTTGAAGAACGATCGATTGACGGCGGTGGCACGCCGCAAGTGTTCCTTCACGGCTTTACCCAAACTTCGCGATCATGGGACCCTTATGTGGCTCTTCTTGATCCGTCAACCCCGATGCTGCGAGTTGATTTGCCGAGTCACGGTCTATCAACACATGTACACGCCAATCTCCCAGCGACCGCTGATCTCATCGCTACCCAATGCGGCCTTGGTGATTACATCGGATACTCCATGGGTGGACGGGTAGCACTGCACGTGGCGCTACAG
>JBAWVW010000064.1:0-10323 GCA_037147055.1 Actinomycetes bacterium
TCCGGAATCGTTATCGGTAAACGACCACTAGGGTCAGCATCACCCATCAAGACATCGACGACGGCATCAGACATTTCTTGACCGCCAAACCACACCTGAACCACGGAAGGAACTTCATCAACCCACGACATGTCAACAGGTGCACCAGAGTTGACGAGCACAACAGTCTTTTTGTTCGCCTGAGCAACTGCACGAATTAACTCAACCTGCCGACCAGGAAGGTCAAGCGTGGTGCGGTCGTGACCCTCACTCTCCCAGTCATCTGTGGTGCCAACAACAACCACGGCGACGTCGCATTCGGCAGCCAAAGATGCTGCTCGCTCAACCGGATCTTCGGTATCAATGTATTGCATACCGATCTGGGCGCCTTGAAACCATTGCTTCTTTGTTGCGTCACATTCAAGGACGAATTCATGAGATTGACCTGCTACGAGGTCGATCACCGCGGTGAGTTCTTCACTGCCGTTGCCCATAAAGGCAGTTCCACGTTTCGGAGTTGTTGTGGCGCCGTCAATGGCACACTCCCCATCCACAAAAAGTTTGCAGGGACTGAATTCAACGAGCGAGACAATGTACTGACCAGTTGCTTCAACAGTGATCACGCCCGTCGCTGTGAAGTGATAGCCAGATGACGGAACACCAGGATCGTTATGTGGGACGAGGATGATGCGACCATCGGGACGAATAATTCGTGCGAGTAAGGCCCCACTTTCATTCGCGCCATCGCGAATTGCGATGTCAAAGCCTGGCTCGCCACTCGGTGTGTGTACATTTCGAGTCTTGACGATCGGAGTGCTCTTATCAATATGGCCACCGGCCTCGTGGAAAATTTTGACCCGATCTCCGAGGCGCTTCTGTAGCACTTCAATAATTGAAGTGCGGTGGTGGGGCTGAACCTCGGCTGATCCGCCACCCATGATGCGCGCTTGTTCGGCATTGGGTCCGATGACAGCAATTGACTTGATCGCCGACGCAGTGAGCGGTAGGAGTTTCGTTCCCTTCACGGGCTCGTTACGCAAGAGAACCATCGATCCAACAGCGGCGCGGCGCGCTAAGACACGATGCTCCGGCAGGTCAACGGCTTGAGCCTCCATCGGGGCATCATCAAGTGCCCCAAGGCGATCAAATGTTGTCAGCAATGTTCGCACCGCGCGATTGAGTTCCTCTTCGTCGACCTGACCTTCGCGCACAGCTTCGGCTAAGACTTTTCCATAAGCACGCGGTGGTGCTGGCATCTCGAGATCGAGGCCCGCGTGTGCTGCACCCTTGGTAGATGTGACAGCGAACCAATCCGTGACGACGAATCCTTCAAAGCCCCACTCATCACGCAAGATGCGTTGCAAGAGTTCGTGATTCTCGGCGCAATAGATGCCATTCATACGGTTGTAAGAGGTCATGATGCCGAGTGTTCCACCTTCACGTACGGCGAGTTCGAAAGGTAGCAAATACAACTCGCGCAATGTGCGTTGATCAATGACACTATTGATTGTGTGGCGTTCAAATTCGGCCTCGTTGCCGACAAAGTGTTTAACGGTCGTCGCAACATTTTGCGACTGAACACCACGAATGAAAGATGCTGCCAGTTTTCCTGACAATAAGGGGTCCTCTGAATAGCATTCAAAACTCCGACCAAATAGTGGTGAGCGATGCAGGTTGACGGTTGGGGCGAGTAATACTCGAGCCCCCTTGGAACGTGCCTGATGCCCGAGAGCGATACCCAACTCCTCAACTAAAGGTGCATCAAAAGTTGCTCCGAGCGCCGAACCACACGGGATGCAGAGAGTGGCAACTTGTTTGCCGACGCCTGGGATAGTGGCCCCACGTGCACCAGCTGGACCATCAGTGACAATCACTGAAGGAATGTTGTGGTTCTCGACGGACTTAGTTGTCCACATCGTGCTTCCTGTGGTGAGTGAGGCTTTTTCTTCAATCGTCATCAGGGTTAAGAGGGCCTCGATATCACGCGTCACGGAGACAATCTTGCCATCTTTTAAGGATTGACCTTCTATCTAGATACCAAATGCGGTGTTGCGGACCATCTCTACTAAGTCATCAGGACCCGACAAGGAAACCTTCGCCTGTGCTTGACGACCATAGAGAAACAAGATCACTTCGCCCACATCGCCACTGATAGTTACCGCCGGCTCGCCCTTTTTGGCCACAACCGTTTGTCCATCAGAGGTTTTGAGAATGAGACCACATGGGGCTTTACGAGCGAACAGCCCTGCACCCTTAGAAATGGACTGATTCAGTTGCTCTTTGACAGCGGCAGGAAGTTCTCGGGGAGTCCAACCAGCAACAGCGCGCCGAACATCTTCGAGGTGCACGAAATATTCAATGGTGTTCGTCAGTCGATCAAGAGCCGAAAGGCGTATCGGCGACAAACGACCAGGACCTTGGCGAACTGATGTGATGAGTTTTTCCCATGGGCGTTTTTTGGCCGACAGACGAACGCGATCGCCGTACCCCGCTAACTTTTTGATGACTAGTCCTGCTGCCGCGTCGGGCCGGCGATCGCGAACGACGAGGTGCGCGGCTAAATCTTTTGTTGTCCAACCTGCGCATAAGGTCGGCGCGTCTGGTCCGACTTCTGTGAAGAGGTCGCAAAGGGCTTGGCGTTCTAGTTGCGCTGCGTTCATGTCATGTCTCCTTGTGTATCTTTCCAACTTACTCCTGAAGGCCATTGTCCAACCCCACCGTTGTCAATGAGCAGACCGCTATGTGTCCGATTTGTATGGCAACTGCGCCACACCAACATTCGTTGCGCCATGTCTAATATCCGTTTCGGGTCGGTCACTGGGGTACGCCATGTCGGATCAAGGGCGATGTCAAAGCACAGATATGAACCATCACCAAATTGCACATATGCGGTGTCCTGCGTGCGGTGCACCGCAAGGTGGCTCGTCGTCAGACGATCATCCCATGGCCATTGATTTTTGACGTGCGGAATCAAAGCCGATCGCCAGTCAAACTCCCATGAAGCTGCTTCTCGCCAAATCTGTGGTGTCACACCTTGCAAAAATGGTGTCAATGAATGTCCGTCGCATTGCAATGGCATGGGTTGACTCCAGACTTCGGCCAACGTTGGCAGTACATCAACACTTTCAGTGAAGTGTTGCACCACAGTTCCGTGAGTCGCGGTCTGTGTGGGATCCCGCCAAAGAAGTGGAATGTGATGGCTTTGTTCAAACCACCCAACTTTTTCTTTGAGTCCATGATCACCAAGCTGTTCTCCGTGATCAGCAGTGACAATGATGACGGTGTTTCCCCAAGCACCTAACCGTTTCAAGGCATCCCACAGGCGTCCCATTTCGGCGTCAACGGCTGAGATCATGGCGAAGTATTGCGAGCGCATGTGTCGCATTTCAGCTTCATCGCTGGGAGCCGTGACAGCGCTGACGCCGAATAAAATGTCGTGGAATGGGTGACGGTCAGGGCTTGGAGCGATGGGCATACCGACATCGGCGGGGTCATACATGGAAGTGAAATCACGCGGCGCAGAATATGGCGGATGCGGGCGCAGATAACTGGCATGTGCAAACCACGGTGCCTGAGCAGTTGTCGTTTGGTTCTCCAACCAGTCAATGAGATGGTCGGTCATGAATCTCGAAACACTGTGCTCAACAGGACGCTCGTGTTCTGTGGCGAGTAGATGCATATGACCCGCGGAGACGTCGTAGCCGTTGGCTTTCAGGAAATCCACCCACGGGCGATGTGGTCCAGTCAGATCAAGTTCCCAGGTGAAGCCCGGCAGTAGCCCCTCATATGTTTGCAGCCGTGGATCATCGGCATGCTGTGTGATGCGCGGATCAACAGATTGATCGGTGTAACCGAAAAGTGCTCCTTGCCGTCCAGATCGTTGTGCCAGGCGTGCCACATTGTCAAAACGATCGTCAAGAGGAGTGCCGTTAGCCACGACGCGATGATTCATTTGGTACATCCCCGTGTACAAACCAGCGCGCCCTGGTGCACACGGTGTGGATTGGGTGTAGTGGTGTGCGAAACGCACACCTGCACTTGCCAATGCATCGAGATGTGGGGTCTTGACCAAAGGGTGACTTGCGCACGATAAAGCATCACCACGGAATTGATCCAGGGTGATCAATAGAACATTTGCTGGGGCGGTCACATCCACAGCCTAAAACGGATTAATCCTTGAGGTTGTATTGGTAACGACCATTGGATTCAGTGCGTTCCATTTCACCTGTTAAACGCAAATGTTCCAAGTGGGCAAACGTCTCACTGTCGGCCATACCGCCCTGCGAGCGAGGTGAGAAGAGGTAGGTGGACATGTCCATCACTGTTGCCGGGCGACCAAGTTCAATACAGGCATCGCGTAACCGTTGTAGGCGACCCACATGATGTTCCTTAATTTCATTGGCACGGCCTGCAAGGTCACTAAAGACGTTGCCATGGGCGGGTAGAGCTAATTTCACTTGCGGTCCAAAGGTTGCCACTTTGTCTAGGGACTCAAAGAATAAGTTGAGCGGGTCCTTGGCGCGAATGAGTCCGCTGATATGGGGCGTGATCGTAGGTAAAACATGATCGCCACAGAGCATCAGACCATGTTCTGGGTCAAAGAGGCATAAGTGATCCGCAGTGTGGCCTGGAGTGTGTACCGCCACCCAATCACGACGGGCAAAACGAAAGTGCTGTGCATCAGCCAGGCGCACTGTCGGCGTTGGCAACCGCAAGAGGCGCGGTATTTTGCGAGTGACAGCGATCCGGGCGCGTCGTTTCCAAGGAATCTCCATACCTGGTCCACCCCAAGGAGGAGCATCCCATGGCATGCGTGGCTTGGAACGCATTTCTACATCGTCAATATCTGCATCAGGTGGTTCTGAGGGATCCCAAAACACACGAAACTTTTCATGAGTGATGATGTCGCAACCCGTATCGGCCTGTAGCCAATGAGCTCCGCCGAAGTGGTCGGGATGGCTGTGGGTGACAATCACTGAATGCACTCGCTTGAGAGGAACACCTACTTGATCGAGTCGTTTCTTGACGACTTCGTAACTACTTTTTTCTGGCAGACCAGGGTCCACCAATGTCACGCCGCGTTCATCTTCAAGAATGTACATATTGACGTGACCGAGACCTGGAATTGAGATCGGCAATTGGGCGCGCAACACACCAGGAGCGATCTCTAGGATCTCGTCACTCGCTGGCAGTTGCTCTTGTTTAAGTGGTCGGGGGACTACTTCGGTCATGGAATAAAAACTTTCTCGCGGTAGAAGCGTAATTCCGCGATGCTCTCATGAACGTCATCAAGGGCACGGTGTTTACCAACTTTGAATTCGCGGACATTGTCGCTTCCTGCGTACCAACGTTTCACTAATTCTTTGATGGTGCTGACGTCAACCGAACGATAATGCAAGTGATTTTCTATTTCCGGTAAATATCGTGCGAGAAATCGTCGATCAGTTCCGATGGAGTTTCCACACAGAGGGATAGTGCGCGCCTCGGGGACGTGAGTCTTAATAAACTCCAAGGTCTGTTGACCAGCCTGCTCAAGGGTCACCGTAGATTCGCGGATCAGTGTCAGTAGCCCTGATTTGGTATGCATGTCAACGACGAACTTGTCCATGATGGCGAGAACTTCATCAGAATGGTGGATGACAATGTCTGGGCCTTCGGCGATGACATTGAGTTGATCATCAGTGATGATCGTGGCGATTTCGACTATGACATCCTTTTCGGGTATCAGTCCCGTCATCTCCAAGTCCATCCACACAAGCACAACTCAAACGATACGCCATCGCTGTGGCGTTCTATCAATGCTCCATTTTCAAACTTTGCCACCAACGCCTATCGTCTAGGTATGGATGAACCGCAATTGACCGTTTCCGTGGTACGGATTGACAAACAACTTGATCTACCGGCCTATGCCCATGAAGGGGATGCAGGCCTTGATTTGGTGGCCCGCGAAGAGGTCAGCATTGCCCCAGCGGGAGGTCGGGTTTTGATGCCGACAGGTATTTCAGTGGCGATTCCCGGCGGTTACGCAGGTTTCGTGCTTCCCCGCAGTGGTTTGGCTCTAAAAAATGGCGTCACCGTCTTAAATAGTCCGGGCCTGATCGATTCTGCTTATCGGGGCGAGATCAAAGTGATTTTGGTGAATACTGATCCGCGTAATCCGTACAAAATCATGCGTGGTGATCGGATCGCCCAACTGGTGATCCAGCCAGTTGCATCAGTGCTGTGGAATGAAGTGAACACTCTTGATGGCGCCAATCGTGGTGGCGGATTCGGACATTCGGGTCGCTGATTTTTAAGCGGCGAGGCGCATTTTGGCGATCTCGGCGATCATGACATCACGAACTCTTTCGCGCAACGCGGGCACATCGTCGAGAGTCATTCCAGTTGTCTCAATGATCTCAAGAACCCGAACTTCGGCTTTGGCATCACCCATGCGCCAGTCGCTCTTGCGTAACGCGGAACGAGTGCCGTGAACGACGACGGGCAACATCGGTGTTTGGGTGCGAATCGCCAGAACAAATGCCCCATCCTTAAAGCCACGCATTTCGCCATCGGAACTTCTCGTTCCCTCAGGAAAAATCATCACAGACATTTTTCGCTTGAGCCATTTTTCGCACACGACGAGAGCCGCTGCGCCACTTGAACGATCTCCGCGCAGCAAAGAAACATCGCCTGACATTTTCATCATCCAACCCACCAAAGGAATTCGTAAAATTGATTCCTTGCTGAGGTATTTCATCTCCATCTTCAAGTGACTTAGCAGCAACATGTCAACAAAGCTTTCATGGTTAGAAACCATGACATAGGGATTTCGTTTGTTGACAGGAAGTTGACCACTTGTCTTGAACTTCCACATCGGATTCAACCACTGGTGCAGAACGCACAGGCGGCGAAAGGTGTATCCCGTTGCGTAACGGCCCTTATCGAACGGCATGGTGGCGATCCACACGACAAAAACGATGGGGGTCCAAACAATGACGATCACACCAAGAGCAAACCAACTCCACAAACTCAAAATACTTCTTTTCATCAGAAGTCATGTTTACACATCCGATGGTGTCATAAGGTTGTCGCGTGAGCCAACCTGCGATCAACTTCACCGATAGCCCCTCTGAACACCGAGTTCGCGAATTATTTCTGGCCGCTCAAGATGTGCAGGCCCGTGCATATGCGCCGTATTCGCATTTTCTTGTCGGGGCGGCAATCCTGACTCCCACAGGGAAGATTTATGTTGGTTGCAATGTGGAGAATGCTGCTTACCCAGTGGGGAGTTGCGCAGAGGCTGGGGCTATAGCGGCGATGGTTGCCGGAGGAGATACGGAGATCGCCGTTTTGGTCACCATTTGCGATAGCGCTGATGTCGGAACTTGTTGTGGTGGTTGTCGGCAAAGAGTTCGCGAGTTCGCAAAATCGGATACGCCCATCTATGCCTGCGGGCCAGACGGGATTCGTGCCGTCTTCACTATGGAACAGTTGTTGCCAACATCTTTCGGACCTGAAAACTTGGTTGGTTTTGTTTCGTGAACGAAAAGCGTTTGCTTGCTCAACGAATTTTATCGTTGATTGATCTCACCAATCTCAACGATGGTTGCACCCCAGAAGATATAAGAACTTTATGTGCGCGAGCTAGCGGTCCGTGGGGTCACACCGCAGCTGTTTGCGTTTGGCCAAGATTTGTTGGACTTTGCAAATCGCTATTGACCGATTCACCGATCCAAGTTGCAACAGTTGTCAACTTTCCTAGTGGTGATGGCGAGGTAGCAGCGACTATCAATGAAACAGTTGATGCTTTAATCGCTGGTGCTGATGAGATTGATCTTGTTTTGCCATATACGGCGCTGCAACGCAGCGATGAGTCAACTGTCATTGTGATGTTGTCAGCGATTCGCAACGTCGTGCCTGCGCCAAGTTTGTTGAAGGTCATTCTTGAAACGGGAGAATTAGTGGATCCAATCTTGATTGAACGTGCTGCTCACATGGCTATTAGTGCCGGCGCTGACTTCATCAAGACATCGACTGGCAAGACCCGCACCTCAGCCACACCAGATGCAGTCATGATCATGCTTGACACCATTCGTGCTTCGGGTCGTGCAGTCGGTCTAAAACCGTCGGGGGGAATAAGGACTGTTGACGATGCCCGTGGGTACCTCGAACTTGCAGATGCCGTGATGGGTCAGGACTGGGCAACGCCCCAAACATTTCGTTTTGGGGCGAGTGGACTGCTTGATGCCGTTGAGTCTGAACTTGCCTAGTGGGAAAGTCCGAATCTGAGAAGATCTTAAGCACATCGGCCCCACAGTCATATCTCACCTTCTCTTTCCTGCGATGTGAGTTTCAGCGTTTAGAGTTGATTACGAAGCGATCTTGCGACTGAAAGGCTTGTCATGAAAATTGCAGCAATACAACATGACATCGCTTGGTGCGATCGACAAGCAAACTTCAATCATCTGGCAGTGCTGATTGCTGAGGCAGAACTTAATGGAGCCAAACTGGTGTTGTTGGCTGAGACATTCTCCACTGGTTTTGCTGTTCAAGAAGAGAACTTCGCTGAACCTCAAGGCGGACCATCTTCTGCGTTCTTAGTTTCGATGGCTATAGAACACGGCATATGGATTGGGGGAACATGTCCCGAAATCGCTGTAGATAGCGATGACGCTCGACCTGCCAACACCTTTGTTTTAGTGAGTCCGCAGGGTGTGGAACATCGTTATCGCAAAATTCATCCTTTTACTTATGGTGGCGAAGACCGATATATTCGTTCTGGTTCGGAATTTGTCATGGTTGATGTTGAGGGATTACGAGTCACACTCTTTGTGTGTTACGACTTGCGGTTCGCTGACGAATTTTGGAAACTTGCTGACGACACTGATGTCTATCTAGTACCAGCAAATTGGCCTGAGGCAAGACGCACACATTGGTTGACTCTGCTCGAGGCACGTGCCATTGAGAATCAGGCGTATGTCATCGGGTGCAATCGTGTCGGGATTGGTGGATCACTGGTGTACAGCGGTGACAGTCGCATCTTTGATCCACTCGGTGAAACTTTGGCAGAAGGAAAATCTGGGGAAGAGTGCATTCTGTACGCCGAGGTCACGGGGAATCAAGTCCAGGAAGTGCGCGACAAGTTTCGATTTTTGCAGGACCGTCGTTCATAGTTTTTAGTGAAGTTTTTTAGCCATCAGGCTGACGATTTTCCCTGGTCTTGTTTCTAGTTGAGCGACCTCAACGAAACCCTCGCGAGCATGAAATCTCAATGAGCCTTCATTGGGGGGTTGGACGTTCACTTCTAAGGTGAACCATGGGGCTTCGGTTCGCGATTCAACCTCGCGATACAGCAGTTTTCCGATTCCTCGGCCTTGATGTGAACTGGTCATCGCCACGCGATCCAAGTAAATAAAGTTCTCGTAGTTCTCACAAAAGAAAAGGTAATTTGGACTGGCGTAGGTTGATTGCGGGGGCAGGAGCATACAAAAGCCAACTAAGTTGCCGTCTACTTCGGCACCAATGGCGATATTGCATTGACTGAAAATCTGCAGCATCGCTTCTCGAGTCTCTTGACCCACTGCGGGAACATTCTCTTCGTTAATAGCCATGATGGCGTCAATATCGGTGAGGGCAAGATTACGAATTATCGGCACAGGACAAAACTACTTCTCCCGTAGGGGCGTAACATCTGTTCATGCTTTTTTCCAAAAGGAACAATGAGATGGTCAGCCCACAAGATGCCTTGCCTGGTCGCACCGATCAGACCATGCCGGTACCTGAGAAGCATTTTGTTCTTGATGCACCACTGCGCGGACCGTGGCCAACAGGTTGCGAAACCGCCGTCTTTGGTATGGGCTGTTTCTGGGGGGCCGAGCGTATCTTTTGGCAGTTGCCTGGTGTCTTTTCAACTGCTGTTGGCTATGCCGGTGGTTACACACCAAACTGCACCTACGAAGAGAACTGTTCAGGTTTGACAGGTCATGCTGAAGTTTTTTTTGTGATTTACGATCCCACCGTGATCAGTTACGAATCGTTACTCAAAGTGTTTTGGGAAAATCACAATCCGACTCAAGGCATGCGACAAGGCAATGACATGGGCTCGCAGTATCGCAGCGCGATTTACACCACCACTGCTTCGCAAATGGATGTCGCGCAGGCCTCATGCGCTTTGTTTCAAACAAAACTCAATGAGGCTGGGTATGGAACGATCACGACAGAAATAGCCGTCATGGGCGAGTGGTATTACGGCGAGCCTTATCATCAGCAATATCTCGCAAAGAATCCCAATGGATATTGCGGAATCGGCGGAATGGGTGTCTCATGCCCGATTGGTACTGGGGCGTAACGAGGCTAAGCAGC
>JBAWVW010000065.1:0-10252 GCA_037147055.1 Actinomycetes bacterium
TCGCCAGAGTGAAACATCGCTTCGACTCCGGCATCAAGCAGTGCGGTCAAGATAGAACCACGCTCGGGGTCAAACTTGCCAAAGAGGTTGGTCATGCCATCGGCGTCGACCCAGTGACGAAGGAAGGTCTGACGGCGCTGCTTCTCAAAGCGACTGACGCCACCGTCATCCGTGAGGGAGCGCACGGTGTGCTTGACGAACTGAGAAAACTCATCAGCAGTCATCGTTTGTGCAGTCTCCAAGAGGGCGGAGGCACGTTCAACTAATCGCTCAGATTGCTCGCCCATTGTCTTGAGGCCGTTTGACAGAGCATCAACATGAGCGGAAGTAACATTGCCTTCGGCCAATGCCTCGCCGAATGTGGGGATGAATCCAATGGTTTCGGTTCGGGCCATCACTTTGCGCACATCAGAGCCGGACAATCCGCTCTCACGGATGAGTTCAACTTCGGGCATCACCGATTCGTGAGCGAGGGAGGCGGATTTCATGGCTTCAATGATCTGCGACTGCATTGCATCAAGCCAGGAACGTACATGACGAATAGCGATATTTGACTCTCGCAATTCAGCAACAGATTGCGAAGAAAAATCGACGCTACTTAAGTTGCGGACTCGATCAAGGACACTTGAACTATTCATGGACTTCACCTCCCTACATTGACAATCAAGTAATTTTCAAACTAAATGTCGTGGGAAGTCGACAACCAAAGATTACTTCAGGGGTGCAACAGAGTTAACCGAAACTAGAAACAACCTTCAAAGCCATCGGGAACTGATTGTGATGCATCTTCTTTAGTTGGACCAAAATTCATAGATGGCCGCACATCAATGATAGTTGTTCCATAAAATCCAACGCCATAAAAACCCATTCCCTCGTAAGTCTCTTCAGTAATTGTTCCTGCACCAGTGAAGTCAACGCCTGTCAAATCAGACCTAATGAAACACGCAGCCAGAAGTCCAGCGTCGATGAATGTCGCCCCTCGCAAATCGGAACCACAAAATTCAACTTTGTAGAACGTAGCTTCGTCAAAATTGACTTGACGCATCTTTTCTGGAAAACAGATTCCATTAAAATTACTTTTGGACAAATCTGCTCCTGCAAAAACTGCATCTTGAAAATTCGTGTACTGGCCCCCAGATCCGATCAAAATTGCATCGGTGAAATTAGCTCCTTCAAATGAGTAAGCAGAAAAATCCAGTCCTGGTGCGACCATGCCAGTGAAATCCACACCATCGCAATTGGGTAAACATGCAAGACGCGGATCAACCCCATTGGACGGGCAAATCGAATCTACAAAGATTTCGCAACCTGGAATAGTTGATGTGGGCGCTTGCGAAGTTGTTGTCTGTGGAACAGTTGTCTTCACTACCGTCGTCGGCACAACTGTGGCGGCTGAAGAAGTAGATACAAGGAAACTCGTATCCGAACTTTCGGAATTCTGCACACCCCCAGTGCAACCAGCGGCAATGACAGCCACAAGAGCGATCAGCCAAGTTTTCATCAGGTCACCTAGCCTCGTGCGGCTTCAACCACTGGTAAGAAACGTTCGGGGACATCAAGCCAATCTTCGGGTTTCTCGATGTCCTGCCAAAAGTTGTGTTCAAGAGTCAACTCCACAAAGCCAGCATCACGACAAGCGGTGGCGTCAGCAACAAGTGCTGCCATGTTGTCTCCGTCGTCGGCACGAGGCGCAAGTGGACCTTGGATAAATGAGCGATAGTAAACCTCAAGCGGCTTTTGTTCAGCCGAACGTTGCTCATTGAGACCAGTCACGATCTTTTGCACCTTGCCGATCGGCATACCCGCAGGGTTCCACGCGTCAAACCACTTTGCAGTGCGCGCCATGCCATCTGGCGACCACATTCCCGACAACAATTTCGGGCGCGGACTTTGTATCGGCTTGGGATTAACGAACGAACTCGGTATTGAAAAGATAGGTCCGTCATACGAAACCGGATCTTCTTGCCAGCAGGCCAACATCGCCGGAATGAAATCATCCATTCGACGACCACGAGTTTCGATCTCTGTGCCAGACGCAATGTGTTCTTCAGCATTCCAACCCACACCGAGTCCGACAATCAAGCGACCGTTACACATGTGATCGATCGTGGCCAGGCGTTGCGCCAAGGGAACTGGCCAGTGATTACCCGCAACCAGAATGCTTGTTCCTAAACGAACCTGCGAGGTGATGCCAGCGACAAAAGCCAACATCTCGGTCGGCGCGAAAACCGACTTGTATTGGTGAGGAGGCAAGCGATCGGTTCCGCCATATCCACGAATCGGCTTTTCCGGATACATGAAGTGATCTTGCACCCATAACGCTTCATACCCCATTGCCTCGGCCCGACGAGCAAACTCAGCGACAATGTCAGCCCGAACGTGAGTGCCCAGTTGCGGTAAACACAATCCAACACCAGTCATGGTCGGCGTCCCATCAAAATTATTTCTTCCAACGGATCGACAATGGCGCTAACAGTCGCAAAGTTCATGACCGACCGAATCAGTAATTCGTAATTCGACCGGCATCGATACCCGTACGGAAAAGGTCATTTAAGTCATCGTCGGAAGTTTTCAGCAATGCATCCAACCAGCCGTGCACATATTGCGCTCCACCTTCGTTACGACCAAAGTGCAAAACCTTTTTCGCTCCAGTTTTCACCGTGCGCTGAATCTTGAGTCCAGTCGCATAATCCTCATCACGCACAACATTCTCTAAAAAGGCGATCTGCTGATTAGCCGCTTCAATGAATTCCTCCGTCAGTGGCGCAGTCGAGATGAAATCCAAGTGGGTTACCGATTCCTCGGCAGTAGCACCAGGAAAGACGCGTCCGACTTGATAAAACTTGTGTCCCAAGATTTCGAATCCAGCGATCGAACCGTGAGGGAAAATACTCCACACCCCACCGGTCAAAACTGACTCTGGCCATTCCGAGGTCGGTCGATCTTCCAGTTTCGCCCAATTGCCACGCGGTCCTGTTACCCGCTGATGTGGTCCGACACGATGGAATAAAGCGTCCGGCGACATGTCCGGACCAAAAGTGTTCTTATGCAGAATTGGAAGATGATAAAAATCGACGTAGCCATCAAAAGAAATCTTCCAGTTTGGCCCAGCCAAAATGCGGGTTCCAAAATGATTCATTTGCGCAAAGCCACAGAACTCCAAGAGTTCGTCGTAGCCAGCAAAAAACGCGTCCATATCCAATGTTGAGGTTGGTGACAATGTCACCCAAATCAAGCCTGCGCGCTCGGCAATCGGCAACTGCGTCAAACCTAAACACGAAGTGTCTAATTCACCGAAATCATCCTGCTTGAATATCCCGACGAGGGCCCCCTCTTGGTTATATGTCCAGTTGTGATACGGACAGGCAAATCGGCGCGCTGTGCCCACACCTGGATCGACCAACATTGCTCCACGATGACTACACATGTTGACGAAGGCCCGCGCCACACCATCTGCACCACGCGAAATCAGGATCGGCATCCCAACGACTTCAATCGCTTTATACGAATTCACTTCTTTGATTTCTGCGGTCATTGCAAGTAGCAATGGAACGCGCTTAAAAATCAAGTCGACTTCTTTCTGCCAACGCTCGGGGTCAAAATAATTTGAAGCCGGAATCGTCGTCACAGATTCAGTCAGATGAACCGTGCCAGCCTTATTATGAGCGATTGTTCTCTCGGCCATGACCACTAATTTTTCGCGACTCATGCCGTACCCCCCAATACATCTTTGTGCAACATCATGAGCCTAGAGGTTCGCTATTCAACGCTCACGACTCCGAGGGTTAGTCATTTTGTAATAGGTGTACCAGACTGCTGGTATCCCAACGCTGACCACCACGGGCCATCACTTGCGCGTAAAACTGGTCAATCACAGCGGTCATTGGTAGACGAGCACCATTGCGTTGGGCCTCATCCAAACAGATCCCAAGATCCTTGCGCATCCATTCAACGGCGAACCCAAATTCAAACTCCCCGCGACCCATTGTTGAGGCACGATTTTCCATTTGCCAACTGGCGGCAGCACCTTGACCGATGACCCCAACAACCTTGTCAACATCAAGACCAGCCCGCTGAGCAAAGTTGACTCCTTCGGCCAAACCTTGCACGAGACCTGCAATGCAGATCTGATTCACCATCTTGGTTAGTTGGCCCGCGCCTGCTCCCCCAAGTCGTTCGCAGGCACGCGTATAAGGCGCTATGGCAGCCTTGGCGCGCTGGAATACAGCTTCATCGTCACTGCCACACATGATCGTCAGAGCGCCATTCTGCGCCCCAGCCTGACCACCCGATACCGGAGCATCAACAAAACCAACTCCACGCTCAGCGCACGCCGCAGACAATTCTCGTGCCAGATCAGCAGACGCTGTTGTGTGGTCAATCAAAATTGATCCGGGCTTCATGGCTCCCAGCGCTCCACCAACTCCGGTGCCTGTTGCACCCATGACGACAGAGCGAACATCGTCATCGTTGCCCACGCACATCATCACGAAGTCAGCACCTTCAACCGCTTCGGCGGCCGTTGGCTTGGCGAAACCTCGATTGAGGGCGACCCAGGCCAAGGCCTTATTTGGGTTGCGGTTATAGACCGTGATTTGATAATCGGCGGCGGCCAAGTGGCCCGCCATGGGGGCACCCATGACTCCAAGACCGAGGAAAGCGACTTTTGGCCCGGTGCCAATCACAGGAATTGGCCCAGTTGCATCTTCAGGAGTTTGTGACATGCCTCCTAGTTTGTCAGGCTCTGAGGTACCACCATGAGCAAGAACCTACATATTGACCATCTTGTGTACGCGACCCCGGATTTAGCGAGTGCCGTCGCGGACATTGAGTCACGTTTCGGGGTTGCCCCGACCCCTGGCGGAGCCCATCTTGGACTCGGCACTTTCAACGCCTTGCTCGGATTGGGCCCGCGTACATACCTCGAAATCATCGGCCCCGACCCTGCGCAACCCACGCCAATCGCTCCCCGCCCATTCGGCATTGATGACCTCGCGTCACCCAAGTTGGTGGCTTGGTGTGCGTCCCCACAACGTGCCCTCGGCGATGTCGTAAACGCTGCTCGCGAAAGTGGTTTTAATCCAGGTGAAGTTCATTCAATGAGTCGTCAACGACCCGACGGCGTGATGTTGGAGTGGGAACTCACCTTGGCTACATTGCCGATTCCCGAAGGAGGAGTGTTGCCATTCTTTATTGATTGGGGACGCACCATACATCCGACAGAAAGCCTCGCAACTGGTGGCACGCTAGTGACCTTGGATCTCTTTCACCCGCAGCCGCGAACAATTGACTTGATGCTCTCCGCAGTGAGTGACTCTGCACTATTGGGCGATGATCAAGTAAATATCACTTTGAACTATGACGATGAAGCGAAACTGAGTGCCACAATCATGACCGCTCACGGATTGGTCACTCTGGGCTAGATCACTGTGGAGTGACGTAGGCCGCCGTGATGCCGCCATCAATAATTAATGATTGACCCGTCATCCAACTGCTCTCATCAGATGCAAGAAAGAGCGCTCCGTTAGCGATTTCACTTGCATCGCCAAAGCGACCCATCGGAATATGCACTAGTCGGCGCTGACGTTTTTCATCATCACTGAGAAACTTCGCCAACATGGGCGTCATAATCGGTCCAGGACACAACGAATTCGCACGAATTCCTTGACGAGCATAAATAACCGCAATTTCGCGAGTCATCGCTAATACCGCCCCTTTAGAGGCGGTGTAGGCCACTTGCGGAGTAGCCGCGCCCATGTGAGCTACGAAACTTGCCACATTCACGATCGATCCACCACCACTTGCCAACATTGCAGGAATGGCGTAGCGACATCCGAGCAGCGTGCCTAAAACATTGATATCCATGGTGCGTTGGTAGGTCTCGACAGATGTGTTCGTCGGACCGTCATCATCGCTGAGCATCACGCCGGCGTTGTTATACAAAATGTGTAGTCCGCCGAAGGTCTCAACGGCGTGCTGTACTGCTGCTTCAACAGAACCTTCATCGCTGACATCGCAGCGCACAAATGTTGCTTCACCACCCGCAGCGTCAATGGCGTCCACCACTTCATCACCATCAACAACGTCAGCGATAACAATTTGCGCGCCTTCACGGGCGAAGAGTTCTGCACCGACGCGACCGAGACCTGATGAACCACCAGTGATGATTGCGACTTTTCCTTGTAGACGACCCATGAAGTTCTCCGTTCTTTATGCTTCGACGATACTGCCCACTTGGTCAGTTCGAAGTAAAAACTCAGATTCGCTCGAAGTAGCGATTCTTTTCCCAATCGGTGACGGTGCGATTGAAGGCTTCCCATTCACTTTGCGCTGAACGCAGAATCCAATGATGCACTTCCTCGCCAAAACATTCACGCGCTATGTCACTGTCACGCCATAGCGCGATTGCATCAGGGAGGTTCCAAGGAATCCGACCCACACTTGAATCCTCGTATCCATTGCCCACAAAGGGTTCGCCAAGAGTCAACTGATTTTTGATGCCGTACAAGCCGCCAGCAATCGTGCCAGCGAATGCCAGATAACTATTGGCGTCGGCACCCGGAATGCGATTCTCCACTCGCGTTGCGTTGCCATGTCCGACCTGACGGAAACCCAAGGTGCGATTATCTACGCCCCAACCAATGCCTGTTGGAGCCCACGAACCGGGTTGAAAACGGCGATAGCTATTGATCGTTGGGGCCCATAACAAAGAGAACTCGCGCGCCGTATGAATTTGGCCTGCCAAAAATTGTTTAAAGACCTGACTCATACCCAATGCATCAGTGGGATCGGCGAAGACGGAAGTCTGACCGTCCAGCGACCACAAACTGGCATGGATATGACACGACGAGCCCACATCATTGAAATCGGGCTTAGCCATAAAGGTGATGGAGCGTCCGTGAGCGGCAGCGATTTCTTTGGCAGCATTTTTGTACAAGTGATTACGATCAGCCATCTCAATCGCTGTCGAATATGACAAGTTGATCTCATGCTGTCCGGCACCAGCCTCACCTTTAGAGAACTCAACGGGCACGCCCGATAACTCCATGGCTGAGCGAATCGCTCCGACGATGTATTCATCGCGCGTCGTCTGCAGGATGTTGTAATCCTGTGCCCATGCCGAATGCGGTCGCAACGATGCGTAGCCGTTCTTCTTTGCTTCATCGTATGAGTCATGAAATAGAAAGAACTCAATCTCACTACCAAGCAGTGTTAAGAAACCCATGGAAGCGGCGTGTTCAACTTGCTGGCGCAAGATTGAACGTGGCGCAACGGCGACCATCTCCCCAGAAGTGCCAGCGAATAAATCACACATGATGATCGCTGTCTTGGGCAACCACGAGGCAATGCGAATGGTCTCCCAATCAGCCCGGGCCAACATATCTCCATAGCCCAGATCGAAGCTTGAAAAGCGAAAGCCAACCTCAGGTTGATTGTCAATATCGCAAGTCAAGAGATAGTCGCAATTTTCAGTTCCGTGATCAGCCACGTGATCGAGAAAGAAACTGCCAGTCGCCCGCTTGCCAACTAAACGACCGTAGCGATCAACAAAACCCATGATCACGGTCTCAATGTCGCCGCTCTGGATATGGACGCTCAGTTCTTCACGAGTAATCACTGCACGCTTCATCATTGCACGCACGCTAACCAAGATTGTGCACAAGTGAAACGGGTGAGCTACCCGAGGAGAACTACTTTTTCTTGGCTTCGGGCTTCTTTGCCACTGCCTTCTTCGCGGGCGCAGCCTTGGCAGGCTCGACATCCTTGGGAGCGGCAGTCTTTTTCTCAACGGCAGCCTTGACTGGAGTCGCCTTCTTCACAGGGGCAGCCTTGGCTGGAGCCTCCTCCTTCACCGGGGCGGGCTTCTTCTCAGCGGCAGCCTTCTTCGCAGGAGCGGCCTTGACGGGCTTGGCTTCTTCCATGAAGTCGTCATCGTCATCCAAGTCGTCGTCGTCTTCTTTTGGTGCAACTTCAACTTTGGGGGCCAGCGCCTTAACGGCCTTAACGACTTTGACCGGCTTGAGGACACCTTTTGCGAGTGCATCGTCAAGATACTGCTCGGCTTCGTCAGTGGTGACCTTGAGCGCTGGAGCGATTTCAGAGATCAGATTGACACGCGCCCGCTCGTACATTGTTCGCTCAGCAGCGGACAAAGATGCGTCCCGATTACGCGCCGCCAAGTTACGAACAACTTCGGCTACCTGATACACATCGCCGCTCTTGAGTTTTTCTTGGTGATTCTTGAAACGGCGACTCCAGTTGCTGGGGACGCGTGGGTCAGCCTTAGCTAACACTGCGACAAGATCTTCAAGTTCATCTGGGGACACTGGTGGACGAACGCCGACCTCATCAACTTTGGACATAGGGACTCGTAAAGTCATTTCACCAATGACGGTACGCAGCACCAAATAATCCTGGACCTTGCCAGTATTCAATGGGTCTTGCTTGCTGATCGATTCCACCTTGCACGCTCCGTGCTGAGGGTAGATAACAGTGTCACCCTTCTTGAACTTCACGCAGACCTCAATCAGTAATCGCCGGCATTTAAGAATGAATGACCGCCGGAACAGTCGCCAAAGTGTACGAGTAAAAAGACCGATTTCATCAGGTCAAACCCGTTTTGATGTGCGCCCTCGGCACGATTCGAACGTACGACCGATGGATTAGAAGTCCATTGCTCTATCCAGCTGAGCTACGAGGGCAAGCACTTTAAAGGTTACTAGCCCGCCCGCCCTGAGGGACGCAATCTTTGCCTAGCCGGCAAGCAAACGCCTTCTCAGCACATCGAGAGCCGAAATCACCGACATCTGGCGCATCTGATCTCTTTGACCCGGCATCCGCAAAGTGGTGGCAAACGCTGGTTCGCCTGGAAGGGCAATTCCGACACACACTGTGCCCACTGCTTGACCCTCTTGCTCAGTTGGACCAGCCACACCAGTGAGCGAGAGCCCCACATCAGCACGATCACGGCGAATCAACAACCCATGGGGACTATCTGGGCACCATCAATTGACGATGGGACAAATGCTGGACTGTCGCCACTAAATTGCCAATACGAAAAACAATTCAGGGACAGCCTCGCGTCTGATCCCAACGAACTAAACGACAAACCCAACGCTCCTAAAGTGACGTTATTTTGCTTGGGTCCATCCTCCCAACCGATGAGTGTCGCATCGTAATTAGCAACTGACAATGCACTGTTGTCAAGCATGCTTCCCATGTTGTCGACAAGACCAATGTCCCATGCACCGAGACTTTGATCAAACGACGACGCATAGTAGAACATCGCACTCATATCGGTGACGGTGGTCGTGTCCCAAGAACTCAAACTCTGATCAAACGAGAACGCATAGTAGAACATCATTCCCATATTGGTGACGTTTGCCGTGTCCCAAGAACTCAAACTCTGATCAAACGACGACGCATCCCGGAACATCGCACTCATATCAGTGACGGTGGCGGGGAGAACTGCTGGGACATTAACCAAATTTTCGGAACCATAAAATGCGTAAGCCAATGATTCGATGCCAAGGTCTCCGAATGAAGTCACTGCGGTGAGGTACTCCGCTCCAGACAGAGGGCTTGCGTTTCCACCAAGTCCTGTCAATGATCCACTGACCGTGATCGTGTATTGGCCTGATGTCGCATACGTATGTGCGAATGGTCCAGCGACTGATACATCATCATCAGGCGATCCGTCACCCCAGTCGACACGCACATCAACGTCGCCAAAGAGACCCAACTCATACACAAGATCTGTTCCCAAAGTTGCGAACGATGTGTCAATTTCCAGAATCAGATTCTGATTCAACGGCGCCAAAGTTGTTGAAGTCGTCGTCACCGACGAGGAATCACATGAAGTCGACGATGATTGAGCAGACACTGCCCCGATTCCTAAAAGAAGCAACGGAACCACCGCAACGAACGACACCCGACCCGCAGAAGCTCGAGTCCAACGAGCGACTATGACCCCAAGAACCAACAGAAAAAGCGCAGCGACAGCAACACCAGTCGCTCCACCCGTAGTCGGCAACGGACACACCTCAACAGCAAACATCATGACCCCCAGTCAGAGACATAATTCGGGCCACGACAGGCTGATGCCAGCCACAAACTAACACAATCTGAAAAAACTTTTAGATGCTCTACCGACCAGACAACAGATGTTTTCTCAGCACATCGAGGGCCGAAATCACTGACATCTGGCGCATCTGATCTCTTTGACCCGGCATCCGCAAAGTGGTGGCAAACG
>JBAWVW010000066.1:0-10045 GCA_037147055.1 Actinomycetes bacterium
GAAGTATCACGGTCAAAGGGGTCCAACTCCTAGCCGTTACTTCGAAAACTTTCGCAACGATGAGAAGGCAAAGTAGTCACTCAGGGAGACGTTCGTTTTCTCCGTACACTGCGGGGCATGACTGGGCCACTCCAACTGACCTTTGTGACGTCGGCGGTTGACGCCAAGACGCTCCCGAATTCTCCTGCCGAAGTTGCCGTGGTCGGACGCTCAAATGTGGGCAAGTCATCGTTGATTAATGCTTTGGCAAACCACAAACAGTTGGCACGCGTGTCAAAGACCCCTGGCCGCACGCAGCTCATCAACCTTTTTTCAATGCCGAATGGCAGTACCTTGGTTGACTTACCGGGCTATGGCTATGCCGCCGTCCCAGGACGAGTGAAACAAGGTTGGCAAAAAATGATTGAGGGTTATTTGCTCGATCGAGAAGAGTTAGTCAATGTTTTTGTTCTTGTTGACGGAGAAATCGGTCCTACAAAACTTGATGTTCAGATGCTGACATGGTTGCGTGCCAGCGAGATCCCGCACACGGTCGTCGCCACGAAACATGACAAGGTGAAATCAGCGAAAAGGGCGACGCGCAAGAAAGATCTTGCTGCTGGATGCATGTTGGAACCAGGCGACATTGTGTGGGTCAGCGCCAGTAAAGGTGTGGGCATCGAGCAACTGCGATCTTTGGTGTACAGCCATCTAACCCTCTAAGGAATTAACGACCCAGAAGTGGGGTTGGGGGATTGGCTAATAGGCGTTCGCCGTTTTCAATCGCTTCCAACAAGTGGATGGAAATGTCTGCCACTTTGACTTGATCTTCCTCAACGCCAGCACCCTTGACTCCGTCATCAAGCATGATGTAGCAGAAAGGACAGGCTGTCGCCACGCGACTAGCGCCAGTACTAATTGCCTCACGGGCGCGCTCATCGTTGACCTTGGTACCGATGGTCTCTTCCATCCACATCCGTGCGCCACCGGCGCCACAGCACATTCCAGTGGTGCCGTTGCGTTGCATCTCGACAACTTCGATGCCCTTGATTGAAGCCACAACTTTACGTGGGGCTAAGTACACATCATTATGTCGACCGAGATAGCACGAGTCGTGATACGTAATGCGCTCTTCAAGTGTTGCGTTACTGACGTCAAGTTGTCCACTATCAATCAGCTGTTCCAACAACTGGGTGTGGTGAATGACTTCGTATTTTCCACCGAGTTGTGGGTACTCATTAGCCAAAGTGTTGAAACAATGTGGACATTGGGTGATGATTTTCTTGACACCCATACCGTTGAGCATGTCAACATTGGGCATTGCCAGCATCTGGAATAAGTACTCGTTACCCGAACGCCTCGCCGAGTCTCCCGTGCACATTTCGCTGGGTCCCAAGATCGCTACGTCAATGCCTGCGCGCTTGAGAAGTTTGGCCATTGACTGCGTGACCTTTTTATTCTTGTCATCAAACGATCCGGCGCAACCCACCCAATAGAGGTACTCATGGGACAACACTTCGCCAGGGTCAACGATGTCAACATCGAGACCTTGGGCCCAATCTCCGCGTTCGGCTTGATTCATACCCCAAGGGTTTCCTTGGTTTTCCATGGCCCGATAGGCATTTCCTAACTCAGGCGGAAAATTGCTTTCCATCAATGTGAGATAGCGACGCATATCGAGAATCTTGTCAAGAATCTCAATGTTGACTGGACAAATTTCATCACAGGCTTTACACGAGGTGCACGCCCAAATTTCTTCGGAACTGATTCGCTCAAACAGCGAATTCGAACTAATGGTGATTTCTACATCGGTGCCGATTGGTGGAGTGACTCGTCCACCAGGAGCATGCGAAGCAGTGGCCGCCATGACTTCGCCGGTCTTGAGAACAATCTCGCGTGGGTCAAGCGGTTTACCCGTGGCATGCGCAGGGCACACACTTGTGCATCGTCCGCACATCGTGCAGGCGTCGGTGTCGAGTAACTGCTTCCACGTGAAATCTTCAACAACCGAAGCGCCGAATGATTCGAGCGAGGTCTCGGTGAGGTTAGGCATGGCCTTCATTGCGCCCTTGGGACGATCACGATCTTTGAGATACATATTCAGTGGGGACGTGAAGATATGTCGCAACATGGTGATTGGCAAAATTGCCAAGAAAGCCACAAAGGTAAGCACATGAAAAATCCACCAACCTTGATGCCATAACTCGAGAGTGCGCGGTGCGAGACCATCCACCATGGATGCCAAGGGGTGACCAATGAAGGACCACTTTTCGTGATCCATATTTTCACCGAGGGCAGAACTTTCGGCGATACGGAACATTTCAGCGCCGAAACCGGACAATCCGATCGCTAACAAGACGCCCAAAATGATTGCGTGTTCTGGCTTGCTTTTAATGCGAATGCGATATGGACGCTGCACATAGCGGCGTACGATCGCCCACAGAACGCCAACGGTGAAAACTAAACCCGCAAGGTCTCCAACGAGGACATAGCCGCGGTACACATCACCATGAAGAAACTTCAGGCTCTCTGGTAGTTGATGATCTAATTCAAGGGCGGTCGTCACACCGAGCAACACAAGAAACCCGAAGTACATCATGGAGTGCATCAGTCCAGCGGCTGAATCACGCAGCAGTGTGCGCATATAGACACCAGCACGGAAATCTGCGAGGCGACGTTTGACATTTTTTGTCGTAGTGCGACGGCGGTCCGATGTGCCACGTTCCCAGTTACGAATTCGATCAGCGAATCTAAATGAACCCCACAAAACTAAAACTGGGATCACGGTATAAAACGCCAATTTTAGAGGTCCAGGGATACCACCGAACACGGGACGATGGATGAGCGAGTCTTCGTGCCACCCAGTAATCAAGGGTACGATGCCCGAGACCACGATAAAGATCGCCATAAAGGAACCTATGGCAATGGAGAGTTGGTGGGGCTTTAAACGCCGTGGCCCCGAAGGCGCGGCGGTGGTGTCATCGTGCGTACTCATGCAGTTAGAACGCTAGTGCGCAATGACGAATGACGAGAACCTGTCAGCCGAAATACTGGCGGTCTAATTCACGGATACGGCCAGCCAAAGTGGCAAGCAATTTGTGCGATAGAGCAGGAATGGCGTCAATCACTGCCAGGAACTGGCGCTGACTGATGACTAACATCACGCAATCGGTATCGGCGGTGACAGAAGCAGTACGTGGACCGTGATCCAGTAGCGATAGTTCGCCGACGACTGCGCCACTAGAGAGAGTGGCGACTTTTTTACCGTTACGTCGCACAGTTGCGGTGCCGCTGATAATGACGAATGCCTCTCGGCCAGTTTGACCCTGGTCGATCACCAATGCTCCTGCGGGAAGGGAAACTTCATCGCCAGCTTTAGAGATCTTTTCTAGATCTTTGGTCGAGCACGATGAAAACAGGGAGACTTTACGAAGACTGTCGAGGTAGGTCTTTTTGCTTGCCATACCTATCACTATACGACGCTCGTGAACATGTGCGAACCACTGGAGCGTGTTTCAGGGGTCACGCTGATGAGTCCACGGGCACACCTCATGTGGGCTCAGGTCGCGCAGTTTGGACTATGCACCAGCCTGGGTGGCGACGGCATTGGCGGCCGCCTGAATGGCCACGGCATCCCCGAGGTATTCGGCTGTCCTGAGAGTCATGTCGTCATTGAATGTGTAGCGCTTCGGCACTCCAGTTGGGATGTTCAACTCAGCGATATCGATCCTCGAAATAGCCTCCAAGTGCATCACGAGGGCACGCAATGAATTGCCATGGGCGACCAACAAAACTGTCAGGCCTTCTTGTATTTGAGGTACCACGCTGTCATTCCAGTAAGGCAACACTCGTCCCACAACATCCTTGAGACACTCGGTGGCTGGCAACACGCTGGGATCAAGTAGTCGATAACGCGGATCGTTGATTGGGTGTTCGGGATTGGTCATTTCCACGGGAGGTGGTGGGATGTCATAACTACGGCGCCATAACTTGGTTTGCTCGGGACCATGAAGTTCAGTTGTGGCCTTCTTGTCCAAACCCTGAAGGGCCCCGTAATGGCGTTCGTTTAAAAGCCATGTGCGTTGAACTGGCAACCAAATTTGCCCCATGGCGTCCAAGGCCAGATTGCAGGTCGTGACGGCCCGATCAAGTAGTGAAGTGTGTGAAGTGTCGAAGTACAGCCCAGCCTGGGACATGGTGAGACCGGCAGCCGTGGCCTCAGAGCGACCTTGATCGGATAGTGGGACATCGTGCCAGCCGGTAAATAGATTTTTTTGGTTCCATGTACTTTGGCCATGGCGCAAGATCACGAGAGTTCCGGTCACAACCTCAAACGCTAGTCGTCATTGGTGCCCGCGCCGACCTTTTTATCGGGCAGAATGATCACTTCATGGCTAAAGATTTTGGAACCGAGGACTTTGACATCAGCGCTGATGACATCTTTTCCGATGTCGCTGTAGCGGGTCCAAGTACGGTTGCGACTTATTCGATCACTGAACTTGTGGACGAGATCAATGGGGTGCTCGAGGATTCATTTGAGGAAGGATTCTGGGTCTGGGGCGAGATTAGTGGTCTGAGCACGAAGAATCGCCACACCTACTTCACGTTGGTTGAACAAGAACCGGGCAGTCGCAGTAAGAAAGCGCAAATCAATGTGAACTTATGGGCTGGGGATATGGTCAAACTGCGACCGGTCTTAAGCGCCTCTGGTTTGGAATTAGCTGATGGCCTGAAGGTGCGTATTTATGGTTCGCTGAACTTCTACGGACCCTTTGGAAAACTTTCATTGATCATGCGCGGCATTGATCCGCGCTTTACCTTGGGCGATATTGCTCTGCAGCGTGATGAACTTATACGCACATTAAAATTGAGTGGCGCCTACGAGCGCAATCGTCTCCTTGATATTGCACTCGTCCCATTACGCGTTGGTATTGTCACCAGTGGCAGTAGCGCAGCGTGGGCGGACTTCAAAAATCAGATCTCCGGTAGTGAACTTGGTTTTCAACTGAAGTTGCTTGATGTCGTTGTTCAAGGTGATCAAGCAGTTGGGGCCGTCACTCGAGCAATTGAAACCCTAGGAAAGCGCGATGATCTTGACGTCATCGTGGTGATTCGTGGAGGGGGAAGTAAAAGCGAATTGTCAACTTTTGACGATGAGAAAATCGCTTTGGCAATAGCCAACTCTCCATTGCCCGTGCTCACCGGAATTGGACACGAAATTGATACCAGTGTGGCTGATGAGGTGGCTTTCGAAAGACATAAAACCCCAACAGCATGTGCAGTTTCTTTGATTGATCGGGTGAGAGATTTCATCGAAGCAACTGAGGGCACTTGGGACGCAGTGGCGCGCGTAGCTACCCAGAAACTGAGTGATTCAAACAAGAATCTCAACAATCTAACTCGCGAGATATCAATCCATACCCGCACGGCTGTTGATCGTGCAGGTGAGCGCTTGACTGGACGAGTTGAACGTTTATTGCGCCGAACACCGCAGATAGTGCTTGACGCTGTCACACGGACTGACAATCTTGAAGCACGTATACGCCTACTTGATCCAAAGAATGTCCTTGCGCGGGGTTGGTCAATCACGCGCACGGCTGATGGTCGAGTGATTCGTAGTACGGCTGATGTTTCAGCGGACGAAAAGATAACAACCACTGTGGCTGATGGATCAATCAGCAGCACTGTGAACTAGTAAAAAAGGAAAAGTCATGACAAAAAAAGATTCTTCAGAAATCGGATACGCCGAGGCATTGAAAGAACTCGAAAAGATACTGAGTGATCTTGAGCGAACGGATGTGGACGTTGATGCTCTGGCAAGTCAGGTTGAACGGGCATCAGAACTCATTCGTCTCTGTCGCGATCGCATTGGTAACGCCAAAATGCACATTGACACCGTTGTGAGCGGATTAGAAACCTGATTCACCCCTAACCTGACACTGTGAGTTCAACACCTCCGCCATCGCTCGTTGAGATCGCTCGACGAATTGAAACTCATCTTGATGCCGTCCTTGGCGCTGAGGAAAGCAGATGGTCAAGTTTTGATGAAGATCTGACCAGCCCAGTTGAACATATTCGGCGCCTTGTGAATTCGGGTGGCAAACGATTACGGCCGGCATTTAGTCACTGGGGTTTTGTTGGCGCAGGCGGTGATCCAGACTCTTCGATGAGTCTTGACACGGGTGCAGCACTTGAACTGTTGCATGCCTTCGCACTGTTTCATGATGACATCATGGACGGTTCGTTGACGCGTCGCGGTGTGGCTGTGACTCATGAAGTTTTCGCCGAGCAACATCGCCTCAGCGGTGGAAGCGGTGAAGCACGTCGATATGGAGAAGGCATTGCTATTTTGGTTGGTGACTTGGCTTTTGTCTACAGCGATCGCTTGATGGGAGATGCACCCTTGGCAGCCCGTGAGATTTGGCACGAGTTACGTATTGAGTTGAACATCGGTCAGTTGCTTGATCTGATCGGCACATCGCGCAACGAACGCCGTCGCTATAAGACCGAACGGATTTGTCGCTATAAAAGTGGTAAGTACACCATTGAGCGGCCATTGCATCTTGGGGCGATGCTCGCTGCGCCTGAGCGCAAAGAGGAACTTCTTCCATTACTGAGTGCCTATGGACTCCCGCTTGGTGACGCTTTTCAAATGCGGGATGATGTGATGGGCGTTTTTGGTGACACGGCACTGACGGGTAAACCAGTAGGTGATGATCTGCGAGAGGGTAAGCCAACACCGTTAATGGCAATGGCTGTTGAGCGCGCATCACACAGCCAAGCAAAGGTTCTGGTCAAGGTCGGTTTAGATGTTCTTTCCGATGATGATGTTCGTCGAGCCCAAGAAGCCATCATCGACTCGGGAGCTCTGGCCGAGATGGAAGAATTGATTTCCTCGCTGACCGTCCAAGCGATTGATTCCCTTGAGGCTTTGCCCGTATTGCCCGAGGCCAAGGTTGAACTTGTGGCCCTGGCGCATTATGTCAGCCATCGCCATACCTAATTTGTTGGATGAGTAGCGAATAGAGTTGGCGAGTCTTACGCTTTGTCACTGTGAGAACCCGCCTTTCGGCTGTTGTAGTGACCTTATGCGCCATGGCGCTAGGTGCCGGCTGTGGCGCTGATGGACCGACGATTGTCAATACCTTGCCGGTGATGATTGCTGTGACAACAACGACTATCCCGCCGACAACTACTCTCGCGCCTGGTGTTGAATATCAGACGTATCTCGTTCAGTCGGGGGATTCGGTTTCTTATATCGCCAGCCAATTCAATGTCACTGTGGACGACATTGTGGCGCTCAACGGGTTGACCAATGCTGATGATATTCAAGCTGGTCAGAAATTAAAGATTCCTGCCGGTGCTGTTGGTCCGAGTTCAAGCGTGGCGAGTGCTCCCGCTACTACCTCAGCACCCTGATTCTTTCTAGTTGTGAGTCAGTGCCCTGCGGTGCCCGTGGGCAATTCGTAGACTGAGGTTTATGACAATCCAAGGTGGATCAACATTCTGGCCCAATCAAGAACATTGGTCGGTCAAGATTCCGTTGGTGACAGAGCACTATCGTTTGCCTGCTCTTGAGGAAAAAGGATTTGCGATTTTGTCACCGATGCCAGTTGTCGTGCCGAGTGTTGAATGGGAATGCCTGGAATACATGGATTGGAAGAGCGGTGGTGACACCAACTTTGCTCCCTTAGCTTCGGCCGATGGTGAACTCGATTGTCGGGGATTCTGGGATAAGGGAAAAACCGATAAAGACGCGTTGTGGACATCCAATGCTGATAAGGCCCCGACATTGAGAAAATATGTTGATGATGTCGGAGCGAACTTTGGTCGTGTTCGGATTATCAAACTTGAGCCTCAGGATCGTGAAACTGCAATTCGCTCATTACATCGCGATGATAACAATCGTTTTAACCCCGAGTCAGAGGGCTGGGTTGTGCGCACGTGGTCAGAACTCACTCATCAGCCCAATAGTTATATGTTGCTGATGGATAATGGTCCCGACGGTTTACCCGACCCCGCAACAGAACAAAGAATTCCGCTCACTCTCGGATCGCGTTACATAGTTGACACTCAACGCTTATGGCATGTCGTTGTGCATCCAGGGGACGCACCTCGTTATGCGCTGATTACAAGTTTCGAAAGTGGTCCGACTCTCGAAAGTTGGGTTGCAGGCGAATCGGCAACTGAAGTATAAAAATTATTTGCGGTTACGCGCTGCAATCTCGGCGATATCGCGCATGATCTGACTGAGTTTGAAATCCTTAGGTGTGTACACCGCGGTAACACCGGAGGCCAAAAGAATTGGACGATCCTCTTCGGGGATAATGCCCCCGACAACAACTGGAATCTCTACTCCTTCTTTTTTCAATTCAGCCATCACCGCTGGCACTAATGCCATATGTGATCCCGACAGGATTGAGAGACCAATGACATCTGGATCTTCGTCGCGAGCACTGGCGGCGATTTGCTCGGGTGTCAAACGGATGCCTGAATACACCACTTCCATCCCTGCATCGCGTGCTGCAACTGCAATTTGCTCGGCGCCGTTGGAGTGACCGTCGAGACCCGGTTTGGCAACTAGCAACTTTGGTGGACCACCTGGGATGGTGCGCACGTATGCCGCAACTTGGGCCAATTCACCAGGTCGTTTACCGACCGCAGCCGAGACCCCAGTGGGAGCACGAAATTCGCCGAAGACTTTGCGCAACACACTGGACCATTCGCCAGTCGTTCCACCAGCACGAGCGAGAGCGATTGAAGGCTCCATGATGTTGGTATTTGATTCGGCAGCGTCACGCAAATCATGTAGTGCAGCCTGGACTGCTTTGTCATCGCGATGTGCCCGCCATGCTGTGACATCAGCAATCATCTCGCGCTCAACATCGGGGTCAACCTTCACGATTTTTCCTTCACCGCCGAGAGGTGATTCTTCAAACTCGGTGTAACTGTTGACGCCGACGACTACTTGATCGCCACTTTCAATTCGTCGTGTGCGCTCGGCCATTGATTTCACGAGACGACCCTTGAGGGTGTCGACCGACTCGAAGGCTCCACCCAAAGTGAGAATCTCTTCGTACTCGCTCCAAGCCGCATCACGAAGTTCAGCAGTTTTACTTTCAATAACTTTTGAGCCATCGAAAATGTCAGCGTATTCCAGTAAATCAGTTTCAAAGGCAAGAACCTGTTGCATCCGCAGACTCCATTGTTGATCCCACGGACGCGGTAACCCAAGCGCTTCATTCCACGCAGGTAACTGAATTGATCGAGCGCGAGCATTTTTGGACAGTGACACAGCCAGCATCTCGAGGACAATGCGTTGCACATTGTTTTCTGGTTGGGCTTCAGTGAGACCAAGAGAGTTCACTTGCACGCCGTAGCGAAACCGGCGAGCTTTCTCATCTGTGACGCCGTAACGCTCGAGACCAATGCGGTCCCATAATTCTGTGAAGGCACGCATTTTGCAGATTTCTTCAATGAAACGAATGCCCGCGTTGACGAAGAAAGACATGCTTCCAAATACTTGACTGAATTGTTCGGGTGGAACCTGACCTGAGTCCCGTACGGCATCAAGAATGCCGACAGCGTTAGCGAGCGAAAAAGCGATCTCTTGCACTGGCGTCGCACCTGCTTCTTGCAAATGGTACGAGCAGACATTCATCGGGTTCCACTTCGGCGCATTGTTGGCGCACCAAGCAACCATGTCAACGATCAAGCGGCGCGAAGGGATGGGTGGAAAAATATAAGTTCCACGTGAGAGATATTCCTTGATGATGTCATTTTGTGTTGTGCCGCGTAACGCATCAGCAGGCACACCTTGTTCTTGCGCGTTGGCAACATATAAGGCCAACATCCATGCTGCTGGAGCGTTGATTGTCATTGATGTATTCATTTGCCCCGGGGGAATACCGTCAAGCAAAGTTCGCATATGACCGAGGTGAGCGACAGGTACACCAACCTTGCCTACTTCACCGGCGGCCATGGCTGAGTCCGGATCGTAACCAGTTTGTGTGGGAAGGTCGAAGGCGATTGACAGCCCCGTTTGACCCTTAGCTAAGTTGGTGCG
>JBAWVW010000067.1:0-9915 GCA_037147055.1 Actinomycetes bacterium
TCAGGATCACGATTCGCCGCTGCAAATAGCAATTGCACCTTGGTATCCGCTTCAATTTTTTCGCCGTGCACCACACACTCATCGCGATTGGTACGAAACAGACCCTGCACTGGAGAGTCATAGCGCAAGAACTCTTCGACGGCCCACGGGATCAGCGACGGATCAGCACGCAACAAATCGCTCAATTCCGGTTGCTGAATCAGGCGATACAACATCAGGCTCAAAAGACTGGCCGTCGTTTCGTGACCAGCAACTAAAACCTGTTGCGACAATCGGCGGACTTCACCGTATTGCACATCACCATTGCGATAGGCCACGGTGAGCACACTCAGTAAATCATCTGGTGGCGTTTCACCTCGCTCAAGTATCTCTTGACGTTCCGCGACCAAAGCGTCAACGAAGCCGTAGATCCCCTCGTTGGCGATAGCCACAAGAGATAGATCTCCGCCACCTAAACCGTTCACGATGTCATCGGACCAATGTCCGAATTGTTCACGATCTTCGGGGCGAATGCCCAGCATCTCGGCGATCACGATGGCTGGGAAAGGAAAAGCAAAGAGGGTGACGAAATCACCTTCACCATCGCTGGCAAATGCCTTATCCCACAATTCGCGTCCGATGATGTCGACCCGTGGGGCCAATGAGGCAATGGCCGCTGGACGAAATCCATCTTGTAAAACTTTACGTTGACGGCGATGATCTGGGTCATCGGCCGAACCTAAAACCCCACCTTCCTGAAAGAAAACACCAGGCCCATCGCCATTGGTCCACTGCGCTGGGTCTGTGAGCATTGACAAAACATCCTCGTGCCGACTGACGACATAAAAAGGTGGGTCAAATGTATCTTCCTTGTGCAATGGGCAATGTTCAATCAAGTGATGGTGCCCAGCAGCGGGCTCAAGATCATTGGCGTGTTCGAGATGTGAATAAGTCACGCACTCACACTCAATTCCGCAGGATCTTGATCAGCGACCTCACGACCTAATACGAGAGGCTTCCACCATCGACGGGGAATAAACAGCCCGTCATATTTCGCGCTGCGTCACTTGCCATCATCACGGCAACTGCTGCCACTTCTTCAACCTTATTCGGTCGTTTGATTGCCGACTCTGAGCAAAACGCAGCAATTAAATTGTCGTACGTCCCAAGCCCCATCGCTACTGCGGAGGCAGGGCCCGTGTCACGCACAATGTCAGTTTCAATAATGCCTGGCAAAATTGCATTGACCGTGATGCCGAGTGTTCCAACTTCTTGAGCGGCTGATTTCACTAATCCATTCACAGCATGCTTGGTGGCGACATATCCAGGGATACCAGGCTTGCCAAGTTTTCCTTCCACTGATGAAGTCACAATAATGCGACCACTTTCGCGAGGGATCATATGTTGCAGAGCCCGACGCATTCCCCAAAAAACATGATTCAGGTTCCAATCGATTTCAAGATTCCATTCTTCATCACTCATCTGTGCAACTGGAGCAGTATTCATGACTCCTCCAGAGTTCAGGCAACAGATGTCAAGTCTTCCGAATTTCTCAATAGTGAAATCAATCAATCCTTCAACGACTGATTGCTTTGAGGAATCGCCAGCGAAGAATGCGGCACGTGCACCAGCATTCATCTCGTCTAAACAGATTTGACCCTTGGCGGCATCGCGTCCGTTGACGACGACTGTCGCTCCCTCAGCCAAGAAGGCATCTGCCATAGCGCGCCCAATGCTCCGCGTGCCACCAGTGATGCAAGCTATTTTTCCGTCAAGTTTTCCCATGTCAGTCCCCATTATCTATGTCGAAGGTTTCTAGTGAACAAAATTTCAGTACGGTGAAGTTCCACCGTCAATAGAGATCATTGATCCCGTAATTCCTGCACCTGCGTCGGAGGCCAGTAAGACCGCCACGAGAGCGACATCTTCGCACTCGTTGATGCGCTTAATCGCCGACTCTTGAGCGAACAAATCTAATAAGCCTTCGTAGGTCAGACCCATGGCTTCAGCCGCACCTGGTCCCTGAGCCATCATCACATCAGTTTCAATAGCTCCAGGACAGAGTGCATTAACGGTGATTCCCATCGTGCCCACCTCTTGGGCAGTCGACTTGACGAGTCCGTTAATGGCGTGCTTCGAAGCCACATATCCAGAAACCATGGGCTTGCCCATCTTTCCTTCAACTGAACTCATGGCCATGATTCGACCTGAACCTTGAGGAATCATGTGCTTCAAAGCAGCTCGCATCGTCCAAAACGTGTGCCAAAAGTTCCAGACCATCGGAACTTCCATGGCCTCATCGGTCATGTCCACCACTGGGCCTGGGTCACCGCCACCGCCAGCATTTGGCACCAAGATGTCAATACGACCGAACTTCTCCACAGTGCCATTGACAATCGCTTCACAATCCTCGCGTTGAGTCACATCTCCAGCGATGAAATGAGCCCTGTCTCCAGCGTTCAAATCGTCAATTGACTTTTGACCCTTCACTGGATCGCGACCGTTGATGACAACCTTGGCACCCTCGGCTAAAAAGGCACGGGCGACTGCCAGCCCAATTCCTCGAGTTCCCCCAGTTACGCAGGCAACTTTTCCATCAAGTGTTCCCATGTCGTCCCCTTTTCTTTGACTCCCCAACCATAATCAACCAAGCGACCGATTCCTATAGTCGAACAATCGATCGCGGAGAAACTTCTCCAACGCGCCAAACTTCTGGCCATGGTTGCATCTGATAAAGAACGACCGACCCTAGGGTTTTTCTAAGAAAGTGCCGCGCAATGCGCTCTTGATTCCCGCAATGGCGTGCCTCTGTAAATTATGGTCATCCGACGAGGCGTCGGTTAATCCGATCAATACTGCGAGGATAAAGGCCTGCGTCATGAGGCGGTTTTTGGGAGCGATCTCACCATTGGCGATTCCAATGTCGATCAGTTCGGTGAAAAACGCTTGTCGTTGCAGAGCGTGCGGCTGTACTGCCGCAGCCATCTCTGGATGACGGGCCGCGTCAACTCGAACCGCTCCAACGAAACGCGCCACCGAGGCATCTTCAACGTTCATCTCGTGGGCGGCGTCCAAGATGGCTTCAAACTTTGCCAAGAAGGTTTCATGACCTTCGACGGCCTCATTAAATTTGGCATACACCCGCGACTGGACGTCCTCATGAACTGCCATATAGAGGGCAATCTTTGATCCGAAATAGTGATACAGCGCCCCAGAAGTAATGCCGGCAGCCTCGGCGATGGTGCGATTTGTCGTGGCTTCGAATCCACGAATTGCAAAAATTTCTCGTGCCACGAGCAAAACTTTTCGCTCGGTTTCGGCCGAACTTGTGGCCGGCGGACGCCCCAAGCGGCGCGGATTATTGCTATTCTCCTCCACCGACATACGCCATCTTGACCGAAAGCCCAGCGAAATCTCCCAGCGAGCACACGGCAGCCATTTTGCTCAGAGAATCGCTCCTCGGTTCTAATAATGATCGTTCGGTCAATTACGGTGGCAATGTGACTACTTCACAGGCTCCATCCGCTTCCGGGACGAACGAATCTGCGCTTCCTTCCGTTGAAGAATTTTCCCAGACTGCGCGTACCTGGCTTGAAGCCAACGCTGAGTACCGCACTGGTGGCAATGAGGAGAAAGAAATGGTTTGGGGAGAAGGAGAGTTCTCAGTTTCCGTCTTCCACTCCTTGAGTTTCGCTGATGAGCAAGCTCTTCTCAACAAAGCAAAAGCTTGGACTCAAGCTAAAGCTGAACATGGGTATCACGCCATCACCCAACCCGTTGAGTATGGCGGTCTCGGATTAACTCGTGAGTACAGCCGTGCCTTTGCCAAACTTGAATCCCTATTCGTGACGCCCACTGGCCACGAAACTCACAGCGTGACAGTCGGACTGATCGCTCCCACAATTAACGTCTTCGGCACGCAACAGCAAAAAGACGATTTTATTGGACGCTTCCTGGCGACCAAAGAACTTGCCTGCCAACTTTTTTCTGAGCCTGGCGCCGGCAGCGACCTCGCCTCATTGGCTTGTCGCGCCGAACGAGATGGCGACGAGTGGGTCCTCAATGGTCAGAAGGTTTGGTCCTCGGGAGCACAATTCTCCGAGTGGGGTGAGCTCATCGCTCGCAGCGATGTGGATGTTGTCAAGCACAAAGGTATGACCGCATTCATCATTCCAATGAATCTTCCAGGTATTGAAATTCGCCCGATCAAACAGATGAGTGGTGGCTCATCCTTTAACGAGGTTTTCTTCAATGATGTTCGGATACCTGACTCGATGCGCCTCGGACCTGTTGGCGAAGGCTGGAAGGTGGCGCTCACGACTTTGGGCTTTGAACGCGATCATTCGGGTGACGGAGGCGGCGGAGGTTCGCGTGTTGGCGGCTCGTGGCGACAAATCCTCGCCACGGCGCGGGCAATGGGCGTCACTAGTGATCCGATTATCCGCCAAGATTTAGCTAAGGCTTATAGCCACTTCCGCATCGAAGGTTTCGTGAATCGTCGAGCCTCCGATTTGCGCCGTGCTGGAGCGCCAGCCGGTCCCGAAGGCTCACTCGGCAAATTGATGTGGACAGAAGGGATGACTTATATCTCCGATGTCATCTCGAAAATTCTCGGTGCAACTCTCATCGCTGACAGTGGCGAATGGGGCACTTTTGCTTGGGGAGAACATGTCCTCGGAGCACCTGGATACCGCATTGCTGGTGGATCCGATGAAACTCAACGCAATATCATTGGCGAACGCGTGCTCGGCTTACCAGGTGAGCCTCGGGTCGATAAGGACTCAGCATGGAAAGACACCCGTCGCTAGACAACTAAATGCGGTTTATTCAGTAATACTCAAACTTACAACTCACAACTATGGGGGAACATCATGGATCTAGGACTCGCAGGGAAAAAGGCACTCATCACGGGCTCAACTAAAGGCCTTGGCCGTGCCATTGCGGAAACATTGCTTGCTGAGGGAGCATCGGTCGCAATTTGCGCCCGCAACGCTGAAGAAGTGGCCACGGCAGTTGCCGAAATGTCGAAACTCGGAAAAGTTGTCGGAGCATCAGTGGATGTTGGAGATCCAGAAGCCCTTCGTGCTTGGGTGGCCTCATCGTCAGAGCAGCTCGGCGGCATTGACATCTACGTTCATAACACGTCCGGAAAGCCTGCCCGCAAACTTGAGCAGTGGATCAATAACTTCAATATCGATTTGATGGCCTTAGTTCACGGTGTTGACGCCGCTAAAGAAGCACTCGCTAACGGTGGTGGCTCAATCATCAGCATCGGTACCACGGCAACGAGCGAACACTTTGCAAGTGGTTCGGGTAGCTACAGCGCAATGAAGTCCGCTGTCGTCAACTGGACGTTAGGTCAGGCCCAAGTTCTTGGTGCCCAAGGCATTCGTTGCAATGTTGTCTCACCTGGACCAATCATGGTTCAAGGTGGCGACTGGGACATGATCAAGAATGCCATGCCACCTTTCTTTGAGGCCACCCAGAAGGGTCACCCACATGGCCAGTTGGGTGAGCCCATTGATGTCGCTAAGACCGTCGCCTTTCTCGCAAGTCCAGCAGCCCGACACATCAGTGGCGTCAATGTCACTGTTGACGGTGGCTTCTTGAAGCGCATCGACTTCTGAGCCACTAGCCATGAGCAGCGGCACACCGGGCCGTCGTATCGACGTCACTCTCGTCGCTGGCGGCAAATATCACGACATCGACTTTGCTCGTCGCGAATTACTTGGCTTACTGAGTGAACACGATGAGTTTCGGGTGCGCGTGCAACCTGATTATGAAGACACTGCGGGGATTACTGCATCGTCGATCCTCGTCTCGTATACCTGCGATGTACGACCCAGCGAACGTGCTCAGCAAGAAGTGCGTCAATGGGTTGAAAATGGTGGACGTTGGGTGGCGTTGCATGGCACGAATGCGGCGCTCACACTCGGTGGACCAAACGGAGTCGAAGCCCCACGAGTATTCCCACTTTGGGCCGAAACCCTGGGGAGCCAATTTGTGGCTCATCCCCCGATTCAGCCTTACCCAGTTCAGATCAGCGACCCATCGCATTGGCTTGTCTCAGGTATCGATTCTTTTGACACCGACGACGAGTTGTATCTCTGCGATTACACCGATCGTTCCGCACTTCAACCTTTGCTGCACACCACATGGCAAGGTGAAGCGACAGGATTTGTCGAACACGATTGGAATGAGTGCGACCCGACACATTTGATTATGTATCTTCGCAATGTAGGTCAGGGTTCAATTTTGTATAACACCCTTGGACATTGCCGAGGACATTACGACATGGCACCCGTACTTGATTACTACCCGCGCATTGAAAGATGCTCATGGGGCCAACCTGCGTATTACGAATTGTTGCGTCGCTCACTGCGGTGGGCGCGCGGCCTTGATCACTAAGAAAGTATTAGGAACATATGGAAATTTCAACGACGAAACAATTTGATCTACATCGGCGCATGGTGCGCATTCGACTTTTCGAAGAAGCGGCTGGTCGTCTGGCCGAAGCAAACCGACTCCCAGGATTCCTGCATCTGTACGTGGGTGAAGAGGCCGTTGCCTCTGGGGTCTGCGGAGCGCTCAATGATGATGACCACATCACGTCAACTCACCGCGGACATGGTCACCTCGTCGCAAAGGGCGGTGACTTCAATCGGATGATGGCCGAATTGATGGGTAAGGCCACTGGTTACTGCAAAGGTAAAGGCGGGTCGATGCATATCAGTGACACGTCGCTGGGCATGCTCGGCGCTAACGGCATTGTTGGTGCTGGTTCCCCCATCGCTGTAGGGGCTGCCTTCGCTAATCGCTATCGCGGCCGCGGACAAGTTGCAGTTGCATTCTTTGGCGATGGTTCAACAAATATCGGAGCCTTTCACGAAGCGGCCAATATGGCCTGTGCGTTACATCTGCCCATTGTCTTCGCCTGTGAAAATAATGAGTATGGCGAATTCACTCCACGCCACAAGACCATGGCTATTACTGACATCGTGGATCGGGCCGCCGGTTACGGCATGCCAGGAGTCATCGTGGACGGCATGGATGTCATCGCCGTGCATGAGGCCGCTGTCGAAGCAGTCGAACGCGCCCGTCAGGGAGGCGGACCGTCGCTGATTGAAGCCAAAACATACCGTTTCTATAATCACCACGGAATCCAGAACTTAGGACTCAAGTACCGCCCCGATGAAGAGGTGGCGACATGGAAACAGCGGGATCCTATTTTTACTTTTGAAGATCGAATGATTGAAAATGGTGTCGCCACACGCGAAAAGGTTGATGAAATTTGGGCAGAACTTCGACAAGACATTGAAACAGCAATCCAGTTTGCTGATGACAGCCCCTACCCCACTCCCGACCAAATCATGGTCGATGTGTATACGAAGTCAAGTGCATCAAATACCACAGTTGGAACGAAACCATGAGCGACGAACGCAAACTTAGTTATGGACAGGCCTTCAATGAGGCCGTCAGCCAAATGATGGAAGCCGATCCAGATGTTTTCTGCGCGGGCGAAGATATCGGCGCCTTTGGTGGAGTGTTCGGAACATTCCTCGGGCTTCAGGCCAAGTTTGGCGAGCACCGTGTCGTTGACACGCCGATTAGCGAGCAGGCCATTATCGGTCTCGGCGTAGGTGCATCGGTGACTGGGTTGCGACCAATCGTTGACTTGATGTTCATGGACTTCATCTGTGTTGCTCTTGACCAGATCGTTAACCAAGCAGCGAAACTGAAATATATGTTTGGTGGCGAAGCCAGTCTGCCGATGACTATCACTACTGCTGGTGGTGGAGGTTTGTCGGCTGCTGCGCAACACAGTCAGTCCCTTGAAGCCCTGCTCTGCCATATCCCCGGACTCAAAGTCGTGATGCCCTCAAATCCTTACGACATGAAGGGTCTGATGATCTCATGCATCAAGGACAACAACCCAACAGTGATGATCAAACATAAGCGTCTCTTAGGTATGAGTGCTGTTGTTCCCACTGAGGCCTACGAGATCCCGCTCGGTAAGGGAAATATCTTGCGTCCTGGCACCGATGTCACCATCGTGGCTTATGCTCGCATGGCGAACGAGGCTTTGATTGCTGCTGCCGAATTGGCCAAAGAGGGAATTGAGTGCGAGATCATTGACCCACGCACATTGCAACCCTTAGACACTGACCTCATTGTGGATTCGGCAAAGAAAACAAATCGTGTTGTTGTCGTACACGAGGCGGTTCGCTTTGGAGGTTTGGGTGGCGAGATCGCTTCGCAGATTCAAGAACTCGCCTTTGACTATTTAGACGCGCCAGTGACTCGTATCGGTGCTCCATTTTCACCCGTACCGTTTAGTCCCGCTCTCGAACAGCATTACATTCCCGATGCGAAAACCATTTTGAATGGCGTACGTGAGATCATGCAACGCAACGTCATTCGAGGCTGAACAAAATCGTGACACGCACGGCATCAATCGTTGGCATTATCGTCAACCCCAATGCGGGTAAAGACATCCGCCGTTTGGTGACCCCTGCGACTCACACATCTGACGTCACCAAAGTTGGCATTGTGCGACGAGCAATTGTCGCAGCATTCGAATCAGGAGCGGGAAAGGTTATCTTGATGCCTGATAACCATCGTTTGGCTGAACGTGCCTCTGATGGCATCAAGGGTGATATTGAAGTTCTTGACATGCCGTTGAGTGGATCACGTTTTGACACCATCGCTGCCGCCCATTTGTTTTGTCAGGCACAGGTCGGAGCAGTGATTGCATTAGGAGGCGATGGAACTTCGCGCGATGTGGCGATCGGTTGGCCCGATGCTCCCCTGATTGCCATTTCAACGGGGACAAATAATGTTTTTCCGTCGGCCATTGATGGAACGTCAGCAGGTGCAGCCGCAGCCTTCGTGGCCAGCGGGGCTGTGTGTCTCAGTGATGTAAGTCGGCGTTCAAAGAAGGTCGTCGTCAAGATTGATGACCGCGATAAGTCACTCGACGATCTTGCTTTAGTTGATTTGGCTTTCATTAACTCGATGTTCGTTGGTGCTCGTGCTGTTCGAGATCCGCATACAGTTCATGCTGTGATTGCTTGCGTTGCAACTCCTGCGAGTACCGGCTTATCAAGTATCGCTGGACGCATCCACCCTGTGGGTCGCTGGGAAGCTGGTGGTGTCTTCGTCAGGCTCGGTGCTGGAGGTCGTAAAGTTCGTGTTCCTCTCGCACCTGGTTCCTTTACGACAATGGAAATCGCTGAAGTCCGCCCTCTTGGCGAAGGTGAGAAAATTACTTTGAGCGGCAAGACAATGTTGGCTTTTGACGGTGAACGTGATCTCCCAGTCTCTGAATTTGGAACAGTCACCGCGCATATTGAAGCAACTGGCCCGCTTCTCATTGATGTCGAACGAACTCTCGTCTTAGCCGCTCAAGCATTGATGTTCGACGAAACTGCTCGTCATATCTCGGAGGAAAATCATGTCTACTGAATTCATTATGCCCAAGTTGGGTCTGACCATGGAAGAGGGCACGATTCTCGAATGGCTCGTCGAAGACGGTGCCGAGATCACTGCCGGCATGCCCGTACTACGCATTGAGACCGACAAGGTTGAAAGTGACGTGGAATCCCCCGCATCTGGTCGATTCCATCGCCTCGGGACTCAAGGAGAGGCTTACCCATGTGGTGCTCTGATTGGTTACTTGTTAGCTGTTGGCGAAGAGATCCCAGTGTCCAAGTCTCCGACGAGCGCGACACCTGCAGTAGTTGCCTCTGCTACCAGTAGTGCTTCACCCACCTCTGCAACTGTCTCTAGTGTGCAACGTCAGGGGCGCCAATTTGCTTCGCCGAATGCGCGACGCGTAGCCGAAGAACTTGGTATCGATATCAACACCGTGATCGGAACGGGACCCGACGGACGCGTTGTTTCAGAAGATGTTGAAGAAGCTCACAAGAATCCACA
>JBAWVW010000068.1:0-9803 GCA_037147055.1 Actinomycetes bacterium
CCCTTCGTCGATGGTAGGGAAAATCCGCGAGCACGGGCCATTTGTCCATGTTCTCACGCTTGCCGTGTGAGCGCAGTTACGAGCGCGCAAGCAAGGTCGTTGTATTCCTATACACAAGACTGTATGATTATTCCCCGTGAGTACAGGAGTCAAGAAAGTCGCCATTATCGGGGCCTCGGGATATACCGGGGTGGAACTGATGCGCCTGATCGCAGGTCACCCGAACCTTGAGTTGGTTCTTGCCACGGGTGATAGCCAGGCTGGGTCACTGATCTCTTCGTTGTATCCCAGTTTGGCGGCGTCCTACCCTGAGATGGTCTTCGCCGACTCAGACCCGACCACTTTGACCGACCAAATTGCTCAACAAGTTGACGGCGTGGATGTGGCATTTCTTGGAATCCCGCATGAGGCGAGTCTTGCCTTGGCGCCAGTTCTCGTTGGCAAGGTCGGATGCGTGGTCGATCTTTCGGCGGCCTATCGACTGCAAGACGCTTCGGCGTATCCCACATGGTACGGATTCACCCATGATCAACCGACTCTTCTCGCGCAAGCTGTCTACGGACTTCCCGAACTTCATAGGAAGGAACTTGTTGGCGCCCAGTTGGTTGCAACTCCTGGTTGTTATGTCACGGCTGCGACTTTGGCGCTAGCTCCATTGGTGCGATTGGGGCTGATCGGTAATTCGGGCATCATCGTTGATGCGGCGAGTGGCGTATCTGGTGCCGGTCGTCAAGCCAAGCAGTCCAACAGTTTCGCCACGGTGAACGAAGACATGAATGCTTACGCATTACTTGATCATCGTCATACACCTGAGATGCAAGAACAGATCGGTGCGCAAGTTCTGTTCACGCCGCATCTGGTGCCGATGAATCGGGGGATCCTGGCAACGTGCTACGCCCGACCAACCGACCCCCGCCACACATCAACGGAGTCCTTGCTCGCAGCCTTAAAAGAGTTTTATGCTGATGAGCCATTTGTTGTGGTACGTGAGCAATCTCCGTCAACCAAAGCCACGCTTGGCTCAAATGCGGTACATATCACTGCGCGTTTCGACGAGAGAACCGGATATGTCATTGTCGTTAGTGCCTTAGACAACTTGTGCAAAGGTGCTTCGGGTGGTGCAGTGCAAGCAGCCAATGTGGCACTTGGACTTCCAGAGACCGCTGGTCTGACTTCGATAGGGGTATATCCATGAGTGCGCAAAATAATGTGTCGTTGACGGCGGTGCTGAGTCCCGAGTCACGGGCCGCGGTGCTGATTGAAGCATTGCCGTACATTCGTCGCTTTGCCGACAAAGTTGTTGTCGTGAAATACGGCGGCAACGCCTTAGCCGGAGCCTCGGAAGCCGATGCGTTGGCGCTTTTTGCTGAAGATATTGTGCTGATGCGACTTGTTGGTCTCAAGCCAGTAGTTGTCCACGGTGGTGGACCGCAAATCAGTGCGCTGATGACGCGCTTAGGTAAAACAACGGAGTTCCGTGAGGGTCTGCGGGTGACCGATGCCGAGACCGTTGATATTGCGCGAATGGTTCTCAGTGGACAAGTCAATCCGCAAATCGTGGCGGCAATAAATGTTCATGGGCGATTTGCTGTTGGCGTCAGTGGCGAGGATGCCACCTTGATCACTGCGAGCGCAAAAGATCCCGAACTTGGTTTCGTCGGTGACGTAGAAAAAATTAACCCTGGAATCTTGCAACGCCTACTTGACGACGAATTCGTTCCCGTTGTCGCCACGATCGGCGTTGATGCAAACGGTCAGGCCTACAACATCAATGCTGACACCGTTGCTGGTGCTATTGCCGAGGCCTTAGGTGCCGAAAAGTTGGTGTATCTCACCGACATTGAAGGACTGCGACGCATCGTCACTGACGCTGAAAGTTTGATCCGTCAAACAACGCCAGATGAACTTGATGAACTGATGAACGACGGAACGATCGCTGGGGGAATGATTCCCAAGGTCGAGAGTTGTGTTCATGCTGTGCGAAACGGAGTCAAACGCGCCCATATTTTGGATGGTCGGATCCCTCACGTTTTATTGCTCGAACTATTTACTGATTCGGGTATCGGAACGATGGTCGAATCTAAGAAATTCACAACGCCGGGAGTCGTGTCATGAGTGGACATACGTTTGCAACTGCTGGTCAACCGCACTGTCCATTTATGCCAGTCTTTGGCGCTCCAGCAGTGATGTTTGAACGAGGTTTAGGAACCGAATTATGGGACACCGATGGCAAGCGTTACCTCGATTTCTTATCGGGTATCGCTGTCGTCTCACTTGGACACAGCAATCCAGTCATTGCCTCAGCGGTGTCTGAACAGTTAAATACTTTGCTGCATGTGAGCAATTTTTTCGCTAATCCAATGGCCACTAAAGCCGCACTGGCGATCAATGAGTTGATGTTCGAAGCCTCAGGTGCCCATGGTCAAGTGTTCTTGTGCAACAGTGGGGCAGAAGCCAACGAGGCTGCTCTGAAGTTGGCGCGAAAATTTGGAGGCCGTGGGCGACATGTTGTGATCTCGGCATTGGGAAGTTTTCACGGTCGCACTTTGGCTGCCTTGGCGGCAACTGGACAACCCGCTAAACACGAGCCTTTCCAACCAATGCCTGATGGTTTTCGCCATGTGCCGTTCGGCGATCTTGCGGCGCTCACAGCAGCCATTGATCCGAGCGTGGCGGCGATTCTCATTGAGACCGTGCAAGGCGAGGGCGGAGTCATCCCCGCATCAAAGGAATATCTTCAAGGGATCAGGAGTCTGTGCGATGAGCGTGGCCTTTTGATGATGATTGACGAAGTTCAAACTGGCATGGCGCGAACGGGCGAGTGGTTTGGTTTTCAACATGCTGGCGTAGTGCCTGATGTAGTGACACTCGCGAAAGCCTTGGGCAACGGTTTCCCCGTTGGTGCTTGTTGGGCCAAACAAGAAGTAGCAGCGGTCTTTCAACCTGGTGATCATGGCTCGACCTATAGCGGTACGGCGATAGCCGGAGCAGCGATCTGCGCGGTCATTAATCAGATGCGTGACATCAATGCTCCAGTCTTAGCGCGTGATAAAGGTCTGTATCTCGCTGAAGAATTGTCCAAGGTCGCCGGAGTTGTCGAAGTGCGTGGGCAAGGCCTTTTGCGGGCAGTTGAATTAGGTCCGAACCGAGATGCTAAAGCGGTGTATCTGGAACTCTTGAATCAGGGCGTCGTCACCAACGCGGTGAATGCCACATCATTGCGACTCGCTCCGCCGATCACTGTGTCGATTGCCGAAATGGATGAAGTGATTGCCAAAATCGCAGCTGTTCTAGCCAAAGGAGTGGGCCTCACTGCCACCCCAGCATGAAACACCTGCTGAATATCACCGATCTAGACATCGACGAGATCCATCAAGTTCTTGAGTTGGCTCAACGTCAGCCCGCAAGTCTTGGTTATCCACTGCGCTCGAGCGAGGGTACGCCTATCGGCGCCGCTCTGATTTTTGAAAAGCCATCCAATCGAACGCGACACAGCATGGAGATCGCCGTCGTGCAACTCGGTGGACATCCGATTTATACCCGTGGCGAAGAGGTCGGTCTCGATACTCGTGAGCCAGTTGAAGACGTGGCGCGAATTATGTCTGGCTATCACGGTTTGATCGCTGCCAGAGTTTTTAAACATGGGATTGTCGAGCGCCTTGCACGTGCAAGTTCGGTGCCCGTTATCAATATGTTGAGCGATTTTTCGCATCCTTTACAGGGTCTTGCTGACGCTTTGACAATGGTGCAAGAGTTTGGAAGTCTGAGTGGAAAAACCGTTGCTTATGTTGGTGATTACAACAATGTGGCGCGTTCACTTGGAGAGATTTGTGTGATGCTTGGTGCTCATTATCGACTCGCTTGTCCAGAGGGATACGACGCTTCAAGCGATGAGTTGCAACGCATCTCCTCTTTGGGATCAGGATCCATTGAACAATCTTCTCAACCACAAGAAATTGTCGCTGGGGCACATGCTGTGCACACAGATACGTGGGTGTCAATGGGCCAAGAGACGGAGAAAGCGCAACGTCTAGAAATCTTCGGAGCTTTTTCTATCACTGCGCAGATGATGGCATTGACCGCTTCACAGTCAATCTTCATGCATTGCCTTCCGGCCTATCGCGGCTATGAGGTGGCAGCCGAAGTCATTGATGGTCCGGCAAGCAGAGTTATTCAGCAAGGTCACAATCGCCTCCATGCTTCACGAGGCGTGATTGCGCACATGTTGGGAGTCAAACTATGAGCACCAAGGCACAACGTCAGCAACTTATTGTCACTTTGATCTCGCAGCAAGCTGTCACCAATCAACCTGCGTTGGTTGAACTTTTACTCAGTCACGGTATCAGCGCAACCCAAGCCACGGTCTCGCGCGATCTTGAGGACTTAGGAGCAGTCAAGGTCCGTGTTCCAGGTGGTGACACGGTGTATGCAATTCCTGAGTTCGCCCCTGCGCGACTAGCGCCGCAGGAACAGTTACGCAGAGTGATGGGCGAGTGGGTGGTTGATGTTCAACACAGCGGTCCGATGGTTGTCGTGCGAACACCACCAGGGTGCGCTCATGTTGTCGCCTCGGCCCTTGATCGCAGTGGAATGTCAGGACTGATTGGCACTGTTGCAGGCGATGACACGATTTTTTGTATCGCTTCGGAAGAAGTAGGCGGTGCCAATATGGCTGACAGACTGCGCGATTTAGCAGGAATCACCATGGATACGAAAGCGAGAAAAGTTTCGTGAGCACGCAGGAAAACTCCAAGACATTGTGGCACGGAAGATTTTCCGCTGGACCCGCAGATGAGTTGATGGCCTACACCGCAAGCCTGCCTTTTGATCGGCGGTTATGGCTCGATGACATTAATTGCTCGCGCGCCCATGTCAAAGGTTTGGCTCACGTAGCTATCTTGACAGTCAGCGAACGAGAGTCCATTTTGCAAGCTCTTGACACAGTCGAGAATGAGATGTCATCGGGGGCTTTTGTTTTCGCACCTAGCGACGAAGATATCCATACCGCTGTGGAAAGGCGGGTTACAGAAATTTGTGGAGCGACAGGTGCCAAGTTGCATACGGGTCGGAGTCGCAACGATCAATCTGTGACTGGACTTCGGTTGTGGTGCAAGCGCGAGGTTCCACTCGTGGTTCAACGTGTCGTCGCTCTGCAGGAAACTCTGTTGACTCGCGCCCGTGAAGCGGGGACAGGCGACGACGCTGTGTATCTGCCGGGCTACACCCATGTACAGCGGGCTCAGCCAGTTCTCCTGGCGCATCACCTTCTTGCTCATGGTTGGGCCTTGGGTCGTGACATCGATCGTTTGCGAGATGCGCTAAGGCGTGCCGATGTTTCGCCGCTTGGCGCTGGTGCCTTGGCAGGTTCGTCACTGCCTTTAGATCCGTCGTTCACAGCCAAGGAACTCGGCTTTGGGCGAGCATTTGAAAACTCTCTTGACGCAGTCAGCGATCGCGATTTTGTAGCCGAGATTTTGTTTGGGCTCTCCATGATTGCAATTCACTTATCGCGGATCGGTGAAGAGTGGGTTCTGTGGACCAGCGACGAATTCGGATTCGCAGTACTTGATGATGGATATGCGACAGGTTCCTCAATGCTTCCGCAAAAGAAGAACGCCGATATCGCCGAATTGGCACGTGGTAAAGCTGGTCGAGTGATCGGTGATCTTGTCGGCTTGTTGACAACGCTCAAAGGTTTGCCACTGGCCTATAATCGCGATTTGCAGGAGGATAAAGAGCCCCTGTTCGATGCCATGGATCAAGTGTCACTGGCATTATCTGCGTTGAACGGAATGATTGCTACGGCGCGTTTCGTTCCTGAACGAATGAAGTCAGCAGCCGATGCTCCGACAATGGCAGCTACCGACATAGCAGAGTTTTTGGTGCGTGCAGGTATGCCATTTCGTGATGCTCACGCGATCGTTGGGGCTCTAGTTCGTCGTTCGCTCAACGGCGAAGGTTCGCTGGTTGATTTGGTGACTGCAGAGCCGACATTGGGCGCTGAAGCGGCGGCGTTAATTGCGCCAGGTGTTGGTGTCACGATGCGCACCACTCCAGGCGGTGCGGGCCCACATCCAGTCACCGAACAACTTAAGAAGTTTGTCGCGGCTCTGGCGAGCTGGAAGAACGCATGACATTGAGGCTCTTCGGTGAAGTGCTCGTCACAATGCTGGTGATTCTTGACCCACCGGGCAATGTGCCAATTTTCTTGGCGGTCACTCGGCAACTGTCAGAAAAAGAACGGAATCGTGCGGCCTTCTTGGCTATCGGCACCGCGTTTTTAGTGATTGTTTTGTTCGCCTTTGGTGGACAAACGATCCTTGACTACTTGCATGTTTCTGTGCCGGCATTGCAAGGTGCAGGCGGTCTGCTTTTGTTGTTAGTTGCCTTGCAACTTCTTTATGGCAAGGGTGGCGATGATGGATATATTGAGGCAACGCCGGAACAACGCACATCAATCGCCATGGTTCCCCTCGGTACGCCGTTACTCGCCGGTCCGGGAGCCATTGTGGCGACGATTGTGTTCTTTGGCAAGGCGGATGGTTTCAATGAATCGGCCACAGTTCTGCTGGCTATCGCAGTTGCTCTTTTTATTTCAATGATTGCCTTACGATTCAGCGGCCTCGTACAAAAAATTGTCCGACCGACAGGCGTGTTACTACTTGCTCGTGTCGCGGGCATGATTTTGGCAGCCGTTGCCGTGCAGATGATCGCTGATGCAGTGACTGAATTCGTTCGTGTCGGTTCAAAGGGAATGTAAGACAATGTCGTATGTACATACCCTCCGAGTGCGTTACGGCGAGTGCGATATGCAACGGGTTGTCTTCAATGCAAACTATTTTGCTTACTGCGACGATGCAGTTGATACGTGGACACGATTGGCTTTGGCTGATGAATTGAAGAAGGCTGGAACGACAACCGATCTGCATGCTGTTGGATTTGACTTCATGCTCAAGACAACGCAACTCACTTGGCATTCACCAGTAAAGTTCGGTGACACACTGGATATGAAGTGTGAAGTCTCCCGCTGGGGCAACAGTAGCTTTGATGTGGTGATCAATGGAGTGGTCAATGGTGATTCGCGATTTGACGCAGTGATTACCTATGTCAGTGTCGATCCCGTGACGCAACGACCCGCAGCCATCCCCGCGATTGTGAAAGAAGCACTCAGTAAATAACTATTGCCCCCAATGAATCCAATTCCCGTGTGGATGCGTGCGCGCTAGGCGCGTACTGACCTGTTGACCATTGCGCCAGGTGACTAGGGAAATGACAGTGATATCTTCGCCGTCACTGCTGGTGACAGGGAGTTCAGGAGTCTCAAGTGGGCTTTCTGCGATGACCCAACTGACATCGGTGGTTGTGCCGATACGAACAAGCTCATTGACAAAGCCGTTGCGTTGAGCGGGGGAGAGGTAATTCATGACCCAACTTGTTGTGACGGTTGGATGACCGTGAGCAGATGCCTCAGCAACAAGACGCACAATGTTTTTGACAGCATCACCAGTGTCAATTCGTAAGTTGCTCTGACGTGCGAGATCGATCGCGCTGTGGAGTCGCGTGAACCTGTCAACTTGGTCAGGCCAGACACACGCTTGTAGCCAGCGCACTGCAACTTCGTCATGCACATCAATCGGCTGGGCGTCGATCCCAACTGACCATTTCACTATCGGAACATGATCAATGAGTGGAGGCTGCCCGCGCACATCGCACTGAATCGTGAGCGCTGATGTATCGCCGATCCTTCCGCTCGGGCGAATGTCAAAGGCGAGTTTCGGAAAAAGTAGATTCAATCCAGCGCTCGTACCGACATCGATGTGTGCCAGCGGTCCGAGTTCACGCTCAAGCATCGCGAACGGAAAAAGGAACCAGTTGCTTCGTCTGATCTCGTTGGTCTGCGTTGATCGAGTAGCAAGCAACGCAGACATCTCGTCGCTATGTTCAAGCACGAACTGCACGAAGAGATCACCTGCGTCGCCGTCGGCCTTACGTGTGGAGATATTCGGGTAATGCGCCGCCAGCTCGCCCGTTGGATTGCTTAACAACAGATGATGAGCGCAGGCAAATAACAACACTGGTATGCGTTGCAGGACGGGAGCCGCAGACATCAGGTCCAAGATTGTTGCTTCATTCGCGACTCGATCGGCAATCTTGCTGTATAGCGGGGCCGCTCGCTGGTGTGTGACCGCAAACCGACGGAAGGTCTCGGCGAGTTGGTGCATAAATATCACCGTAACTGATCAGTCCTATTGGGGTGCAGAACTGAGATAATGTCTAGGTATGTCTTCTCCAACCTCAGGTGAGCAGTTCCTCGCCGACCTTGATGCGCGTGGCCTAATCCACGATTCCACTGACCGATCTGCGCTAGCAGCCCGCCTGAGTGAGGGCCCAATCGGGGTCTATGTGGGGTTTGACCCGACGGCCGATTCGTTGCATGCCGGCAACTTATTAGGCCAAGTCATGCTGCGTCGCTTCCAATTAGCGGGGCATCGACCAGTCGTTCTCGCCGGTGGTGCAACCGGAATGGTCGGCGATCCCGGTGGACGAAGTGAGGAACGAAATCTTCTAGATCGCGACACCTTGAATCACAATGTGGCGTGTGTCAAACGACAGTTGGAAAAGATTCTTAATTTTGATGCTGCGTCATTAAACGCTGCATGTCTTGTTGACAACGCCGAGTGGACTGCTCCCATGGGGACACTTGAATTTCTCCGAGATGTTGGAAAATATTTCACGGTCAATCACATGGTGGCTAAAGAATCTGTTCGCGCACGAATGGAAAGCGAACATGGAATTTCTTATACCGAGTTCAGTTACATGTTGTTACAAGCCAATGATTTCAGGCATTTATGCGAACATCAGAATGTCGAAATGCAAATGGGTGGTTCCGACCAATGGGGAAATATCACAGCGGGTACTGATCTCATTCGCCGTCGTTTGAGTCGATCTGGTTTTGGTTTGACGTGGCCTTTGCTGACGCGTAGTGATGGCGCGAAGATGGGTAAGTCAGTGCATGGAGCGTTGTGGTTGGATGCCGAGAAAACTAGTCCGTATGAGTTCCGTCAATATTGGATGCAGTTACCTGATGAAGATGTTGAACGCTTTTTATTGCAACTCACGTTGCGATCTGTTGACGACATTCAATCTGTGATGCGCGATCATCTTTATGCTCCGGAAAAACGCGTGGCACAGAAAGTTCTTGCGCATGACGTGACCTGTTTGGTTCACGGTGCGACAGCGGAGAAAGCCGCCGAAGAGGCAGCGGAGATCTTGTTTGGGGGAGACCCGAACACGGCTTCGGCGCAAGCGCTTCAGGTCGTGGCCCGCGAAGTCCCCTCAACTGACGTTAGTCAGAGCGCTTTGGGGGATCTGATCGGGGTTTTGGTCACCAGTGGATTAGCCACCTCTAACGGTGAGGCTCGACGAACTTTGACGCAAAATGGTTATAAGGCCAACGGACAACCCTTACATGAGGCAAAATCCCTGCTAGATGTGGATTTATTGCCTGGCGGCTATATCCTGTTGCGCAAGGGCAAGACGAATTTCCATCTTTTGCATGTCACCGGGTGAAAACCCTGCGTGTCCCGCAAATTAAATGAAAATTAATCTGTTCGGCAGGTTGGTGACACCATTTTGGTTCGCTAGATTTGCAACTCGCCCCTAACGGCCAGTCTTGACTGGTTGGGGCATCGGCACCAACATGCTGGAAAAGGGTCTTACCCTGCTCTGATGTGTGTGCCCCGAGCTTAGGCTCCTTGAAAACGGAAGAGAAGACTGAACGCACAGTGCGGGCAGACATTCGA
>JBAWVW010000069.1:0-9628 GCA_037147055.1 Actinomycetes bacterium
GTGTTAGTCATGTCGCTAACTTAGGGTAAATCTGGAGCCTCACTGAACAGTTCTGGTATCTTCAATCTTGAGCCGGGGGAAATCTCATGAAAAGATCTTTGAAATTGAAATTAGGTATTGTCGGACTTCTTCTAGTAGCCGTGAGTTGTTCTGGGGGTGAGTCGTCCACCGATACCTCGACTGGGCCGAGTGACTCCACGGTGTCAACGGAGACTCCATCAACTGATGCGCCCGTAGAACCTGGTTTCACTGCGGTGACACCGACGACAGGCACTGTTGGTGAGGTCACTGTTGAAGGACCAATTACTGTGAGTAATCGTGTGCCGCTGCCTGATTTCTTGGCTGGGGTTCCCACTGCCTCCGTCGTTTTGGCAGGCGTACCGTTTGAAGCAGAAAAATTTGGCTACATAGAGGAAGAGTTCTTTATTTCGGGAACTGCGAACTCTTATGGTTCGGCCGATCCGTTGTCCGCTGATGGTGTTTGGAATGTCACAAAAAATGACACTGCCGAATTCAAAACACGAATAGTCGTCCGTCGACCAAGCGATCCTGCAAAATTCAATGGCACGGTGATCACCGAGTGGTTCAACGTGACTGCGGGAATTGATTCAATCCCGGCGTGGAGTGCATTGTGGCCCGAGATTGTCAGAGAGGGCAGTGCGTGGGTCGGCGTCTCCGCGCAGCGCGTGGGTATTGAGGGTGGAGCAGGATCGACGGCCCCGTTCTTAGTTTTAAAGAACGCTGACCCGGATCGCTACGGTGGACTTAATCATCCAGGGGATAACTACAGTTACGACATTTTTAGTCAGGCTGGGGCCGCTCTTTGGCGCCAATCGAAAACTATTTTGGGAGGTTTGACACCCGAGATTCTGTTGGCAACTGGGCAGTCCCAAAGTGCCAGTCGTTTGACGACCTATGCCAATGCTTTTGGTTTGGCTGACGATGTGTACAACGGTTATTTGCTGATTAGCCGTGGACAAAGTGCATCGACGCTCTTTTGCCCTAATGCCGTTCTATTAGAAAATCCTCGCTCCTGCCTTGATCCGGCTACGACAGAGACGGTGGCTGGACCCGTCAGCGCGCAAATTCGTGCTGATCTCGTCCGTCCGGTTCTCATTGCTGAGGCCGAAACTGATGTGCTGCGCTATCGCCCAGCCACTCAAGATGACACAGATGTTCTACGAATTTGGGAGTCAGCGGGAACCTCGCATTCCGATGCCTACACCTTGGGTATCGGTGACGCTGATACTGCTACTGGTGATGGTGACATTGCTCTCTTCAAGGCTCAATTAGCAGCCCCCTCGTCAGTTTATTACGGCATCATCACCTGTGGATTGCCACTTAATGCTGGTCCGCACACCTACATTCTGCGTTCGGCTTTGCACGGTCTTGATCATTGGGTACGTTCTGGAGAGGCTCCAACTTCAATGCCTAAGTTGGAAGCCAATGCCGATCTTTCCGCTTACTTAATGGATGCCAATGGAAATGTCTTGGGTGGTATTCGCACCCCGTTTGTCGATGTCCCTTTGGCCAAACTCTCTGGTTCAGGTCAAGAAGGTGATGCTTTTTGTGGTCTGTTCGGAACAACTCTTGGGTTTACGCCCGATGAGTTAAAGGTGCTCTACCCGACGACGCAAGATTTCGTTGCCAAGTGGAATGCCGCCACTGATGCCGCCGTTGCAACCGGAGCCCTTTTGGCAGTTGATGCTGAGAATATTAAAGCCGCAGCAAAGAACTTCATCATCAAGTAAGCGAGGATTGCCTGCTAGTTTGCATGCGTGACATCACCCACTGAAGTAAAATCTCACCGTAATCCAATGCTCGCAATTTTCACCACGGTGTTTATTGACATGTTGGGTTTCGGTATTTTAATACCCGTTTACCCATTGCTGATCAGTCCCAACTCGCCGTTCCGTATTACTCCAGAATCATGGTCGTTCGGACAAGGTCTGATCATGCTTGGTTGGCTGATTGGGATCTTCCCGCTGTGTAGTTTTCTAGCAGCACCCATTCTTGGCCAAATGTCTGATCGTTATGGGCGTCGACCAGTTTTGGCATTTTCGATCTTTGGAACTGCAGTTGGGTACGCCATTTTTGCCATTGGTATCAGCACTGCCAACATTCCATTACTGTTCATTGGTCGCGCCATGGACGGGATAACTGGGGGCAATCAAGCAGTCGCCCAAGCGGCTATTGGGGATATCAGCACCAACGAGAATCGCTCAAAAAACTTCGGAGTTCTGGGTGCGGCTTTCGGCCTTGGTTTTATCCTCGGCCCGTATATTGGTGGTCGCCTCAGTGGACCAAATAAAAGTTTCTACGGTTTGTTTCACACTCCGGATTGGTTTAGTGCGACAACACCGTTCTGGTTTGCTGCAATTTTGTCATTATTTAACTGCGCTTTGATTTTGACAATTTTCCCAGAGACCCTGAAGGTCAAAATGAATAACAGTCGCTTGCAATTTGGCCGAGCAGTGAGCAATGTGGTTGATGGTTTCAGATCGGATCGCTTGCGCGTTGTCTTGGGATCAACCTTTCTGTTTAATGCAGGCTTTACCTTCTTCACAACATTTTTCGGGGTGTATCTGCGGAACAACTTTGGTTTCACTCCGGGTAAAACGGGGGACTATTTTGCCCTTGTTGGATTATTCATTGCATTTACACAAGCGGTTCTCGTCGGTCGCGTCGCTAAAAGACTCGCAGATTGGAAAGTGTTGCGGTTCAGTTTTTTCGGTACAGGAATCGTGATGTTTATTTACTTCTTTAGTCCGACCAATACATCGCTGTACATCTATTTGACAATTCCATTCCTTACATTTTTCAATGGTCTGTCGATGGCCAACGTGGGTGCCCTCGTCAGTCGTTCCGCCGAGATGGGTCGTCAAGGAGAAGCAATGGGTATCTTCAGCAGTGTGCAGAACTTGGCTCAGGTTCCAGCATCGATCTTGGTGGGTTACATTGCCACCACCATCACTTCGGCGACGCCACTTGTTGTCTCGGGAAGCTGCATTGTTGCGGGCGGTCTGCTGTTCGTTTCAGCTTTCAAGCCAAAATATGTCACTAATGCACCGACGCCGGCGGGTACTGTCCCGGTGCACTGATGGGACGATTACTTTCGCTGGCTGCCGGAGTGCAACCGGACGTTGCGCCCGCAGACATGGTGACGGTTGCCCACGAAGCTGGCTGGCCGGCAGTCGGCATTTGGTTTGACGGAAAGGTTTGGGGTGATAAAACCTCCCAAGAAGTTCGTCAACGCCTCGAAGATACAGGGATCGTTGCGTTAGATATTGAACCCATCATCCCGTCAGTTGATGGTAATGATTTTGCCGAACAACTCATTGAAGCGGCCGCCATCATTGGCGCTCAACATGTTTTGTTTACAAGCCGATTGAAAGATCAAGCACGAACTACCGAGCGCTTTCAACAGGTCTGTGAACTTGCCCGACCACATGGAATCAAAGTTGTCTGCGAGTTTTTACCCATTTTTCCATTGAATACATTGTCCATGGCGGCAGATATAGTCGGCACTTCTGGTGCGTCGAATGGCGGAGTGCTCATTGACAATTTGCACCTGTCGAGGTCTGGGTCATCAATAGACGATGTGAAAGCAATGCCGATCGAGCTATTCCCATATCTACAAATTTGCGATGCGCCTGCACAGTGTCCGACTGATTTCGCAGGCTTGCTTGATGAAGCGTTGAATGGGCGATTGTGTCCTGGTGAAGGCTCGTTGCCGATCGTTGAATTACTCAAGGCTATTCCAGCGGTGCCTCTATCTTTTGAGGTTCGTTCAAAGTACCTACGAGATATGACCGACACTGTGGCGCGAGCAAAATATTTATTGAAGTATGCACAACAAAGTTGCGGTCATCTCTAGTCGACTCGCTTCGGTGTGAAGTATTGCGATAGAGCAAAGTCAGTCGGCTGATCAAAGAATGAGCGGATACGTATTAATTTTCCTTCTGCGTTGACAGTAAAGATCTCAATGCTGCGCACGACAACTTGTTTTCCGTCAAGGTCACCCTCGTTGCGCATCACCACTGCCGCTTCATTGCCAGCGCCAACGATCTGCTGAGGATGAAGCGTCCAACGCCGACCTGGTTTGAAAGATCGATCCCAGGTCTTGTTCACAGCATCAAGACCAACCTTTTCTGGGGTGCCAACGGGATCTTCAAAAACCATGGCAGGTGAAAACAGTGCAATCCAGGATTCGCGATCCATGGCATTCCAAAGCGCAACATGGCTGTGAACTGCTGTGAGAACGAGATCTTTCATCGCTCGTCGAGTTGCGTGAGAAGGGTCTTGATTGCGGCGTCCACTGAATCTGAGTAGGTAGAGGGTTCAGGTAGCCCGTCCCCACCCGTTTCATGAAATGACAGATCCGACTCGCTCACTCGCACTAAAGCCACAGAGTTAGCATAGTTGAGCCTGTCGTGTCTATGTTTTCAACTATGACCGTAAATATTGGAAATCTTTTGACGCGCAGAGCCAACATCAATGCCAACATCGAGGCTCTCTACGATGTGGCGGCTGGACGACGTTTTAGCTACGCCGAACTGAACGCCGAAACCAATAAGGTTGCATCACTGCTCGTTGATGCCGGAGTCAAGAAGGGCGATCGCGTCGCTCTTTTGTTGATGAACTCCTCCGAGTTCATGACTGCTTTCTTTGCAACTGCCAAACTTGGTGCAGTCATCGTGCCTCTGAACTGGCGATTGATTGCTGACGAATTGGAATTCATTCTCAAGGATTCGGGAACGACCGTTCTGGTTTTCGGTTCCGAGTTTGCGGCCAACGTCTCCGAATTGCAGTCCCGTGGCGATCGCACTGACATTAAGTCATGGTTATATGTCGGAGACTCCTCAACGAAGCCCGCCTTCGCTCGTGACTTCATTGTTGAGTCGGCGACGATGCCTGCAACCGAACCAGCAGTCACGGCATCGGGTGATGACCTGTTGTACATCATGTACACATCAGGCACCACTGGTTTGCCAAAGGGCGTCATGCATTCACACAACACACAATATTGGGCGCTATCGACAATGTGTACGACAAGTGATTTGGCCAAGGGAGATCGTTACATCAATCCGATGCCAATGTTCCATGTGGGTGCACTCACTCCAGCCCTTGGGAATATCTTTGTTGGTACCACTCACGTATTGATGCGTGCTTTTGACCCAGTGAAGGTGTGGGAGATTATTGACTCAGAGCGCATCAATAACGGACTGTTCGTGCCTGCGATGTTGAACTTCATGCGTCAGGTGTATGACCCAACCAAATACAAGCACGAACATGTTCGCTGGTTGATGGCTGGTGCGGCTCCGGTTCCCGTGTCGCTGATTATGTCGTATGCAGAAATCGGCATTGAGATCAATCAGGTGTACGGACTGACAGAAACTTGTGGACCCGCTTGTCTGACGTCAAAAGAAGATGCCATCAGCAAAGCAGGATCAACGGGCAAGGCTTTCTTCTTGTCAGAAGTCAAAGTGGTGCGTCCCGATGGAACTGAGTGTGACGCTGGAGAAGCTGGAGAAGTTTTAATCAGCGGTGGACACATGATGCTTGGCTACTGGAATCGACCAGATGCCACGGCGGATGCATTGAAGGATGGTTGGCTATACAGCGGTGATGGGGCGATCCGAGATGAAGACGGATGCATTTTCATTCAGGACCGTATTAAGGACATGATGATTTCCGGTGGAGAGAATGTGTATCCCGCTGAGATTGAAAACATTATTATGGGTCTCGCTGGTGTCGGCGATGTGGCAGTCATTGGTATCCCATCTGAAAAGTGGGGAGAATCACCTTTGGCGATTGTTGTTCGCAAGGACGATTCGGTCACCGAAGAAGCTGTTTTGACTCACTGCTCCAGCAAATTGGCACGTTTCAAGCAGCCAGTAGCAGTGCGCTTCATTGAGGTCATTCCTCGTAACCCTTCGGGTAAGGCCCTCAAAAAAGACCTACGCGTACAATTCAAAGAGGTTGTTGGGCCCTAGTACTTAATTGGCATACGGTGCACACCAGCAATAAAACTGCTGTGCATCCTTTCGATTGGACCGCCCGCCTCAATGTGGGGCATGCGGGTTAAAAGTTCACGGAACATCACTGCGAGTTCAACTCGCGCAACATGCATACCTAAGCAGAGATGCGGTCCGCCGGCACCAAAGGCCACGTGTGGATTCGGGTGACGGGCGACATCAAAAGTATCGCCGTTCTCGAAGATATCTTCGTCGCGATTAGCCGAGCCGTAGAACATGACAACCCGTTCGCCAGCTTTTATTGCCTGTCCGCCGACGACGGTGTCCTGCATAGCGGTGCGCTTAAAATGGGTCACGGGACTGCAGTAGCGCAACATTTCTTCGACTGCTGAGCCGAGCAGTCCATCAAGATCACCGATCAACTTGGTCCGTTGATCTGGATGATCAAAAAGCAACTGCAGACCTGCCGCTAGTAGGTTGCGGGTGGTGTCTCCGCCAGCATTGACGAGCAACAAGAAGAACCATTGAAACTCTTCGTCGGTGAGGTGATCACCATCGACTTCGGCATTGACAAGAATTGTGGCGAGATCGTCCGCAGGTCTCTGGCGTTTGAGATCTGCTACTGATTGCGCGTAACCCAGCATCTCCCCGACAGCATTCATCTTGATTTCTGGTGGGGCAATGGCGTCATCGTTGGTGTGCATGATTTCAGTGAGGTCGTACAGTCGTTCACCGTCGATACGTGGCATACCCATTAACTCGGCGATCAAGCCAGATGGCAAACGGCCAGCGATCTCGGTGACAAAATCGCATTCTCCTTTAGCGAGCACCGCATCAACGATGTCGCGTGCCAGTTCTTCAATCTTTGGCCGTAGGAGGGGAGCATTCTTTGGAGTAAAGCCACGGGATACCAACAATTTAAATCGGTCGTGTTGAGGTGGATCCATATTGAGCATCATCAGACGCTGCGCGTAGAGACCCATGGGATCGGGGTCAGGAAGCATCACGCTGGTTTCATATGAACTGAAAACTTTTGGTAATCGACTGATCGTTCGGACATCTTCGTATTTGGTGATCGCCCAAAAGCCAGGGCCATTTGGTTCATCGTGCCAATACACGGGGGCATTTTTGCGTAGCCATGCGTACTGTTCCCACGGGTGCCCAGTGGCGGCAAAGGTTTCGGGACTGATGAGATTGATGTCAGGTTTTGGGGTCATGTGTTTTCCTTTATCTGTTCGCCAGGAAATGAATACGTGACATCACTGAATTTGTCGCGAGCAAAGATGTACAACAATCTCAATGGGATTGTCCCCGTGTTGTCGGCGTAATGCTCATGACCTTGGGGAATCCAGACTGCAGATCCCTCAGTAACTTCGGTGCGCACGCCGTCAACGACGACATAACCCGCGCCAGCCAAAATCACGTAAACCTCTGTGGCGTCATGGGAATGGCCGCGGGGAGGGGGAATGGCCCCGACTGGAACTTCGGCGATTCCCACGGTCATCTCGTTCGTCGCTGTAGCGTCTCCACCAAAGAGTTCCCACCAACGTACGACTCCGCGCTCGGGACTGCTCCACTCTTCGGTTGGGCAATCGCTGACATGGCGAAAAACTGCGGATTCCATGTCCCAACGGTACATCCCCCGCTGAGGGGTGTTTCGATTAGGCACGCCCCCGGCGCCAGATGGCAGAATGAAAATATGAGTTCAACTTCAACTGATGATGTCCTAGCCCCAGAGCAAGCAGAGGCGTTTCGCCTTCAGGTGCGTGAATTCCTTGAGCAGAATGCCTCGGGGATAGGTCGTCGTAGCGAGTCCTCGCTGATGATCGGGAAAAAATACCAGGCTGCTCTCACGGAGGCGGGCCTTGCTGGATTGGTGTACCCCAAGGAATATGGCGGAGCGGGATTGACCCGTATTCACGATCGGATTTATCGCGAAGAGTACGGCAAGTATCCCGACATGACCTTTGAGTTGACGATTAGTCATGGCATGTGTCTGCCAGTGCTCAATCAGTTCGGAACAGAGGAGCATAAGCGCGAATTTATGCCCGACCTGATTGCGGCGCGCACGATGTGGTGCCAGATGTTTTCTGAACCGGGTGCTGGTTCAGATGTTGCGAGTCTGCAGACTCGCGCAGAACTTGACGGTGATGAGTGGGTTCTGAACGGACAAAAAGTCTGGACGACTCTGGCACATGTCAGTGACTATGGAGTTCTGATTGCGCGAACTAACCCAGATGCTCCGAAGCATGCGGGAATCTCCATGTTCATTGTGGACATGAAGGCACCAGGAATGGAGATTCGTCCGATTCACCAGATCGACGGAGGAAGTCATTTCAATGAAGTGTTCTTCACTGATGTACGGATTCCTAAGTCATGGCTATTGGGTGAACTAAACAATGGCTGGAATCAGGCCACCGCAATGTTGATGTATGAGCGAGTTGCGATCGGCACTGGTTCATCAAGCGGCGTGACTCACAACTTGGCAGATCGTTTGATTGATGTTGCGAAGAACAACGGCAAGTTGAGTGATCCTCTTATTCGTCAAGATCTCATGAAACTGTATTGCGAAGAGACTGTGAAGTCTTTGGTTTCAATGCGCACTCGGGCCGAGATGAAAGCCGGCAAGGTGCCAGGTCCTGGTGGTTCACTGGGTAAATTGCATGGCGCAATTATTGCCCGCTTCAGCCGACCCTTGATCAATCGTTTAGTTGGCGCAGATTGCGATGCATGGGAAGGCGAAGGTCGTGGGGAAAACTGGGCGCGGTACATTTTGAGCAGTTTCCAATCGAATATCGCCGGTGGAACCGACGAGATCCAACGCAACATCATCGGGGATCGAGTTCTCGGATTGCCTCGCGAACCAATGGTCGATAAAAACATGCCTTTCAAAGATCTTAAAGTTGGGACCCAACGTCAGTGACCCAACTCTCGGTCAATGAGATTTGGGTTTACCCAGTGAAATCAATGGTGGGAGGCACTGTTGAGTCTTGTTTGATCAATGAGTTAGGAATTGTTGGCGATCGACTCTGGGCAGTTCGCGATATTGACAATGGTGGTATTCGTGGCGCCAAGAAGTTGGGCGGGCTCATGAAATTGTCGGCGCAATTTGTCAATGGTTCAGAGGTCGTAGAAATCACTTTGCCTGACGGGAACAGGGTGCGCAGTGATGACGCTCAGGTCAATGATCTGGTCAGTCGCGCGATTGGGGCGAACGTTCAACTTGAGCATTTACGTCCAGCATCTGATCTTGATCATTACCGCCGCGGCGCTCCGAGTAGTGATGACATGATGGAAGAACTGCGCGGGGTTTTCGGACGCGATGTTGATGAACCGCTGCCCGATTTTTCGGTGTTTCCTCCTGAAGTCATGGAGTTTGAATCCCCACCGGGAACCTATTATGACTGCTGGCCACTGATGGTGATGACAACTTCAGCATTGCGTTCATTGCGGCTGGCCTTGCCCGATTCGGCAATCGATATGCGACGTTTTCGTCCGAGCCTGGTGATTGACTCGGGCGAGCAAACTGGCCATCCCGAATTTGGGTGGGCAGGCAAGACGGCGCATCTCGGTAAATGTGAAATCGAGTTTCAGTCGCCATGTCCGCGCTGCGTGATGGTGACGCGAGATGTGGGGAGTGACATCGCTGG
>JBAWVW010000070.1:0-9591 GCA_037147055.1 Actinomycetes bacterium
CCTGACTAAATTCGTCAAAAATTCCGTCAGCGTCTGCGTCTCGGTCAATGACGTATACATCTTCGGCACCGTTGGCGTCAGCCGCGTCCCATTCGTTCTCGGTCGTGAACACAACTTTGCGTCCACTGGCACAGATTGTTGGGTCGTAACTGTTTGTCACGCTGTCTCCCTGAACGCCAGAAGCGCTAACAGAAAGTCGAGTGACGGTGGTTCCGTCGGTGACGAAAATATCGGACGCGTTATTGGTGTCGCTCGCAACCAAGTTGCTAGCTGATGATTCAAAGACGGTCCAACGAGTTGAGCCCACCAAAGTGGTGTTGACTCCCCATGCTTGTCCCAGACCCGAATCACCGACGCCAGAGTTTGGCCTTGTGGAGGTTCCGGTCACTAAGAGTGTTGCGCTTGCCGGAGCGGCGGCCGAGGCCGGCAACTGGGGAGTAAACCCCAGCGCCAAACTCGAACCCACCAACGCCGACAAGGCGAAAAGTGAAAGCTTTTTCATGTGTGTGTCCTCGATCCGATCAGCCGTTTGACAGGTTTGCTGCGATGTTGTGGCGGCAGTATGACGTGCCGTATGAACTATCGTTTGCGTCAGTTGCGCCAGAGTCAATTGGCTTGAAACCAAACGAAGCAATGATGCGACGAGCTTTTGCGTCGCCGCAGATAAAGCCAGGTACGGCTCCAACAGCGACCCCAGTATCGACCTTGTCACCGTCAAAGTTGCAGTCGGCATCAGCCGTTACTTCGCTGACGACACTGGACACAGCATTTGTTGCACAGGCTGCAGGCTGCTTTGATACTCCAACAAAGCGAGTAGCGTCCGCAGAACGAGGTACATAGGCTCCGGCGTTCAAAGGAATGACGTTGTAGATATAACGCGTTCCCTTATAACGACTACCCGAAGTATTAATCGTGCTGAATGACGGACGCTTTAACTCGCTGCTGTTCGGACCAAACTTGCCGAATACTGCACCATTACGCTTATCGGTTTCGAGTGCACGAGCCTGCAAAGTCCAGCGACTGTAGCCATACCAGCAAATGGCGTTGGCCTTGTCAGCATCTGAAACGTTACGGCAGTCGTGCTCTTGAACGATTGGGAAGGTGAATGAGTTCGTAGTAACGCCGTCTTTATCGTTGGCTGACATGCTTGGGTAGCCGTCGCAATCCTTCAATACTTCCGAGTCGATTCCGTCGGTCCGGCCCATGAAGATCGTTGCAACGTCTTTACCTGTTCCTGAACCTGCCTGGATGCGATAGGGCACAATCTTGGCGGGCTCAACACTGACATTGCTCGTAAGATCTAACTGGGTCCAATACTGAATCTTTGGATAACCGGCCTTCATATCGCCGTAGTCATACAAGTCACCATCTTGATTGGCGTCGTAATTCGTCGCTCCAGATGCGTCGTGCCCAGTATTTGGTGCTGCTGCTCCGGCATAGCACTGGTAAATTTTGTTGATCTCAGCGGTGACAAGTCCGTTTGAAACTGCAGGCTGAGTATTTCCTGGGAAATAGTTCCAGCCAATTGCGTCAAGGGCGAAGGCCCAGTATTCATATTTTTGGGTGTCAACAGATAACGACGATGAGCGAGCGATATCGAGGCAAGCGAAGTTGTTGCTGACGCTGTTATAAGTCACTCCCTTAACGGCACTACCGGAAATTGCTGAGCGACCATCACCCGAACCGTTCGGAGGCACAACACCAAGGTTGACCGTGTAGGTACCAGGAACTGAACTGACGGTCGGGCCACCAGGCACCGCGGTGACCGGTGTGAACTCAACATCATCAGCCGCAACGATGGCTCCGTTTTGGTTTGTATCTGCCGAACCTGCTCCACCGAAAACATACTCAGTTGTGCAGTTCGCATCAGCAGGCAAAACTGCGCCGCCAGGCCAAGCCAGACGAGCTGACGCCAACCATGAAGTGGTCGCAAGAGTCGCTTCGCCCGCTTCAACGTTGGCATTGGCACTCACCAAGGGCGGAATGTTGACAGCCTTATCGCCGTTCGGGTTGTAACGAGTGCTCAAGTTGTGAGCATCAACTAAAGCGTTCATCACATAGTAAGTGGTGTCTGATCCGACAACACCCAAAATGTCGCCAGTTGAGCTATCTGCTCCGGCGTGTACTTGGCTCGGAATGGCGAGCATTCCAGCAAGAGTGGCAGCAGTTAAAACTGCCTTGGACAATTTCTTCACAATTTTCTCCTTTGAAGTGGGTCAAGATTACGAATTTCATACTGCTCGTAAGAAGTGAATACGACCTCAGCGTTAGGTAAAGCCAAGATGAACAGTCGCTAACGAATGAGATATCGCTCAGCCAATGCTGGGGTACATCAAACTGACGTTGTGCCAAACCTGAGTAGCAACAACGAGCACTAGTGGTGCTGCCAAAAGCCACGTAACCCGTGGACCTATTCGTTGCGAAATCGGCCCGAGGCTAATCAGCAAAAATGTCAACAAAAACAGCCATATAACAAGTTCAATTGGCGAATGTGTTGAACCTTCAAGACCCAATTCGGAAGTCGATGTTTGCACATCAACTGCGGGTGCACCAGCGGGGAACACCGGCGACGTGAGAAGGGCACGAACAACCAAACGTTTGTCAGGTGAGGTTCCACCTACTCCAGTGATCAACAACAACATATTGCGTTCACCAACGAACGCCGCAGAATCATTGGCAGAACGGACTGTTGAATCAACCACTTCGTAGGTATGCACGCCCTGCGCCGTTGTGACCGTCACTACTTGGCCGGACCTTAACTCGTCAAGCCTGGAGAAAACTGATCCAAAGCGACTCGATCGACCCAAAATCGCAGATGTACCTGGTTGACCCGGGATCGCCGAGCCGACTAAATGCCCGGGACCTTTCGCCAAATCTTCAGCCTTCGTTCCCTCAATGACCACGCGACGAAGATCAATATCTTGCACTTCAAGAAGGGCAACCGACGTTCCACTTGCAATCGGATACCCAACTGGGGCAACCCCGTTTAACAGTGCTGGCACGAATTCTTTTTCTAAAAGAGTTTGTGCCCGTCCTTCGGACATTGGGGTGAATACCTTGCTGTAGATGAACGATCCCACCATTAAAAACAGCAGAATTCCCGCGCCCCATCTCACTCGCAAGCGGAACTCAGTGTTTTCATTCAGAAGCTTCATGATTTCAAAACCTTTTTTCGAGGCTTCACGGTGCCCATCAACGCCGCACTTGACAGTCCAACGAGGCCGGCATACAACATGCCTGATTTTGACGAGCCAGAGCTAGGCAATTCAGCGGCAACTCCTGGAACCGTTATCGGCGCCAACGTTGTTGTCGTGCTAGTCGTTGTCGTTGTCGTTGTCGTTGTCGTTGTCGTCTCCGGCGCAGTCGTCGTTGCCGGCGGGTAATACTTTTCTTTCGCCACGGTTGTCGTGGTGGTCGTGGTAGTTGTGGTTGTCGGAATCGTTGTTGTTGTCGGAATTGAAATTTTTGCCACGACCGAGAGTGCTTTTGACTTTAATGTTTCAGGCAATGCCACATATCCTGCCGGTAATGCTGTCTGCCCCTCAGTGAGACCAAATTGCAACAACCTCAAAACTTTGTCTACCTTGGCCTGAGTGGCGAACTTCTTCGGCACCATGGCGTAGTCAATTTTCACGAGGGGATAAGCAGTCAAATCATCAGGAGTCAAGTCGGCTACTAATGTACCCTCAGGCGTCGTATCCATATCGGCAATTCCCGCCAATATCGCTGCGTCAGTCGGAGCAACTGATGTCCCGTCGGACTGAAGAATTTTGGCAACTTTCAAACCGAAACGTTGAGCAGTGGGTAGGTCAACAACACCAATAAAACCTACCGATGTTGTATCTTGACGCGCTGTGCCAGTTGGTGAAACGCCATAAAAAAGTTTACGCGCAACGGTGTTTTGTCCATGACGCGGTAGATAAGCAATATCTGGTGAAACGGTTTCAAAAATGTCTTGAGGGTATGAGTACCCAACATAGTCAGGATTCACAGCAATTCTGAAAGTGTCACTTCCAGTTCCAGAGAGAAATAACTGAGCCGATGCATCCGATGAAAACCAATTCGTCACAATTTTCGTGTCAGCATTGCGCTCCGCTCGAAGTAATGGTCGGGCTAAAACCGATGTTGGAAAACGCGCACTCGGATTCAGTCGACGTAACTCACGATCTTGGAAGAATGTCTCAAGTGATGTGTCTGTGATGACGCGTGCGACCAAGCGTGGAGATAAAACTAAGTTGTCGAGGGGTTGACCCGTAAATGGATCTGTAAAGTTGTAGGCGATCACCGTTGCACTCGCAAAAAGCGGTACGTAAGAAAAATCACGATGATCGGGATGTTGAGCTAACTCTTCAGCGGATGCTGGTAACGCCGTGACCCCAAAATCGGTAAGACCATCTAAGAAATTTTCTCGGCCAGCGTTACTCGAGCTTTCGGTGTAGTCAACCACCACAGGGTCATCACCGTTACACACTTTGGCGGCCCAGTCATAGAACAATGCTGCCGATGTCGCGGACCCATCAGCGCGCACATCGAAGTCGGTGATACTCGGGCAGTCCGCTTGCGAAGGGGCAAAAGTGATCGGCACAATGACTCGCTTGGTCGGTAATCCGCCCAAGGGGATGTTTTGCCCATCATTTTCGTACGCCATCACCGAGCAGGCCTTTGTTGCTGAACAGTTCAGCAAAGGCAAGTACGCCGATGGGCGAATCTCGATACGAGCCGAACCAGTTCCGTCAGATCCAGTTGAACTCAGCACTCGAGTCCCGTCTGAGATGTTCGGATACTGTTCGGCGGTAAAACAGTCGTCCAAAGTGATTGGGGTTCCTGTGCACTGGACGATCAAAACCGCGTATAAGCCATTGGGTAAAGTAGGAGTAAATCCGCTCCACGACACTGTCACCACTTCGTTTGCGAGTGCTGTACCGGGGCTCGCCGTACCAGCGCGCCCAATTGTGCCTATGCCACTTGAATCGGCACGAATAGGAGGTTCAGCGGAGACTTTGTGAGTTCCGAGACCTGTCCCAATCATGGCGATAGAAATCATGGCCAGGACAAGAGCAACCCTTTGGCGAATTGACGATTTCTCGCCAACCTCAAGCAAATTCTGACGAATGACGAAAGACGAAAAAACCTTCATAAATGCTGACGATAGGAGGCGCGGAGCCCTTCATTTATCGGGCTTGCGGAGCGTTGGCTGCGAATTCACCTTCCGTTCACTATTGCGCAAACTTGATGTCAGATAGAGGTCCTAGGAACTATGTCGTGTCAGTAGTAGGTCAATCCGCCCCCTCCGACATTGGGACTATCTCAGATCCTGACGTGGTCGTTCACCCAGTCGTACGTCGCTCTGGCGTTGACCGAATCTTCCGCTCAGTCGCTACTAGTTCGGGAGTCATCACCTTCATTTTGATGGGTCTCATCGGTGGTTTCCTGTTGCTCAAGGGCTACGACGCTCTCAAGGTCGCCGGCTGGGGCTTCCTCACCGATTCTGAATGGGCCCCTGATCAAGGCGGCAAATTCGGTATCGCCGCGATTTTGCCCTTTACCGTGCAAATCGCACTCGTAGCGCTTTTCATAGCGGTTCCGGTAGCGCTGTCGACAGCGCTTTTCATTACCGAATACGCTCCCCGCAAATTACGCCGTTTGCTCACAGCGATGATCGACCTTCTCGCAGCAGTGCCAAGTTTGATCTACGGCTTGTGGGGATTGTTCTACCTGCAACCCCGACTCATCACCTTGTCCAAGTGGATGGCCAATCACTTGGGTTGGATTCCTTTTTTCCATGTCGACAATCAATATGGAACGTCGCTCGGCATCTTCCCTTCATCGACTTTCGTCTCTGGTGTCATCGTGTCCTTGATGGTGATCCCCATCTGTACCGCTGTTATGCGGGAAGTGTTCTCACAAGCTCCCCCAGGCGAACGCGAAGGAGCCATGGCCCTCGGTGGTACCCGTTGGGGTGTGGTGCGCGATGTGGTCTTGCCTTTCGGTCGCGGCGGAATCATCGGTGGCTCAATGCTCGGCCTTGGTCGCGCGCTGGGCGAAACCATCGCAGTCACACTCATCATTTCGCCCGCTTTTACTGCCAAATGGTCAATTCTTGATCAAGGCTCAAACAGTATCGCCGCACTCATTGCGCTCAAGTTCAGCGAATCAAGCACATTCGGAATTAGTGCTTTGATGGCCGCTGGTCTTGCACTCTTCATCATCACACTGTTGGTGAACGCCGCGGCCTCAACGGTGGTCAGCAACTCACGATCCGGATCGTCAACGGAGATCTGACATGACAACGACTCTGAACACGACTCTGAACAACACCACCGAAAACAAGATCAACACCGAAGAACGTATCAAAATTCGTGATATCGAAATGGTCGACGTCATTGTGATGACTGGTTCTGCCATTTCGGCTTTTGCATTGAGTTACTTCTTCTTTCAAATCTTACTGCCGGTCTCTGGTGCACTTGGATTTTTGGTGTGTTGGTATGTGTTTTTCAACATCATCTCCACAGTGGCAGTATGGGAACTGCGTGGAGCAGTGAAAGCCAAAGACCACTTGGCACGGGTCTTCATCTGGACTGGCGGAATGGCCGCAGTTGTTCCCCTCATTTTGGTTCTCGGTTACGTCATCGGTAAGGGCTACCACTCATTACGCCCGCAATTCTTTACCCAAGATCAAAAATACGTTGGTGCATTAAGCAAATCAACCGAAGGTGGTGGAGCACACGCGATCGTCGGAACTCTTGAACAAGTCGGTATCGCCAGTCTGATTTCAGTTCCGCTCGGAATTACTACGGCCGTGTACCTGAATGAAGTCAAGGGTCGTCTCACCAAACCACTCCGTATGATCATCGATGCAATGAGTGCCGTGCCGTCAATCGTTGCCGGTCTTTTCATCTACGCCGCATGGATCTTGGCTTTGGGAAATCAACAAAGTGGTATCGCCGGTTCGCTCGCTCTTGCAGTGCTCTTTTTGCCAACGGTGACCCGTACCTCCGAGGTTGTGTTACGGCTCGTGCCAGGTGGTCTACGTGAAGCATCGTTGGCACTTGGCGGAACTGAATGGCGAACAACTTCACGAGTTGTTTTACCGACAGCGAAATCTGGTCTCGTTACTGCTGTCATTCTTGGTGTTGCCCGCGTGATCGGTGAGACCGCACCCCTTATTTTGACTGTCGGCGGTGCGTTCGTGATGAACTCCAACCCACTCTCTGGCAAGCAAGATGCACTGCCCTATTTTGTCTTTCGTCTCATCCGCTTCCCCCAAGAAGCACAGGTACAACGAGCATGGACTGGTGCGTTAGTGCTCGTCATTCTCGTTCTCGTTCTTTTCGTTATCGCCCGTGCAATCGGTGGACGAGGTCCAGATCACATCAGTCGACTGAAGAAGCGTCGACTTAAGAGAAAGGGATTGGCATGACGTCAATCGATATCACCTCATCTGACAGAACAACGATGTCATCAGACATCTCGTTGCTTGATCCCGGGCACAAAGCCGCAGGATTGACCGCAACGAATGTTGCTTGTTGGTTCGGAACCAAAAAAGTTCTTGAAGGAGTCAACCTTGACATGGCACCAGGCCAAGTCACCGCTCTCATCGGTCCTTCCGGCTGTGGCAAAAGTACTTTCTTGCGCACTCTCAATCGGATGCACGAACTTGTTCCAAGCGCAACGCTGGCGGGCGAAATTCTCATTGACGGCGTCGACATCTATCGAGGAGCGATTCCTGTGACAGACGTTCGACGTCGCATCGGCATGGTTTTCCAAAAACCGAACCCGTTTCCAGCAATGACAGTCGCCGAAAATGTTCTCGCTGGTTTAAAGCTTTCTGGTTTGAAGACAACCCGCTCTGAACGTGATGACCTTATCGAGTCGTGCCTCTCCAAGGCTGGCCTGTGGAACGAAGTCAAAAATCGTCTCGGTGATCCAGGTCGTGCTCTATCTGGTGGCCAGCAACAGCGTCTTTGCATTGCACGCTCACTTGCCGTGAGTCCTCAAGTGTTATTGATGGATGAACCGTGTTCGGCGCTTGACCCCACATCAACACGTCGCATCGAGCAGACCATTAGTGAAATCAGTGAAATAGTCACTGTGGTCATCGTGACACACAACATGCAACAGGCTCAGCGTGTGTCAAATCGTTGCGCCTTCTTCTTGGCGGCCGAAAACGAACCAGGACGGATTATTGAAGAAGGTCCAACCAAAGACATCTTCAGTAATCCACGCGATCCACGCACGAACGATTACGTCAACGGAAGGTTTGGCTGATGCAACGCTTCAAGAAATTCGTGATAACTACGGCTGCATTATTTGTCTCACTGGCAATCGTCTCGCCTGCAGCGGTCCACGCATCTTCTCCTGTTGATGGAGCTGGTTCAACGTGGAGCCAGATTGCAGTTGACCAATGGAGAGCCGATGTGGCGCGCCAAGGTCTCGTGATCAACTTCCAAGGTGTGGGATCAACTGCCGGTCGTGCGGCCTACTATCAGAACCAAGTCGACTTTGCGGTTTCAGAAATTCCTTTCCAAGCGGCACTTATCGATCGCTCTGGCAACGTAGCTGCTGATGAAACAGCAGAAGCAGCTTCTCGCCCATACGCATATATGCCAATTGTTGCAGGTGGAACTGCGTTCATGTACAACCTTAAAGCCAACGGACAGAAAATCACTGATTTGCGACTTTCAGCGGCAACGATCGGCAAAATTTTTAGTGGTCAAATTAATTTGTGGAATGACCCCGCAATTGTCGCAGACAATCCCCAACGAGTGATGCCGGCGACACGCATTAAGCCAGTTATCCGTTCAGATGGTTCGGGTACTTCCGCACAGTTCACGGCGTTCTTAAAAAACCAAGCTTCCGCCGCGTGGAACTATGTGTGTGAACAAGCCAGGCTCGGTTCGGATTGCGCACCAACCTCCCTGTATCCGGATTTTCCGAATAGTGGTTTTGCAGCTCAGCAATACTCAGATGGCGTTGCTAACTATGTCGCAGCACCATACAACGACGGCGCCATTACCTACGTTGAATACGGCTACGCCAAAGAGCGCGGTTTCCCCGTTGCCTCAGTAAAAAATGCATCTGGCGCTTACACCCAGCCCCTTGCCCTCAATGTGACTGTTGCTTTACTCGGTGCACGAATCAATAATGATGGCACGCAAGTCCTCAGCGGTGTCTACACAAACCGTGATGCTCGTACTTACCCTGTTTCAAGTTATTCATACATGATCGTTCCGACAAGCGCGGTAGCGCCATTTAGTGCCGATAAAGGCGCAACTTTGTCTAAGTTCATCTACTACTTCTTGTGTGCAGGTCAACAAAAAGCTGAACAGCTTGGCTACGCACCATTGCCGAAGAACCTCGTCGAATACGGATTTACTGCTGCAGCTAAAATTCCGGGAGCTATCGCTGCTCCTTCAATTAGCTCATGTTCAAATCCGACCATTACTGGCGACTTCCTCGTGACCGCTCCCGTTGCTACTACTGTGGCGCCCGGAACAGACACCGGAACCGACACCGGAACCGACACCGGAACAGGAACAGGAACAGACACCGGCACAGGAACAGACACCGGCACAGGAACAGACACCGGCA
>JBAWVW010000071.1:0-9491 GCA_037147055.1 Actinomycetes bacterium
GGGGGTAGACCGTCAACTGATCAAAGCGTTCATCGCCTGCAAGTAGTAACACACTCGGCGATTCAAAGACATGAAGGCTGTGGGCTAAAGCACCAACTTTCTCTGTCTGGCGTTCAACGATGACACGTCGTGATGGTAATTGCTGCATTTCATCACTGACAATAGAAACGTCATATGCAAACGGTGACAATGAAAGCGACTGACATATTCCTCTCCACACTGCGTCACCCTGTGGTCCCTGGCACGAGATACCAAAAGTCTTGACCTCATCGAGGTTGATCCACACGTCTCCAGCCAATGTTTGGCCAATGGGAATCAGTAATGGTGTCGGACTCGGGGATCCACTTATAAACAATGCCAAGGTCTCGAGTGGAATCTCCGCTAACAATTCAATCACCCGACCGCTGCACTGGGCCCATGGTGCAACCGCCGCTAACTCATGGGTGAACTCAGCGCGGATCAGACCATCCACACCATGCACCAACATCCGTAGTCCCTGATGACCGTGAACGAATAGCGAACGCACGGCCAGATCGAGTCGAACTAGGGAAAGTTCTTCTCCTGAACGATTGATCTGTGCTTCAATGTCTAACGATAGAGGAGGCACCTCAAGATCTTGACGAGCCGCTACTTGTCGTTGAGAGCGCAGGCGAAACAAAATTCCAACGCCAACGGCGAGAGAAACTAGAAAGGCATTTCGTCCGAGGTGATTCTCATTGGCGCCAAGAGGTACTGCACAGTTCTCTTCATCAACAATGTTTTGCCCAATGTCCTGAGCAAGAGCCAAACGTTGTTGACCAAAGGATCCGATTGTCATCAATGGAGTGATCAACAGTAGATAGGAAATCAATCGGCCTGTCCACGACTGAGAATGACGGACGTGATCGTCACCATGGCGAACATATCGGTATAAGGCACCGAACACAGCAACGATAATTCGCCCAGCACAGAACACGATTGTGATCAGGCAGATCCATAACACCATGTGAAAGTTCTGAGCGTTCATGAATCAAAAATCTCTGCCGTACGCGTTGCCGACACGGTGCGACTCGAAATACCCACTAATCGCAAGAGTGTCGTGGCCTGAGTCATTCGAACAGTGACCGTGACCGTGCGATATCCCACAGTGACATCTCCGACTAGGCCATAGCGTTGCAAATATTCTTGGACCGCCGTTTTCGCCGCTACGGGATCAAGGAATCGCCAACCCAACCGCAGAAGCGTGACCTCTTGAGCACCAACACGGGCTGCGTTTTCTGCATGATCACTAGCCGATACGCGCGCCGACACAATACGCCCGCTATCAACCGCTAAACCAGCAACGGCAGTGAATGAGAGAACCAAGCCCACCACGAAACCCGTGATCACACCCTTATCTCGGGACTGAGCAGGCATCTCAGTCGCCAGCTCGATAGCGGTCAACTATTTCAGTCGAGGACGCCTGCAAACTCACAGTATTGGCTCCAAGTAGGGAGAGACCAGCAGTGGAAGTCCGACAAGCCACGTTGACGGTAACCGAGCCGGTGCTCCCCAATTTCAGATAGATCGTGGAGACGACTGGGTTAACGCACGATAAGCCCGATGAGGTCAAGTCCTTGACGACAGCATTTGTGGCCACAACATTCATACCCGAAGGTGACACCAGTGAGGCTGCCCGAGCACCTTGATCAGCCGCGTGGCGTAATTCGTTGAGTCCTTCACCAGCGCGACCCGCGTGCACCACAAAAATCATCAACATCACCAATACGGGTGTCAGCAAGACCATCTCCACTGCCGCACTGCCACGATCACTTTTCATCGATTGACCTCAAAAGTGAAACGTTCAAGTGGCTCAATCACTGATCGACCAACGGAACTGGAAAAGAAAGGGATAATCTGCGGAACTTTGACCTGCACCGTCACGCTCACTATCCCCGCACTCACCACCACGAGCGGTGTCGCAAATAATTGCGCACCTGCGGCCGTCACGAAATTACTGGCTGATGCTTGACCTTGCTGAACCGCAACTGAACTCGTCATATTCACCGAGGATGCGGCGGTTGCACCTTGCGCCGCCGCCGCACCCGCGACATTTGAAGTATGAAAATAAAGTCCAGCTTGAATGGCCAACATCAAGATCAAGATGATCACCGGCACGACTAAGACAACTTGTGCCGAGGTCTCACCTTTATCTCGTTGGCTCGAGGACATCTCAGCCCAGGTTCAGTGAATTGGCTTTGGTGCTGATTTTGCCAGAAACGATGACCCCGACTGAAATGGCCAAGCCGATCAGTGCTGCGGCCATGACCACTGTTGTGGCACTGACTTCGCCACGGTCACGATCACTTTCCTGTGAGGCCTGTAAACGAATGGTGTAGTACTGCCATAGTTGCTTGAAATTTTCCATATCTTTTCCTTTTCCTTGTGTTTGTTTATTGAGAACCAAATCCGGAACTGATCATTTGTAATGCTGGGTAACCAAGAAGAACCAAGAAGCCCAAGAACAGCAAAACCATCGGTAGGCCCATGCGCTCGGTCGCCGAATTCGCTTGAGCCTCAATCTCGGCCAACTGCTTGGAGCGCATGGATGATGCTTTTGCAACTAAAGAGGCCGTCATCCGCGCGCCTTGTTCACCACCAAGACGAATCGTGGCAGCCAATTCGGGCAACTCTTCAATGCCCAGTCGCTCCCCCTCAATTGCCAACACTTCCCACAGTGACTGACGACGTGAACGTGCCACATCTAAAGCATCAGCAATCCTGTTGAATGTTTCTCCATCTCCGACTCGTGATGCACTCACTAAGGCCGTTTCGATTCCAGCCCCGCCAGCCAACATGATTGATACCAAATCCAAGAAAGCCGATAATGCTGTTCTGAATTCCCGCCGCCGAGCCAAGGCGCGAGTGCGCAACTGAATCACCGGCAAGATAAATCCGAGTACTGCGAGAACCAATGAACACACCATCAGCAGTGGTAGCGGTAATCCAGATCCACCTAAAGTTGTCAGTACCAGCATTGCCAGTGGTAGAGCCGCTCCGATGAGAGCACCTAACAAGCGCTCGGTGGTGACCTCGGTCAGAGTTCGATCACACATTGCCAGATCAGATGTTGAAACCGAGAAGTGTTTTTCAATGAGTCTGACCAGTAACTGCATCTGTGAGCGACTCGCTGTTGCTCCTGAGCCGTACTTGGGGAGAACCGTCGCTAAGGCGGGACGACGTAGAGATTGGCGAATCAATAACCCTCCGAGACCAGCGCCCACACCCCAAAAGATCATGGTGCCACGTCAGACATAGGGCGAGCGATAAAGCGCGGCGAGATAGTAAAGCGACCCAAGCGTTGCAACATCACTAAAGAAGTGCCGAACATTGCAATGACGACACTTAAGGCCATCATTCCGCTCGGCTTGGTGTACGCCACCAAGTAGGTGGGATTCAAGATCAACAACGCCGCAACGAAGAAAACCACGACAGTGATAATGATCCGCACTGCACTTCGGATGCGGGCTCGCGTCACCCACACCCGCGTCCGCATCTGCACATCACTGCGACAACACTCTGCTAAGTGGCCGAGCAGTGCTCCGACATCACGAACTTGATTTTCAGATGCAGTAATGAGCGCCGCTACAACAAAATCGGCCGAGGGATGACTGATATCTGTGGCGAATCGGCGCACTGCTTCTGGAAGCCCCATAAAACCTAAGCGTGCCGACAATTGCTCTACTGCTGGGCGTATCGCTAACGGTGCAGTCGCTGCGGTGACGGTCAGTGCTTGTTCTAATCCCCGTGCTCCCGCCATGGTGTCGCGCAATTGCTCGGTCCACACTGCAAGCGCTTCAACCAACTTTGTTTCATCGACCGATCGTCGCGCAGGGCGTGGCACTCGAATTCCCGATCGAATGACCACTACCCCACGCAATCCAGCCAGGACAAGGAGCGTGCCCGTAGCTAGAACCAAACCAAGTACAAGTCGCAGAATCGTATTCATCGTCGACCGCTCACAATGTGTAATGGGACCGCTTCTGCATCGTCATATCCATGGGCCATTAACAAATCACGTAACTCACTGGTCATTGGATATGCCGGCTCAGCACATGCGTGGCCATGAGCGACGAAGATTTCGTTAGAAACAATTCGCGGTCCATCGCAGTCCACTACTTCGCGAATACTGCTGATACGACGCTGACCATTAAACATTTCAATGTGTACGACAATGTGTAAGGCATTGGCAATTAAGAGATTCACCACATCTATCGGCAGACCAGTATTTGCCATAGACACGTAGGCGGCAAGTTTGGAAAATGCTGAACGAGTTGAATCGGCATGCAAAGTGCACATTGAACCGTTATTCCCCTGACTCATGGCCATCAACATCGCGAATGCTTCTGCCCCGCGTACCTCACCGACGACAACCCGATCAGGATCCATACGCAATGCCATACGCGTCAAATCGGCAAGTGAAATTGCCCCGAGACCCTCAATGTTGGCATCACGAGACTGCAACTCATCATGATCTGGATGGAGTTGAACAAATCTTCCTAAACCAAGTTCAAAAGCATCTTCAATGGTCACGATCCGTTCATGAAATGGAATCTCATTCATGAGCGCTCGCAATAATGTGGTCTTCCCACTGCCAGTTCCACCGGCGACAATAATATTTCTCTTGGCAAGAACTGCTGCCCGCAGGAACCGAAGCACGGTCGCAGACATCAAACCATTACGCCGCAATTCCTCTAGAGAAGACAAGTGGAACTGATGCTTGCGAATTACCAGCAAGGGCTTTTGCGAAACATCCATGACCGCAAAGAGTCGACTTCCATCATCAAGGCAGACATTGCATTCCGCTGCTAAGGCATCAAACCGTCGCTCACCATTGCGCGAGCGTGAAGCCACATTACGAACTAACCGCACAAGTTCTTCGTCACTGCTTACCACTGGATCAAGTTCATGGCGCGAACCGTCCATGTGTTTGACCCATACAGGCGATGAGCCGCGTACATGAATATCGGTAATCAACGGATTATCTAGTAATTCTTGTAATGGTCCGAAACCAAGAACTGCGTCAATGGCTTTCTTCGTGAGATCAATCTGATTGGCTAATCCCGCATTTGGAGTGCCCATCAATAAGGAGTGTGATTCGCGCTGATCAAAAAACTGCCGTGCTAAGTCTCGGGCAACTTCACATTCATCGGCACTTGACGATTCAAGGCCTTGAGCGCGGCGCTTTTGCCGATGATCAATCAAGACCGCAGTCATCTGAGCAATAAGATCTCTCTGCACAATGTCTGCTGGGGACAGTGACATCACACCACCGCCAAACTAGCTAAGCGATTGGGTTGCAGTTCGTTTGCCAAAGCAGCGATTGCTTTTCGTAATGAAGCGCTACTTTTGCGGTCGGCCGGCAAGAGGTCGGCCAGAACAGGGAACTCCACGGCCTGAGATAGTTCTTTCACGCTGTACCTGCCACCAGCAGCAAGAATCTTCCAGAGACCGAAATCGTTGAGTAATTGCTGACGATGAACAAGCACAACGACATCGTCAAGATCAGTGCGCGTGATCAAGAGTCGAATATCAGCTTGGCGAATGAGTTCAGCGGCCGGACTATTGGGTCGCACACGACCAACATCAATGACAATGTCGCCACCTAAGAATTGTTCGATATTGCGGACGTTTGGTCCGATCACGGATAATGCAGCAATCACTTGCTCCGCTGAAGGTGGAGCGACAACGACGCTGACGTGATGTCGATATTCACGACAAAGGGTGGCGGGGTCAAGGGTGGAGGTTGCTGGTGTACGCAGATGACCCGCCAATTCAGCCAGCCCCGGTCGAAGTTCCCAATTGTGGCGTGCTGCCAAACGGCCACCATCTGGATCTGCCTCAATCACAGTGACTGGATGAGGCCACAAAGTTGCGAGATGAAGAGAGACTGTCCCGAGATCAGTCAGTCCGCCAGTTGTGCCAGTGACGATCAGCGTCATCTCAATTCACCACCTTGATGAGATGAAGTTCGTCGTGACCAATCATCTCCGAGGCCGAAGCCAATCCGACGCGTAACGTCACTGATCGATCACCGGTCATGGCGTCGGGTTCAGATATTTCCCACACTTGCACTACACCAGCGATAGCGCTGGCAAGTTTCGAACCATCACTTTGACTATCAACGGCAATGAGTTGCACATCATCACCTGCTGAAAGATGTGCTGGCGCTTGCCCGCTTGTGACTGTGATCCCGGCGAGACCCTCACCTTTTCCCAAAGGCGCAACAGAGATGAGTAGCGAGGCATTCAAGGGAGTACCGGCAGGGATATCGAAAGAAGCGCGCATGCCAATCACTTGCGAAGCAGCCGAACTAGGTAAGAGGGCGATCTCCGTATCACTGCTGATATGCGCGGTGATTAGATCGCTGGCCTGAACTTGCACACCACGTGTCAAAAATCGAGAAGTGATCAGCACACTCACGCCTGAATCCTGCGAATTTTGCCACATCAAAGCCCCTCCCACACATGAGGCCACGATCAGTAATCCAACGGCGAACTCTGGTATCCGAACGCCCTTCCGCTTCATGCCTCCAGTCACAGAGGACCCAAGAGTTGCAATCCGTTGGCGATACACACCACCTCGTTGGATGATTCCTTGACTCATCGAAATACTCGCTCTCCCCAATTGGCATCTACCTGTTGATGTGTGCCGAGAAATCTGAACGACGGCGAACTAACAATGAATAGGTCATCGGACCCACTCTCAAACAGACGGTTTAGGGCATGCGAGGTAGAGTAATCCTTGTGACTAGCACCCCTAGCCGAAAGAAAGCACCAGCGGTTCTTCCGCAATCCAACGATGAGTGTTGGTGCGGATCGGGCCGTAAATACAAGCGTTGCCATAAGGGTCTTGAGGGTCGCATCGCACCTGGAATCATCTCGCCAATGCGCGCTGTGCCTGACCATATCGGCAAGCCTCCGTACGCAGCCACGGGCGAAGTGCCACGTTGGAATGAATCCAAAGTCAAGAGTCCCGAGATTATTGAAAAGATGCGCTACGCCTGCGACATGGCTACGGACATCTTGCGTTTGGCGGGCGAGTATGTCCAAGTCGGCATGACAACAAATGACATCGACATTTTCGTCCATGACCTGACCATTGAACGTGGCGCCTACCCCAGTCCGCTGAACTATCACCATTATCCGAAAAGTGTTTGCACATCATTGAATGAAGTGATCTGTCACGGTATTCCCGATGACACGGTGATTGAGGATGGCGACATCATCAACCTCGATGTGACCTGTTATGTCAATGGCGTTCACGGCGATACAAACGCCACATTTTTCGTGGGCAATGTGAGTGATGTTGATCGCAACTTAGTGAAGGTCACTGAAGAATGTTTGTGGCTTGGTATTGGTGCCGTCAAACCAGATCGTCCACTCAGCGATATCGGAAAAGCCATTGAAGATCACGCCACCGCTCATCGTCTCGGTGTCGTACGCGCTTTCATCGGTCACGGCATCGGCGAACAATTTCACTCCGATGTGCAAGTGCTGCATTATTTCGATGCGCGCAATAACATGCTGATGAAGCCAGGCATGATCTTCACTATTGAACCGATGATCACCTTGGGGACATATCAATTTCATATGTGGGATGACGACTGGACGGCAGTCACCGCCGACGGCAAGCGCACGGCACAGTTTGAACACACCATCTTGGTCACCGAGACTGGTTGCGAGGTTCTCACTGGTGGCGATAAAGCTGTCTCGCCCCGCAAACCAAGTTCATCCTGAGTCGCATTTACCCCCCGTTAAGCCGTAGCGTGATCACCCGTGGGTGAGCGTTACGTCTCTTTTGATCGACAGCAATGGGCCGACCTTCGAGCCGCTACCCCGATGACCTTGCGTGAGGCCGATCTTGAGGATCTGCGCGGCATCAACGAACGTATTGATCTTGACGAAGTCGCCGCGGTGTATCTGCCGATGACGCGATTGCTCAACCTATATGTCTCTGCCACGCAGAATTTGCATAAGGTCAGTGCAACATTTCTCGGGACCTTAGCCCCCAAGGTGCCGTATGTGATCGGCGTGGCTGGCTCTGTTGCTGTCGGTAAGAGTACTTTCGCGCGTATTCTGCAAGCGCTTCTGGCACGCTGGCCCGATCACCCCAAAGTTGATCTCATCACGACCGATGGATTCCTCTATCCCAATCATGTTCTCGAAGAACGCGATTTAATGAACCGTAAAGGTTTCCCCGAAAGCTATGACACGCGGGCGCTTCTGAAGTTTTTGCGGGATCTCAAAAGCGGACAAGCCACAGTGGAAGCCCCCGTTTACAGTCACGTTGTGTACGACATCGTTGAAGGCGAGACGGCCAAGGTGTGCCAACCAGACATCTTGATTCTTGAGGGACTCAATGTCTTGCAAGTTGGTGCCCCAGGTAATGACGCCGCTGAATTCGTGAGTGACTACTTCGATTTCTCAATTTACATTGACGCTCTTGAAGCAGATATTGAAAAATGGTACGTTGACAGATTTTTGAGCCTCTGCGATTCTGTTTTCCAAGATCCGAGCAGTTTCTTTCGCCATTTCGCTCACCTCTCACGCGATGAAGCAATCTCGGTGGCACAAAGTATTTGGGAAAGTATTAATGGACTGAACCTGAAGAACAACATTGAACCAACTCGGGAACGAGCCTCGCTGATTCTGCGTAAGGGCAACGACCACCGAGTGAGCGAAGTGCTACTCCGTAAACTCTGAAATCTGCCACAATAGAGGCGTGGCGAATTCACGATCTCGGGCCAAGAAGCGCAAGAAGAAAAAACAGTCTTCGTCAAAGGCCCCCGCTATCTTTTTATGTCTGCTCATTGCTGCGGCAGGCGCATTTGTGTTTCTGCAGGTCAATAAATCTCCCTCGAGTAACGGCAGTACGAATTCGTCGGCGCCGACAACTAGCCCGACTAACACCGAGGCTCCAAGCCAAAGTGTCCCAGTGACGACGGCAACACCAGCCACTGATCCCAGCAATCTCGGAAAACCAGTCACTATCCACAGTGATGATCTCGGTGATCTTGAAATTGATCAGTTGATTGATGAATGGGCTCAAGTTGATCCACCTATGGTTCCTGAGACTATTGCTCAGGTGGACCCATCATTGGTTGAAGGGGATTACATTACCGGTGACTTGCCCGATGGTTTCTATGTCGGGTATTTCGTCAGCGCGATTGATGAAAATGATCAGGGCTTCACATTTGATATTCGCAACTCGTTAAATGATCCGATTCCTGTGCCGAATGGTCGACAGTTTTATCCGGCCCTTCTTGACAGTTTGCTCTTTGTTTCTCTACCGATTGTTGAGAGTGAAAAAAACACGGCGATGAGCGCGGCGAAATTCTTTGAATTGGCCAATGCTGGACGAGTTCTCGTGGATATCCCAAAGACCGATCTGATCGCACAAATCACTGATGAATACATGTTGCTGACCATTGTTGATGGTGCAGTGATCGCCATTGAAGGCATTCACTCTTC
>JBAWVW010000072.1:0-9458 GCA_037147055.1 Actinomycetes bacterium
AAAACTTTTAGATGCTCTACCGACCAGACAACAGATGTTTTCTCAGCACATCGAGAGCCGAAATCACAGACATCTGACGCATCTGATCTCTCTGACCCGGCATCCGCAAAGTGGTGGCAAACGCTGGTTCACCTGGAAGGGCAACTCCCACACAGACCGTGCCAACGGCTTGACCCTCTTGCTCACTTGGACCAGCAACACCAGTCAGCGAGAGCCCCACATCCGAACCCAATACGCGACATGCACCCTGCGCCATTGCTATGGCTGCGGCCTCTGTCACCACAGGCCCACGAGGCACCCCTAAAAGGTCAAACTTCACTTCGCTGGCATAGGAGACCACGCATCCACGCAGAACGTCACTTGCTCCTGGAATCGCAGATAGTCGTCCCGACACCAGTCCCCCAGTGACCGACTCGGCCAATCCCAAAGTCAGCCCTCGGCTCCGCAAAATATCCAGCACCACTGACTCCATCGTTTCGGTATCAAAGCCAAAGATCACCTCGCCCACAAGGTCTTGCACTTTTCCTTGCCAGTGATCAAGTAAGGCATGCGCCTGCTGCTCATCGGCATGCTGCGCAGTCAATCGCACTTTGATTCCTTCCCAACCACTCGCCAAAAAAGCCAGCGTGGGATTTCCGATTTTTTCCAATTCATTGATCACTGGGTTGAGTCGCTCATTCAAGCCACTTTCACTTTCACCCCAAGTTCGGATCACGCGACTGACAATGACTCCTGCCTCACCAGCCCGTGCGCGCAGATCGGGCAAGATAGCTCGCTCCAACATATCTTGCATCTCATGGGGCACTCCAGGGACGGCATAAATCACTTTGTCACCCACTGGGCAAATTAAACCTGGCGCCGTACCTCGTGTCTGATGAATGACCGTGGCTCCCACTGGCACCATGGCTTGCTGAAGATTGTTGTCAGCCATACGGCGACCCCGACTTTGAAACATCTCGCGGATGACTTGAGCAATATCATCATGCAATACAAGTTCAACACCCATGACCTCGGCTATCGCCTCACGAGTCAGATCGTCATGCGTGGGACCGAGTCCGCCACACATAATGACTGCATCCGCTTCAACCAATGCGGCCCGAACGGCATCAACGATGCGCTGATGATTATCGCCAACCTTGACTTGCAGCAACGAACTAATGCCATGGGCCGCTAGGCGCTCGCCGATCCATGAAGAGTTAGTGTCAACGATTTGCCCGAGAAGAAGTTCGGTTCCCACTGCGACGACAGAACAGCGCACCTCAACCTGCCGGATTCAGCGCGGCCCGCTTGAGACGCTGGGCCCGCCACAGATATTGCAGACCGCTCGTAGTGGTCAGAAACACTGCGATCCATAACAACCACAACCACAACCATGTGCCGTCATCCGCTGTGGGAGGAATGATGGCGAACCCGACACTCAGTTGCTGCGCCACAGTTTTGAACTTGGCTAACTGACTTGCAGGGACACTGATTCCTTTAGCTCCGGCGAGGACGCGATACATACTGATCGCAACTTCGCGGATAGCAATAATCAAAACTGGCACTACCCAATACACATCGCGACTCACCAAAGTGAACATTGCCCCGAGGACCAAAACTTTGTCGGCCAATGGATCAAGAAATGCTCCCGATCGAGTTGCCCCGTGCCGACGAGCCAAATATCCATCAATGCCATCGCTTGAACAGAGCACGAACCATAAGGCAAAGGCAACCCACGAACCACCCGGATAATCGGGGATCACCACAAACATCAGAGGAGAAACAAGTATCCGTCCAACGGTGACTGCGTTGGCCCATGTGGCTATGGCGTTGGGGTCGACTGGCACTATCTAAGCCTGCCACATTGACCATGCTCAGACCTAGATTGCGCGACCCGGACTACATCAGGTTGCTGGGACGGCAATGAGATCAGGACCCATGGCCGAGGTGATCTCAACATCGTAAAACGCACCGACCGTAAGATCCTGTGGCACTTCAATGATGCCGTCAATCTCTGGGGCCTCACGATGACTACGGGCCTCTCCTGGTTCGTCCACAAGAACATTGAGCGTTCGACCAATGAGATCATCGCGACGTCGTGCGGTGATGTTGTCTTGCATTTCGCTCAACTCTAAGAGACGCTCACGCATCAGGCCTTCTGGGACCTGACCGTCAAGGTCAACGGCATATGTGCCATCTTCGGGCGAGTAAGCAAAAAAGCCACACCAATCAAGTTGTGCTTGCTCAACAAAACTCAGCAACTGATCGTGATCTTCTTCTGTTTCGCCCGGATAACCAACAATGAAATTGCTACGAAAGGCTGCATCAGGTTCACGAGATCGAATATCACTGATGCGGTTGAGGAAACGCTGACCATCGCCCCAGCGACGCATACGGCGCAACAATGGCTTACTCACATGTTGCAGCGAGAGATCAAAATAAGGAACTCCAGTGTCACAGATGGCGTCAATCAAGGCATCGCTTAAATCGCTGGGATAGAGATACAACAGACGTGTCCGCTCAGCCATTTTGGAGACTTCACGTACGAGAGAAACAATGCTTCCTGCCCCAAGTTCACTCGGACGATCCTTGCCGTAACTAGCCAAGTCTTGTGCGACGAGGACAATTTCGCGGGCTTGCAATTGTTCGACTTCGGCAAGAATTGATGACACGTCACGACTGCGTTGCGGTCCACGAAATGATGGAATCGCACAAAAGCCACAGTTACGATCGCAACCTTCAGCAATTTTCACGTACGCCCACGGCGACAACGACTTTGGGCGAGGCAAATTCAAGAGATCCAAAAGAGGAATCGGTGCCGATCCCACGGGAATCAATTTCTTCGCAGCGGGTGTGTGAACTGGGACTCCGAAACCGGCCACAAGGTCTACTTCGGGAAGTTCATCTGCAAGTTCTTGTCCGTACCGTTCGGCCATGCAGCCAGTGACGACCAAACGCGAGGTTTCCTTACGTTGTCCGTCAAGGGACAGAATCGTGTCAATAGATTCCCGTCGTGCCTCATCGATAAACGCACATGTGTTGACAACAACAAGGTCAGCATCGCTCGCTGAATCGGTCGGGAGCATGCCATCGGCAAGCAAAGTTCCGATCAATTTGTCGGAGTCAACCTGATTCTTGGGACAACCAAGTGTTTCAACGTAGAAGTGCTGCACTTGATTCGTCACGACATATGAGGCTACCTGCTGGGGTCGCGGCAGAGCGTCAAGCCGAGTAGGCCAACTTCAAACCGCCGTACTTCCACTGGGTCTTCACGAGTCGGCCAGTACCCGACAGGGTGATGTACGCAGTATCGCCACCATCGGCGGCGAAGCAAATATTTGTCGTCAGTAGGTCACCTGTGGCGACATGCTCCAGCAACTCGCCAGATGGAGAAATGACAGTAATGCCACCGTTGACCAAGGTGGCCACGCAGACATTCCCCGCACCATCCACAGCGAGCGAATCAAGCAATTGCAGACCCGGTAATCCGTATAAGACAGCCTGCGTATCTCCTGGCATAGTTGGCGCTAGAACGCCTGGTGCCGTGATGTTGCGGCGAAAGACGCGACCAGTATGCGTCTCGGCCCAATAGATCGTCGTTCCATCGGGAGAAAGACCAATGCCGTTCGGTCCTTCAACTGGGAAATCAATTTCGCGAATTGAAGAACCGTCTACAGACGCATAGTAGATGGCAGTCAAGTCCGCTGTCCGCGCCGTGAGGTCACGAATGCCATGATCGGTGAAATAGAAGCCTCCGGAATTATCAAAAACTAAATCGTTAGGGGCGCGCAATGCTCGACCGTCACACTCGGTATACAGATCAGTCACTTCGCCAGTTGAGATATTGACGCGCTGAATGCGACCACCACTGTAATTTGCTTGATCAAAAGGGCCAGGAAAACTCAGTCCGCCAAAGTCAAGTTCTGTAAAGCAACCGCCGTTATTACACACATACAGAAATCCATCAGGACCAATAGCGGCACCATTCGGGCCACCGGTCATCTCAGCGATTGTTTCCTTACCCCCGTCAGGACGTACCCGCGTGATGCGCGGTCCAAACATTTCCACCAAGATAACGCTTCCGTCCTGCATCGCAATTGGACCTTCTGGAAACCTCAAACCATTTGTGACTTCAATAAGTTCCACGACACTTCTCCCCTCAGCGAAACCACATGGCCCGCTAAGAGTTGATACTAATCCACGGAACTTTCAGAAGATATGTCGAGGACTAGAGCGCCTCAAACTCCTCAACCGTCATCAGGACTTCCCGCGCCTTGCTGCCCACACTCGGCCCGACAATGCCTTGTTGCTCCAGCAGATCAATCAGGCGCCCCGCGCGTGCGAAACCCACTCCTAGTTTGCGTTGAAGCATTGAAGTGGATCCCATTTGGCTACGGACAACCAACTCCATGGCTCGCTTCAGTAACGCCTCATCACTATCGTCATTTCCGTAACTCTCGGTGATGGCTTGCCCAGCCGGGCTACCTGCGGCCGGTTCATCGCCTTCCACACCACTCACATATTGAACCGTTGGGGCCTGTTGTCGCCAAAAGGCAACGACCTTACGGACTTCTTCTTCTTCGACCCAGCAACCTTGAATACGTTGAGCCACCGATGAGTTGCCGGGCAAAAGCAGCATGTCTCCCTTGCCAACTAGTTTCTCTGCACCAATCTGATCAAGAATCACTCGACTGTCCATCTGTGACGACACAGCAAAAGCGGCTCGGGCAGGAACGTTGGCTTTAATGACTCCCGTGATCACGTTGACCGACGGACGCTGCGTCGCAACAATTAAGTGAATACCAACAGCACGAGCTTTTTGCGCAATGCGCGTGATGCTCTCTTCAACATCGCGGGCAGCGACCATCATCAAGTCATTTAACTCGTCAACCACAACCACGATGTAGTGCATGTGCTCATATTCGCGTTCAGACCCAGCAGCAGCCTTGATTTCACCGCGGTTAAAGGCGGCGTTGTAGCCAGTGATGTCGCGATAGCCCATCTCAAAGAGAAGGTCGTAGCGCTTCTCCATTTCACGCACCGCCCACTGCAAGGCATTAGCGGCTTTCTTGGGATTCGTCACTGGTTGAGTGAGCAAATGTGGGAGCCGCGCATATTGACCCATCTCCACTTGCTTAGGGTCTATCAAGATCAATTTGACTTGATCGGGTGTTGAACGCATCAAGATTGAAGTGATGATGCAGTTGATGCCGCTTGACTTGCCTGCGCCCGTGGCTCCCGCAATTAATAGGTGAGGTGTTGTTGCCAAATTCAAGAACACAGAACGGCCCGCAATATCTTTGCCGATCGCCACGTCAAGCGGATGACTCGCCACTTTTGATTCAGCCGAAGCCATGAGGTCACCTAGAGCCACGAGTTGACGAGTCTTATTTGGAACCTCAATACCGATAGCCGACTTGCCGGGAATCGGTGCCAATATCCGTACATCGGTAGCCGCCATTGCGTAGGCAATATCTTTTTGCAGTGAAGTCACACGCGCTACCTTGACACCAGGGCCGAGTTCAAGTTCATAACGAGTCACAGTCGGACCAACGGTTTGATCAACAAGAGTGACCGTGACGCCATGAGACAACAATGCTGCTTCAAGATCTTTGCCACGTTGAGTCACTTCACTTTGATCAATGGCTTGCTTACCACTGCGCGTCAAATAGGAAAGAGGCGGCAACTTCCACTCACGAGCACTCAAGGGCGGTGAGTCGAACTGCCCTTGAGTGTGGGGAACATCTACTTCGGCTACAGGTCGCGGCTTCTTCACAGGTGGAACAAAAACCTCGACTGGCTCTGGCTCTACTTCGGGCTCGTCACGGTCAAGTGGCTGAACTTCTAGTTCGTCATATTCGCCCGCAGCATCTTCATCATCGGCACCAGCTTCATCGTCGGCATCATCCTCATCTTCAGTGAGCGTACCGATGCTCTCAGTGAGCGATCGTGCGCTTGCTCGAGCGCCACTCACAATCGTGGAGAAAAAGCCGCCAATAGCACTGGCTGCATCTTTCAGACTGAGACTTGAAATCAACAAACTGCAACCGAGAGCCAGTGCTACCAAAACCAGAACCGCAGCAATATCCCCAATGGTCACTTGCAAGATCTGGCCAAGAATCGCTCCCAACCAGCCTCCTGCACCGCCAAGAGCATCCACACCTGTGAAGGCATCTGGGCCTTTAAAAACATGCAAAATTCCGAGGGCAGATAACACAACCCCACCCCACCCCATAGCCAACTTCACTCGATTGGGCGCTTCGTCTCCGCGCAGTTGCGCCACGCCGATAGCGACGAATACCAACGGCAAGCAATATCGACCGAGTCCTAACAGACATCCAAGAGCAGTGTCCGCACCGCGCCCAACCGGACCAGCGAGTCGGGCATAGACCGCTAAGCCAACAATGACGCCGAGGACGATAAACGCAATCGCCACAAACTCGCTTTCGCGACCGTTAATCGCTCGTCGAACCTCGCCAGTCTGCGAAGCCTTCGCTTGATCTCCGCGACCTCCGGAATTGGAGCCTGATCGAGGCTTCTTTGCCGCTGGTTTTTTGTTACTCATCGTGTATGACGCTAGCAATGGGGCGCGCATGCGTTCGGTCATACCCTACGACAAGCACACTATTTTCGCCGTAACTATGGATTATGAGGCATCTGTACCGATGATGTCACCATCTTTCGTCACAAGAACAGACATTTCGCCACCTTGCGAAGAATTCAACTGCACTCGATACTCAACGATCCCTGTTGGCGTGGAGGCGGTACCTCCAGCAGAAATGACAAACAGTCGTGACGTTGAATCAGGCAACTCACGCATAACTTTTAAAAGGACTTTTTCCGCCGAGAATCTGACCGCAACACGCGTAAAAGTGGGTCCATTGGCAGCGAGTGGCAGCGGTGCTGCGTCAAGACCATCTTGAGATGTAAAGACATAATGCATAGTTGCATCAGCAAGTCCGTCGGGATTCGGTAGACCATCTAGATCTGTGGCGAGGAAAAGATTAACCAAAGAATCGGAGGCATTGATCTCAAAATATTCCTGACCCGATCCCAGCGTTGCATCAACGGCATCCATTGCTTGCTCAATCAGATTGACGCGCAACCCCACTTCGTGAGTAGATGGTTGAGCGTTTGCACAGGCAAGTAAAAATATTAATGAAGACCCGACACAGAATTGCTGGAAACGTTTTTTCAAGACCATCTAGGCCTCCATAACCACTGGCACGATCATCGGACGGCGCTTGGTTCGCTCATTCACAAAACGACCAGCGGCGCGACGTACGTCTTTCTCCAAAGCTTCAGGGCTGCGCACACCTTCCGCCAAAGCCTTTTCCACGGCAGCAGCCACGACTTCGCAGGCTTCATCAAGCAAATCTTCAGCCTCTGGAGCGTAGACCCACCCACGAGTGATGATCTCAGGGCCCGTCAGAACCTTTCCAGAGGCAACGTCAACAGTCACAATGATGACGACGACACCCTCTTCGGCTAAAACTTTTCGGTCGCGCAACACGCCCTGTCCAACGTCTCCGACAATGCCGTCAACATACAAATAACCAGCTGGGATTCGCGCCACTGGTGTGAGTCCTTCATCAGACAGTTCAAGGACATCTCCATCTTCGCACAGCAAAACATTTGACTTCGCAACTCCCATGATGATGCCCAACTTTGCATGAGCCACGAGATGCCGATACTCGCCATGCACCGGCACGAACCATTCTGGCTTGACAATTGACAGATATGTTTTAAGTTCGTCGGCTTGGGCATGTCCCGTGGCGTGCACATCAGCGATACCCGAGTGCACCACTTCAGCGCCAGCACGCAACAGACCATCAATCACTCGCGTCACATTGGTCTCATTGCCTGGAATAGCATCGCTGGACAATATGACCGCGTCACGTTCACCGATTTTTAACCATTTACTATCGCCACGTGCCATCAATGACAAAGCCGACATGGGTTCGCCCTGACTACCGGTGGAGATAATGCACAATTTGTGCGCGGGGTAATCATCGGCTTGTTCAATATCAATCAAAGTGTCTTCAGGAACATGAAGAACTCCGAGATCACGGGCCATGCGGACATTTTTCTGCATTGAGCGACCCATCGTGGCCACCTTGCGACCAGTTTCCACGGCGGCATCAATGATCTGTTGAATTCGGTGAATATGACTTGCAAAACTGGCAGTAATGATTCGGCGGTCACGGTGCTCGTGAAACAAAGCCCGCAGAACACCACTGATTGATGTTTCACTCGGAGCATGCCCGTGTTCTTCGGCGTTCGTCGAATCGCATAACAGCAAACGAATTCCCTCTGTTGAGGCGATAGCACCAATGCGCGCTAAATCAGTGCGGCGACCGTCCACTGGAGTGAGATCCAATTTGAAGTCACCAGAGTGCAAGAGCACTCCTTGGGGAGTATGAACTGCAACAGCAAAAGCATGCGGCACAGAGTGTGTGACTGGAATGAACTCAACATCAAATGGGCCAATCATTCGCCGCTCACCGTCGCGCACAACAATCAGTTCTGTGCGACCGAGAAGTCCCGCTTCTTCAATGCGGTTGCGTGCTAAACCCAAAGTGACATCAGAACCGTAAACGGGGAAACTGAGATCGCGCAGTAGATACTGCAATCCACCGACATGATCTTCATGCCCATGAGTCGCCACACAAGCCACAACCCGATCAGCATTTTCACGGAGCCACGTGAAGTCAGGAAGAACTAGGTCAATGCCGTGCATATCGGCATCAGGAAACATCAACCCACAATCGATGAGTAACAACTTGTCATCTTGTTCAATGACCATGCAGTTGCGACCGATCTCACCGAGACCACCAAGAAAGGCAATCCGGATTGGCGCTGCCATCAGGAAGCCCGCAAACGAGAAGCCTGAAGATTAGCAAGAACTACTTTGGCCTTCTCGACGACGAAATCAGCAGGTGGACCCATCGGCAAACGACATTCACCGACTGCAATGCCGAGCAAATTCATCATCACTTTGCTGGGGATCGGGTTAGGTGATTCGTCTCCAGTTTCGTAGGCAAAACTTTCTAGCAGGCGTTGATTGATGGCCAGGGCTCCGACGGTGTCTCCATCTTGCCAACAACTAAACATCTGCTGATGGTCTATTGCTGACCAATGCGTAGCCACGCCAATCACTCCAACTGCACCGACAGCCAGCAATGGCAATGTCAGTCCGTCATCACCGCTGTAAACCTCAAAGCCAGGTGGAGCAGCGGCGATGACATTGGCAGTTTCAGCGGGATTTCCTGCAGCATCTTTCAGAGCCACGACCGTTGGGACATCATGAGCCAACTTCAACAAAGTTGAGGTACCAATTTTTCGCCCTGTCCGTACGGGAATGTCGTAGACGATGATTGGCAAATCAGAAGCGGCAGCCACGGCGCGAATATGAGCCTCAATGCCCGATTGCGGAGGGCGGTTGTAATACGGAGCGACAACTAATAGCCCCGCCACGC
>JBAWVW010000073.1:0-9371 GCA_037147055.1 Actinomycetes bacterium
ACCCATGGTTGCACGACAGATCGCTTGTATGTGAAGGTTTGAGGGATCGCAAGGATGTTCAACTGGGAGAGTCCAGCGTTCGAGACCGACAGCCAATTCGCCTTTCCAATGTCCGTGCCCCCAATCTTTGTTCCCGTAACCAATACCTGTCATGTGAAATTCGAAAAGAGGTGTCAATTCAACGGTGCTGACAGCGTCATCGTGATCAATCAAATCAATAGAAAATGACTCGGCCCATCGCGTACCAGCGCGTAGTTTGCTGCGATAGAGAACCTTTTTCATTTCTTTCGGAGAGCCATCACCATCGGGGATAATAAAACCGGTTTCATGCCAGCGTTCGCCGGAGGAATGCTCGTTGACATCGAAATGAGTAGCAAAGGACGCAAAATTTACTGGTGCCCATAACCAATAAAATTGGCGCTCACCCACTGGAGCACCAGGATCAGCAGGTGGCCCAATCGGACGCACGCCCCAGGAACGGTCTCGTGATCCAGAAGTCGTAGCGGGATCAATATTGTGAATGATCCCATCAACCTCAATCCAGCCAGACCAGTGACCGAATTGCGTGAGACGGGTGTAATCAAAAACAGTGCGCTGACCCGCCTTCACCAAGAAGTGTGGCTCTTGCACCGGCCCACTGCGGGCAGTGAATGTGAGATCGCAGCGGATTGAGTGCTCGGGACTGTCGACAAGAATCTGATGCCTTTTCATAGGTTCAAGAACTTTGACTTCAATGGGTCCGACCTTGTTGGCCTGTGCTCGATCTTGTGGGGCACGAGCAGAGGAATGAAGGGAGATCTGTTCTTTGCCATCGATGATGACGGAGAAAGAGGCGTCGGTGATATGCCGATTCGGATACAGACCTAGGGCCACGGCAAAAAAGACCGAAGCATCTGCACGGTAACCATTAAAGAAATAACGGTCATAGTGGTTTGAGTCGCTTGATGCAGTCTCATTGACGGGAGAACTACTGGAATGAATGGGATAGTCGTCGAACGAGGAAAGCACAATGTGACCGTAGTCCCAAAAGGTGGCACATATGAACCCCTCCGCATACTGTGGGAGCGTGAAGGTATTTCAAGTGTTTCGAAAGCGTCCTGAGATTAGCCCGGAAGGCTATGTTCGGATCACGAGAACGGCTCTGTGGCTGCTGTGCATCATCGTTGTTAGTGGAGCCGCCGTGCGCCTCAGTGGCTCGGGTCTGGGTTGTTCAGACTGGCCGCGCTGCAACGCCGAAAAATTTGTCGATGTTTCTACGGCACACGGAGCGATTGAGCAAATAAACAGGTTCTTCACTGGCCTAGTAGCTGCTGTTGTGATCCTTTCCGTTTTGGCAGCCCGTTACCGAACTCCAGTACGCCGCGATCTTGTCTGGCTTTCGTGGGGTCTCGTACTGGGAGTCGCAGGACAGGTCATTCTCGGTGGCATCGTTGTTCTCACCGGTCTCAACCCCATTGCCAACCAAGGTCATTTTGGGCTGTCGATGTTTTTAGTAGCCAACTCGTTCGTGTTGTTACAACGTTCAAAAGTCGAACATAAAATGATTAAGCGCCAGATCTCAACTATTGGTGTTTGGACCGTACGTTCAATCTGTCTTTTTGGAGTTCTCGCAATTTTCACAGGAACGATTGTGACGGGTTCGGGTCCCCATGCCGGCGATGAAAAAGCTCGTCGACTAGGTTTCGCAATTGGTGTGGTTGCAAAAGTACATGGCACAACTGTCCTCATGACGATCGGTTTGATGTTGATCTTGGCTTTCTTCATTCGGCAAACAGTTGCTTCGGCGCCCATACGTCACGCTCTTGAGACCTTATTAGTCATTGCAATCCTGCAGGCGACGGTCGGCTATGTCCAATACTTTAATGATATTCCAGCGTTGCTAGTAGGAATTCACGTCTTCGGCGCAACCCTGTTTTTTATTTCAGTCGTAAATCTTTGGTTGGTCGGACATCAAACATTTGAAGCTAAGCGAGTAATAGTAGAGCGGAAATCAATCATCGTCTGATGGATAATTTCTCGCACCGGCATGATGGCGTCAATACGCCCCATGACTTGGCCGGTCAAGGCAATTGCTGCCTCCATGTCACCGCCAAAATACAGTTCGAGGGCTCGACTCATCTCCGTTAAGGGAACGTGTTCTTGCTTTTCTAAAGCACTTGTGCGCTCCGTTCGTATCGCTCGCAAACCAGGCTTTGAATGACGGTTGAGAAAAACCGTGTCTGTCTCAGCACCGTTGAGAATCGCCTGTTTCCAATTTTCGTGCACAGGTGATTCAGCTGCAGAGACCATTCGTGTTCCCATTTGCACACCCTGCGCACCTAGCGCAAATGCCGCAGCCATAGAAACTCCGTCACTGATTCCACCCGCTGCGATAATCGGCACGTCGACACGCGAAGCCACAAGTGGCAGCAGAACCATCGTTGAAACATCGCGAGGGTTTTTGAAACCACCACCTTCTCCGCCTTCAACAACGAGACCATCGACCCCCGCGGCGACCGCTTTGAGCGCTGCTGAAAGTGTTGGGACAACATGAAAGACCGTCAACCCTGCATCCTTCAACTGCGCCGTATATTGCTTCGGGTCGCCAGCTGAGGTGGTCACAAATTTGACGCCTTGTGCGACAACGAAATCCACGATTGTCGGATCCCGAACAAAAAGTTGAGCGATGTTCACTCCGAACGGCTTCTGTGTGAGGTCGGCCATCTTTTCGATTTCTTGACGAATATTGTCAAGTTCGCCAGATGAGGTTTCAATGATCCCCAAACCTCCTGCATTGCTCACGGCGCTCGCTAAGGGACTTCGCGCTATCCATCCCATCGGAGCTTGGAGGATCGGATAATCGATACCTAAGAGTTCAGTTATCCGATTCTTGATGGGGGCAGGGGCGAAATCATTCACGGTCTCACCGTAGTTTGCCGAGGTGTTGACATCCCAACCATGAGCAGGCCGATGAGCACTAGGGCGGCACCAACCCACGAAGCGATGGGAAAATCTTCATTCAATATGAGCACAGCAAGAACTGAGGCGACTATTGGTTCAAGCGTGGTCAACATCACGACCGTCATCGGGTTTAAGGACACCAATGCTTTTCCGAAAGCGATATAAGCACATGTCAAAGTGATGAGAGATAAGTAAAGAATCACGAGGATCCCCCGAGATGTATTAATCCAAGCAAGTCGGTGGAAGAACAAAAATGGAGCCGTGGCCAATCCGGCAATGAAGAACATGGCACCAAGACTTGCTGTTGGATGTGCTTTGCGTTTAATAAGAACGGAAGCGCTCTCTGTGTACATGGCATAAGCGCAACCAGCAATGGCAGCGCACATGATCCCCACTAAGTCGTACGACACTGAATTCTCCGAACCAAATACCAAGACCACGAGACCTGAGAGCATGAAAGCAGCGGCCAGGTACCACATTGGAGATGGGACCGGCTGGCGCTTTATGTGTGAGATGAAACGAGAAAATAAAGGACTCACACCAATGGTGATCAGCGCTGCCAAAGCAACTCCCGTTCGGCTGATTGAATAAAAAAAGAGGAGTTGATAAGTAGCGATTGCAATGGCTCCGAGGAAAAGGTTGATGAACTTGTTTTTCAAAGTTGGGATATGTCCCCAAGAGATAAGGGTGAGCCCGCAACCTCCAATAATGAGTCTGAGGATTCCGGCAGAAATGGCGTCAATATCTGCTGGACCCTTGGCTAATGCGGTTCCGGTCGTACCAAAAAAGGCGCTTGCCAACAACACCAGTGCTACTGGGCGAGTCGGTTTCAATTTTTGAGTCACTTGGTTTACTTTAGGTCGTTCTAGAGAACTAGTCTGAGTATCTGGCGGCGGGGTCGTGTGTGTCTCCAGAGACAGAGGTTGCAGTGAAAGTATCGATAGGCAAAGCGATGTGGAGACGTTGCCTTGTGCTTTTCCTCGCCATCGGTGCAGTTCTCAGTTTTTCGTTAGGTTCCGCTCATGCCAGCGATGATGGTTACAGCATTCGCGTCCAAGTGAGGCAGCAACAGCGAGACGAAGCCGGAAAGACCGACAACCAGCCAATCCCAAGTGTCACTGTGTTTGTAACTGGAACAGATGGCGTAGAAATCGGTCGTCTAGTCACTGACGCCGCAGGCATTGCCATTTTTGAACTTCCACACAAAGGCGATTACACAGTCACCATTGATGAATCAACCCTGCCTGATGGGCAGAAACTTGACGCTGGAACATCTTCAAGCCAAAATTTGTTGTCGGATTCGTTTGTGACGAAAACAAAAGTGGTGAACTTTTTCACCGGAGGTTCACAAAGTGTCTCCCAATCATTATTTGAGAGAGTAACCCAGCGGCTCGTTGACGGAGTCCGACTCGGGCTCATCCTGGCAATGTGTTCGGTCGGTCTGTCTTTGATTTTTGGCACTACAGGATTAACGAACTTCGCCCATGGCGAGATGGTGACCTTTGGCGGGCTCGCCGCTTTTGTGCTCAATATCTCCGGATTAAGTTTCTTAGGTTTCCTTAGTTTTATTCCTGGTATCCGACCTGACGGAACTTTCCATATCTTGTGGGCTGCGCCAATCGGCATTGTGCTCGGCGGCGGTTTTGGTTGGGCGTTAAACTACGCAATCTTTGGTCGCCTGCGAAAGCGCGGAGTAGGACTAGTCACTCAAATGGTCCTCACTGTCGGGTTATCGATTTTGTTGCGCAACTTCTTCTTGTCGCGTTTTGAAGGGCGAACCCGACCGTATGCGGAATTCACGCTCCAGCGCGCCATGGAGTTTGGGCCGATCAGTATCACTGCGCGTGACTTGATTGTTTCCATTCTGAGTTTGATTATTTTGGTGAGCGTTGCGCTCGCCCTACGTTTCACTCGTTTAGGCAAGGCGACTCGTGCTGTCTCGGACAACCCCGACTTGGCCTCGGCCACCGGAATTGACTCCGAAAAGGTCATTCGCCTGGTGTGGATTCTTGGCGGAGCCCTAGCGGCGGCTGGTGGAATCTTCAGAGGACTTGACGAACAGGTAAGTTTCGACATGGGCGGACGGTTGTTGTTCTTGTTGTTCGCATCCATCACGCTTGGCGGTCTTGGTTCGGCCTTTGGCGCCTTAATGGGTGGTTTTGTTGTCGGCATCATGGTTGAAGTAGCCAGTTTGGTTGTTCCAACCGAGTTGAAGGCGACACCTGCGTTGCTTGTATTGATTCTGGTCCTTCTCTTGCGGCCGCAAGGGATCCTCGGACGAGCACAGAGAGTGGGTTAACCGTGGACTGGTCTCTCATCATTGAAAACAGCATTAAAGGATTTATCGGCATTAACGCCGTGTATTTCGCGGTTGCCGCTATTGGTCTCAATGTTCAATTCGGATTTACCGGACTATTGAATTTCGGCCAGGCCGGATTTATGGCCTGTGGTGCATACGGTCTGGGCATGACTGCTCATTATTTCGGAATCTCTATGTGGTGGGGAATTCCAATAGGAATCGGTTTCTCGGTTCTGCTCGGATTTTTGATGGGTATCCCGACATTGCGCCTCAGAGCTGATTATTTAGCGATCGTGACAATTGCGTCAGCCGAAATTATTCGACTCGTAGTGCGTTCGGTGAAATTCAAAACCTATTTTGGTGGAAGCGACGGCATTAACGGTTTCTCCGATCCATTCCGAAAAATTGGCGATGACATCGGGATCGTTCAAGCGAATCAATATGGATTCTGGCCGCTTCGATTCACAGGGCGGGAACTATGGACCCTCGTCGTTGGCTGGGTCGTAGTAGCCATTGTGGCTTATTTTGTTTACTTGTTAATGAAAAGTCCATGGGGAAGAGTGTTAAAAGCCATTCGTGAAGACGAAGATGCCGTTCGCAGCCTTGGTAAGAGTGTTTTCTCATACAAGATGCAATCACTTATTTTGGGTGGAGCCATCGGCACGATGTCAGGGATGATTTTTGCGCTCGACCGGGGAAGCGTTCAACCAGATAACTACAGCCGCGACGTTACATTTTATATCTTGACTGCGCTCGTACTTGGTGGCGTCGCCAAAGTTTCAGGATCAATCGTTGGTCCGATGATCTTCTGGGGAATATTCACCTTTATGGATAACTTCCTGCGGCAAGTGGCGAAGGATCCTGTTCATCTAGGCAATTTTACGATTATGAAATCAACCCAGGTTGGTCAACTGAATTACATGTTGATCGGCTTGACGCTGATTCTGTTGATGGTTTATCGACCGCAGGGTGTCTTTGGAAATCGCAAGGAGATGGCCTTCGATGGACATTAAGGCATCTTTGTCGACGGCAACTTCAGCGGCGCGCTTGGCACTTGCGGGTGTGGAGCGAACACCTGGAGTGATTAAACAAGACGCAATTTTGACCGCCTCGGGCGTCCGTCGCGAATTCGGTGGAATCGTCGCTGTTGATGTTGAGCATGTTGAGATTCAACGTGGAAGCATCACTGCTCTCATCGGACCCAACGGCGCTGGCAAGACAACGTTATTTAATTTACTCACTGGATTTGATACGCCGAATACCGGTTCATGGTCATTTAACGGGCGATCAATGGAGAAAGTTGCGTCACATAAAACAGCGGCCCTTGGAATGGTTCGCACCTTCCAACTAACCAAAAGTTTGACCAAACTTTCAGTCATTGAGAATATGCGACTCGGCGCCACAGATCAAAAGGGTGAGAAGTGGTGGAATGGTTTGTTCGGTCGCGTTTGGAAAGCGCAAGAGGCTTCCATTACCGAGCGCGCCGAGGAACTGCTGAATCGTTTCACCCTTGGCCATATGCGCGACGAATATGCCGGAGCACTTTCTGGTGGCCAACGTAAGTTGCTTGAGATGGCACGCGCGCTGATGACGAACCCGACTTTGGTGATGCTCGATGAACCCATGGCTGGGGTGAATCCAGCTCTCAAGCAGAGCCTCAATGAACACATTCGCGGCTTGCGCGATCAGGGAATGACAGTTCTTTTCGTTGAGCATGATATGGACATGGTTCACGATGTCTCGGACTGGGTCATCGTGATGGCGGAAGGTCGGATTATTGCTGAGGGAACACCCGAGGACATTTCAAAAAATCCTGCGGTGATAGATGCCTACCTTGGAACTCGTCAAGGTCAATCATTATTGGAGGATGAGTAATGCAAGACACGCCCATTCTCCGAAGTTCAGATCTTGTAGCTGGATATATCCCAGAGGTCAATATTTTGAACGGATGCGATGTGGTTATCAATGCGGGCGAATTTGTCGGCATCATCGGACCAAATGGCGCCGGAAAATCAACGTTGCTTAAGGCGATATTGGGACAGTGTAAAGTTCGTTCCGGAACCGTGATGCTGATGGGTCAGGACATCACAGGTCGCAAGGCCCACGAGTTAGTTCCTATGGGCGTGGGCTACGTGCCTCAAAACAAGAATGTCTTTCCAAGCCTGACTGTCAGAGAAAATCTTGAAATGGGATGCTTCTTGAAGCCCTCAGTCTTTCATGATCGATTCGATTACGTCGTCAGTCTTTTCCCCAAACTCGGGGATCGCGCAGGGCAGCGAGCCAGTGCCTTATCAGGAGGAGAAAGGCAAATGGTCGCAATGGCACGGGCTCTCATGCTCGAGCCAAAGATTTTACTACTCGATGAGCCATCTGCTGGTTTATCACCAGCACTGCAAGATGAAGTCTTCGTGCAATGCCGAACGATCAACTCAACAGGTGTCGCCATCTTGATGGTTGAACAAAATGCGCGTCGATGCTTGCAAGTAGTTAATCGAGGATATGTGCTTGATCAGGGCCGTAGCGCTTATACCGGAAGTGGTCGTGAACTACTCTCGGATCCCAATGTCATCGAGTTATACCTCGGCACGCTGGCAAAAGCCACTGGAGGCTGACCGTACTGAAAGCCACTGGAGGCTGAGTAACCGCACCCGGTATGCAGAAAGGCCCCCGGTTTCCCGGGGGCCTTTCTCGTTCCGAAGAACTAGTTACTGATCGAGTCGATCACTTACCAGCGTCGAAGTTTTCGCCGAGTGCGTTACCCATGTTGCCATCGGTTCCGTACCACATCTTGACCTTCGGGCCAATTCCGTTCTCAACGGCGGTGCGCAAGATGCGGCTACCTTCGTCAAACGAGATCAACACGATGGCATCCGGATCGGCGGTAACAACTTCGCCAACTTCTGCGTCGAATGAAGCAGCAGCTGGGTCATATGCCTTGGTTCCGAGAACTTTTACACCTGCGGCTTCGAGGACTGCCTTCACAACAGCACCAATGCCATTGCCATAAGCGTCATCGAGGTTCATGATGTAGACCGAAGCATTGCCGTCTTCAATGATCTGGTTAGCAACAATGGCACCCTGCAACCCGTCCGGCGGTGCGTCACGGAAGTACAAGTTGTCGTCTTTGTAATCGCTCAATGCTGGGCTGGTGTTAGCTGGGCTGAACATAGTGATTCCAGCGGCAGTGATCTTGTCGATCACAGTCAAGGTCACACCGGATGAAGCGGCACCAATGATGGCGTCAACATTTTCGCTGATCAAGCGGTCAGCCGAGGTACTGGCGATGTCGGTGCTGGTGTCGCCCGAGTCTCCCTGGCTGTACAACACGTCCTTGCCAAGAACGCCACCTGCGGCGTTGACTTCACTGATTGCGTACTCAAGACCTGCGTACTCAGGGTCACCGAGGAAGGCAAGGTTGCCGGTCTCGGGGAGGAGTGAACCGATCTTCAACTGGCCATCGCCAGCGCGAGTTGCGGTGGTCTTTCCAAGAGGAACGATTGCTGAATCAGGCGACTGAGCTTCAATCAACTTGGTCAAAGAATCATCGAGACGATTGTCAGCACCAAACTGCAACATGGCGTATGAACCCTTGAGAGGCTCACCGTTTCCGTTGAAGTCGAGCGGGCCTGAAATGCCGTCATAGTCTGGGTCCCCGCCGGCCTTGATGATTGCCTTGCAATCGGTGAAGGTGGTGCACTTGGTACCGCCAACGGTGACATTGACGATTTCATCAGCGTGAGCTGCACCGTCGGTACCTGCTGCTTCAGCTGCAAGTGCGATAGTTACGACTGCGTCATAAGCTTCGGCTGCGTAGTTGAAGTCGGCAAGCTTGGTATTGCCTTCTGATTCCCAGAATGCTGAGACCTTAGCGAGCCACTCGGGGCTGATATCGGCGCTCTTGGGCGTGGTGCCCTTCATTCCTTCTAGCTCTCCATCAGAAGCAGGTGCGACTGTCGTCGAAGGTGCTTCAGTTACTGGAGCCGAGGTGGTGGCTGCCCCATCGTCGCTACCGCAGGCGCTAACGCCCAAGATTGCGAACCCGACGAGAAGTGCACCAACGCGACGTGCGTTTGATTTCTTCATGTTTTCTCCCCCTGGAGATCCGAGGCAAAGGCCTCATTGGTTTGGAAGA
>JBAWVW010000074.1:0-9236 GCA_037147055.1 Actinomycetes bacterium
ATCAATGCGACCGTTAGCAGCAGACAGACAACGTTGAAACGATGGCTCGATATCGTCAAGATCGAGAACATCGCTGACGACCGTGTGACATTGCGCGCCTAGTTGCTGGGCGCTCTGAGCCGTTGATGTGAGGCTTCCAGGAAGCTGATGTCCCGTTGCTGGATTAAGCCCAGCGCCTTCGGTGATGGTCCGCCCAGTTATCACTAGGTCGTAGCCGCCTTCGGCGAGGGCGAGAGCGATGGCCCGCCCGATTCCACGGCTTGCTCCAGTGACGAGAGCGACGGGACGATGGTTATTGTGATTTATATTCACCATCACCCCTAAAAGTTGTGAGAGATTCGTTGATCCCGAGTAGTTTTTGACACGGTATCAGAAACATTTGGCGTAGCGCCATAGCCTCGCCGGACTGACGAAGGGTTTGAATAATGGGTGCACTCAACGGAAAAGTTGCGATCGTAACAGGAGCGGGTCAGGGCGTGGGTCGTTGCCACGCCGAACTCTTAGCAGCCGAAGGCGCAGCAGTGGTTGTCAATGATCTAGGAGAATCTGCTGATGAAGTTGCGGCCAGCATTGTGGCAGCAGGGGGTCGTTGTGTCGCACAGCGTGGGAGTGTCACCGATTGGTCGGCGGCACAAGCTTTAGTGCAACGTGCTATTGATGAATTTGGTGACCTGGATATTTTGGTCAATAACGCTGGGTTCATTCGTGATGGCATGAGTTTTTCGATGGAAGAGCAACAATTTGACAGCGTTGTAGGAGTGCATCTCAAGGGACACTTTGCTCCCGCCCATTTCGCGGCGGTGCATTGGCGCAACGTTGCCAAAGGGATGGGGGAGGGAGCCGCTTTACCCGCTCGACGTATCGTCATGACCACGAGCGAAAGTGGTTTATTTGGTGGGCCAGCGCAGAGCAATTATGGCTCGGCCAAAGGCGGCATCTTGACGATGACTTTGGTTTTAGCGCGCGAACTCAGCCGTTATAACGTCACCGTGAATTGCATCGCGCCGCGGGCGCGCACGCCGATGACGCAAGTGAATCCGAAGTTCGCTCAACCGAGCGAAGGTTTTGATAAGTATGACCCAGCCAATATCAGTCCTATGGTGGCGTTCTTGGCGAGTGATGCGGCGAGCGATATCAATGCTCAAACATTTATCGTCTTAGGGGATCAAGTCCATCGGATGCGACCAGCTGAAATCGCCAATTCGATCTCTGGTGGAGGTCAGAAGTGGACTGTTGAAGGTTTGATTGCGGCTAGAGACGAGATGTTTGGCGGATCGCCTTCTGGGATTCCGGTTTGGGGTGGCCCACCGATGTAATTCAGTGGGGAGCACCGAATTGACGGTCGCCAGCGTCGCCGAGTCCAGGCACGATAAAAGCGTTCTCGTTTAGTCGTTCGTCGAGGGACGCAGTAAAGATACGCAAGTTAAGTCCTGTGGTTCGCAGGTACTCGATACCTTCGGGTGCGGCCAAAACACAAATCACTGTGATCGGGCCTGTGGCATGGCGTTGCATCAATAGTTCACAGGCGTGGGCCAAGGATCCACCGGTGGCCAACATTGGATCCAAGACGATGCAGGTACGGCCCGCCAAAGTTTCCGGCAATTTGTTGACGTAGGGCTTTGGTTCAAAAGTTATTTCATCGCGACTGATGCCCACGAAACCGACATCAGCATTGGGCATCAATTCTTGGGCAGCATGGAGGAACCCTAATCCCGCGCGTAAAACTGGTACAACGACTGGCTGGCTGCTGAGTGCCTGACCCGATGTTTCGACAAGAGGTGTCTGGACTCGCACTGTGGTTGTCGGTAGATCACGTGTGGCTTCGGCGAGTAATAAAGTTCCGACGCGCTCAAGTTCTTGGCGAAATAAAGCATTGGGTGTTGAGACATCTCTGATTCGCGTGAGCGAATCGGCGATCAATGGGTGTTCAACAACTGTTACTTCGACGGTGCCTGAGGTTTGTGCCATGACTCTATTCTCGCGCATCAGCGCGTCTGCGTCCCCATGGCGAGTTCAGCCTTCAATAGGGCATAGCGGGGTTTGACTAAGCCGTTGATAATCCGTAGGCGCTCTGGAAAAGGGGCGAAGGCACTCTTCATTGCATTTAAGGTGAGCCATTCAAAGTCTTCGAGACTCCATCCAAATGCCTCCGACAATTGAGTGAACTCCTTGGTCATATTCGTATCGCTCATCAGGCGATTGTCAGTGTTCACCGTGACTCGGAAGCGCAAACGTCGCAACATCCCAATGGGGTGATCGGCGATTGAGGCGCAGACTCCAGTGTTGACATTGCTCGTTGGGCACAATTCGAGTGGAATCCGACGATCTCGTACATAGGACGCCAGGCGACCAAGATTCTCAGAGCCCACGGCCCCCGTGATGTCGTCCACGATGCGCACGCCATGACCTAGTCGTTCAGCGCCGCATAGTTGCACGGCTTCCCAGATACTTGGTAAGCCGAAAGCTTCACCAGCATGAATCGTGGAGTGAAAATTCTCACGTTGCACATGGTTGAAGGCTTCAAGATGGCGTGTTGGCGGGTGACCTGCTTCTGCTCCAGCAATATCAAAACCAACGACCCCACGGTCTCGCCAACGCACCGCAAGTTCTGCGATTTCTAAACTCCGTCGGGCTGTGCGCATCGCCGAACAAATGGCGTAGATCGAAAGTTCGGTGCCTGCGCTACCTCGAGCAAATCCGTCCATGATGGCCTGCATCACCTCATCAAGTGTGAGTCCCTTTTCAGTGCACAACTCGGGTGCCATACGCACTTCGGCATAGACGACCCCCTCACTGGCGAGATCATAAGCACATTCAAAAGCCACTCGCTCAATGGCATCTCTGTCTTGCATCACGCCGACGGTGTGGGCGAAGGTCTCAAGATAGAGGACTAAATCATTGCGCTTAGCACCTCGGTGAAACCATTTTGAGAGGTCATCAATATCGGTTGTGGGCAAATTTTTGTAGCCATATTCTGCGGCAAGTTCAATCACTGTTGCGGGCCGAAGTCCACCGTCTAAGTGATCGTGGAGCAACGCCTTAGGTGCGCGTTGCAGAATATCTGGGCTCATGCTCACAGCGAGGCCGCCACTTTGTCTAGACGTCGCAGTGGTAACTGAGAGTTACGTTGCAACCAATTCCATTGCGGATACGTGCTTGATTCACTAATGCAATGGAGCGAATAGGCATGACGACTCTTGTCGCTGCGGTTCACACCACTCCAGTGCGGCAATAAAGCATGAAGAATGACCAGCGTTCCAGCGCTGGCTTCAAGCGGTACAAGATCGGTTGGAGGCATAGGGAGGGGTGCAGCGTCAAGAACATCAAATGTTGCCCCATCGTTAGCCTCATTACGCACGAACTTTTGGCGGAGTGTCGTTTTATGTCCGCCTGGTGCTGCCCACAAGCAACCATTTTCTAGAGTGGCATCCTCAATCGCAAACCAAAATCCAACAACTGTGATCGGGTCGGTATACAAAAAAGTTGCGTCTTGGTGACAGCTAACTTCGCCACCAATATGTTGTTGCTTGCAGATGTACATTGACTGCAGAGCAAGGGGATCGGGCATACCAATGTCGCTCGCCACAGCGGCAAGTTTTTCTGTGTAACTGAATGCTTCAAAAACGGGATCAAGGTCGTGCATGGCGTGTCCAATTTTGTTGACGCTGACTTCTTTGGCTTGACGCAAGACTCCTTGCTCATCAAATGCCTCTTCTTCAAAGAAACAGTGGATGCCAGTCGCTGAGTCGATGAATTGCTGGTCGGCATGTCGGGACTGTTCGTTGGTGGTGAACACGCTACGGCCACTCTCGGCGTCAAAGGATGCCAGGATTTCTTCGGCACGAGCTTTGAGTTCATGGCAGGCCTGCGGCGTAGCAAAATGAGGAATCACTAAGAACCCATCGCGGTGGTAATCGGCAATCTGTTGGTCAGTTAATACTCTTCCCATATCAGGATTCTAGAGGTATATCGCAAGAACGGTGAACCGTCAGGTGCGGTCAGGCCCTGAGACCTTTACCCTGTGGCTATGGATATAGAGCCAAACGTTGATAAGTCAGCCACCCCCATCGTCGATCAGCACGCCAAGTTAACTGTCCTCGGGTCCACGGTTCGCGAGTCCATTGAACATGTCGAGGTCTTTCCGGCACCTGCACATGTGGATATCGTGCGTTTTACAACCGACGAACTTTCATCAATGTGCCCAGTCACCAAGCAGCCCGACCTTTCACACGTGGTGATTGAGTATCAGCCACTCGAATGGTGCGTTGAATCTAAAAGTCTGAAGTTGTACCTCTGGAACTTTCGTGATCGGGCCGTTTTTGCTGAAGCCTTAGCAGCAGAAATCGCCGGTGAAATTATGCATTCGGCCAAGCCCCGCAAAGTCACGGTGACCTTGACGCAACGGCCACGTGGAGGCATTGAAGTCCAGGCTGTGGCCAGCCTCGGTCACTGACAAGCGTTAGTGGTTTTCGCCAGCACGGTACGCAATGCCGGCGTAGGCCGGTGGTCGTAACTGTTGTTGTGCTCCGGCAAGAACCAAGATCGTGACGATGTATGGCGTTGCCGCGACGAATTCTTGTGGCACCGTATCAACTAAGAAATAGGTCGCTGCCGAAACAGCTGCACCCATCAGTAATCCGGTTGCGAGTAGTTGCTTGTTTTTGAGCAGGCTCACAACTGCTGCAGCTACCAAAATCACTGCGATAACCAAGAGAAGAGCGGGCACATTCTTTTCGTCGCGGAACTTGAGCGCTGATGGGAAGCCAAACAAAATCGCGCCGCGGAAAACGCCGAACGGTGTCCAGTTACCAAAGATGGTTGTGGCGAGTCCGATGTAGCCCTGGCCACCGGTTTGTCCTTGGCGATATGTGCTGGTGAAAACACACGACAGGTATGCTCCACCAAATGCGGCCAAGCCACCACTAATTGCCATCGCTTGATAGCGCAAACGATTGATGGGTACGCCCAAACTTTCGCCAGCTTGGGGTGACTCACCACTTGAACGAACGCGAAGCCCAAATCGGGTACGCCACAAAATGTATGCAGTAATGGGCACGAGCGCGATTGCGACGATGGTCGGAATATAGATATCGCTACACAGGCCGCGTACAAACCCTGCGAGGTCTGGGAGAAGGAGAAGATTATGTTTCTTCTCAATCCAACCCATCATGTCGGGGCTGTGCCATGATCCGATCCTTCCGCCTGACAAGAATGGCATGTCGAATTGGCCGTAGCCACCCTTTCCAGCTGGTGATTGACTTTCGCCGCCACCTTGTTGACCCTTAAAGAAAATGATCGACAAATACTCCGTTGTGCCAGCCGCCAAAATATTGATAGCAATGCCAGACACAACATGGTTGACGTCGAATCGAACCGTCGCTAAGGCATGAAGCAAACCGACGAGTGATCCAGCGATGATCGCGAGCCCAATACCTGCCCATGAGCCCCACTTCCACGCTCCGTAGCCACCGAACCATGTGCCGATGATCATCATGCCTTCGATACCGATGTTGACGATGCCAACTCGTTCGGCCCACACGCCAGCAAGGCCAGCAAGCAAGATTGGAGTGGCGACGCGCAAGGTAGACGAGATTGTTCCAGAGCTTGTGAGGTCATCGGCATTGGTAAAGAGTCGAACAATTGACAAGACCAGCATGAAGCCCAAAGACAAAGCAATGGTGCGTTGCCCGGTCGTTAATGACTTGAAGAATTTCATGCCGCCACCGCCACTGCTTCGAGGGCCAATGCGGCTTTATGTTGAATACGCCGATCATCCCAGCGCTTGACCGCTTCGTTGATAATCACCACGGCAAGAACAATGATGCCCGTCATGATGGTGGTGATTTCCTTAGGAATATCAATCAACTGCAAACGACCCGATGCTTCGCCGAGATATCCGAAGAGCAGAGCAGAGATGAAAATACCTAATGGATGATTTCTGCCAAGTAGCGCTACGGCAATTCCGTTGAAACCCTGTTGCTCGGCCAAATTGTTTTGATAAGCGTGGACATCGCCAAGAAGCGCACGCATGCCGACCAAGCCAGCAAGCGCTCCTGAAAGCAACATTGAAATCATGATCATGCGCTTTGGATTCACTCCGGTGACGCGAGAGGCGCCGGGGTTTGCGCCTGATGCTCGCAACTGGAATCCGAACTTCGTTTTCCAGACCAAGATGTAGAAGAGAACGAGTACCAACACTGCGACGAAGAACATTCCGTTCAAGCGACGATCAACAATGTCGGGGAACCAAGCAGAAGTTGGCAGTTCTTTGGTCTTGACCAACAAGCTTCCCGTCGTGCTGTCAACACGGAAAAATGCATCAAAGGCCCATGCCACCAAACTTAGTGCCACGAAGTTCAACATGATGGTCGAAATCACTTCGTTCACACCGCGCTTTACTTTGAGCCAACCAGCAAAAGCTGCCCACAACGCTCCAGTGGCCATGGCGACAACTAGGCAGAACAACACGTGTAGGGGTGCGGGCAAATGAATCGCCGCACCAGCAACAGCCGTAGCCAAAAGCGAGACTCGCATCTGGCCCTCAACGCCGATGTTGAAGAGATTCATTTTGAAGCCAATCGCCACCGCGGCAGCCGAAATCATTAAGGGTGTGGCACGATTCAGCGTGCCCTGCAAAACTTTTATATCCCCCGCGGCACCAAACAGGGTGCTATAGGCCTGGATTGGATCCTTGCCGGTAATCAATAAGATCACTGCACAAATGCACAGAGCAACAAAGACAGCCAGCAACGAACTGGCTGATGTCACAAGCATTCGTTGTAGGCGCTGATTTTTCATTGAGCCGCTCCTTGCTCTTCGCCAGTCATAAACGAGCCAAGCATTTCAGGAGTTGCTGTCGCTGGATCTAGTTGGGCGGTGATGCGCCCATCAAACATCACCAAAATTCGATCGGATAGACCAATGAGTTCTTCGAGGTCGGCGGAGATCAACAACACTCCGAGACCTTTGTCGCGGGCGTGGCGTAGCTCATCCCAAATCGCTGCCTGTGCACCAACATCAACTCCGCGCGTGGGGTGGGCAGCGAGCAAGATTTTGGGATCGCTGGCCATCTCGCGACCAACGACAAGTTTTTGTTGGTTGCCACCCGAGAGTGCAAAAGCTGGTACGTGTTCGCTTGGAGTTAAGACTCCAAATCGTTCAATGATAGATCGGCAGTCAGCTTCAATCTTTCTTGGTGAAATAAATGGGCCATTGGTGAGGGCTGGATTTTCTTCGCGACCTAAGAACGTGTTCTCCCAGAGCGGAGCGTCCAGCAGTAATCCTTCGCGATGTCGATCAAACGGAATGTACGACAATCCCATATTGATTCGGTCGCGAGTTTCGGTGTGTGACAGTTCTTGTCCGCAGACCGAAATTGAGCCACTCAAGATTGAGCGAAGTCCCAAGATTGATTCGCACAATTCAAATTGTCCGTTTCCTTCAACTCCCGCAATACCAACAATCTCTCCCGAGTGAACCGCAACGTTGATGTCTTCAAGAGCAAGCTTGGCACCAACAATGTCACTAGCCAGATTTAAGCCGGTTACTTGAAGTTGAATTTCAGTTCCGACTTTTGTTTCACGGCCAGAGGGATCGGGGAGGTCGCTTCCAACCATCAATTCAGCAAGCGAACGTCGGTTGACTTGCGATGGTGTAGTACGGGCCACGGTGGTTCCTTGACGAATCACGGTGATTTCATCGCAATAGGCGAGCACTTCATCGAGTTTATGCGAAATAAAGATGACAGTCGCTCCGTCGGCGACGAGTCGCTTGAGTGTTGTAAACAACTCTTCGACTTCTTGGGGCACCAACACTGCAGTGGGTTCGTCAAGAATCAGAATTTTGGCGCCGCGGTATAAAACTTTGAGAATCTCAACACGTTGACGCTGACCAACTCCGAGCTCGGAAACGTTGGTATTTGGATCAAACGTCGCGCCGAGGGACTTCATCAAAGTTTCGATTCGTTGGCGTGCTTCTTTAAAGTTGATGCGGCCACGGCCGTCGACTGGTTCATCTCCCAAGATGATGTTCTCAGTGATCGTGAGATTGTCGGCCAACATGAAGTGCTGGTGCACCATTCCGATGCCGGCTGCGATGGCATCGGTGGGGGTCTTAAATTGCGCGAGGCTTCCGTTGACAGTGATCGTTCCCTCGTCGGGTTGATGCATGCCATACAACGTTTTCATCAACGTTGATTTTCCGGCGCCATTTTCACCGACGATTGCGTGAATCGTTGCGGGTCGAACAAGAAGCTCGATGTCGTGATTGGCAATGACACCTGGAAAGCGCTTGGTGATGCCGTGTAATTCAACTGCGAATTGATGATTTGATCGAGAGTATTCAGTCATGTCGCCCCTTGAAGTACATATCCCGTTATAGCAGAGAGCCCGGGTCATGGACCCGGGCTCTCGACTAACTAATAACTCGTGATTGATTCAAAAACTGAATCAAGGCATCGACGGAACTTCGATTTTGCCGGCCACGATGTCGGCCTTGATGGCGTCCAACTTGTCCTTGAAATCATCGAGGTATCCACCTGAAGTTGAGTATCCAACGCCGTCATTGCTGAGGTCGAACATCTTGATTCCACCAGTGGTGTCACCATTGACCGAAGCCTTGATGGTCTCGAACACAGCAACGTCAACGCGCTTGATCATCGAGGTCAAAATGACTGCCTGAGCCTTGGGGTCACCCGAGGTCAAGTACTGGTCACTGTCAACACCGATGGCCCACTTGCCAGCTTCTTCAGCAGCTTCGATGGTGCCTGCACCTGAACCGCCAGCAGCGGTGTAGATGACGTCGGCGCCAGCGGCGTACCAGCCAGCAGCGATTTCTTTAGCACCAGCAACGTTGCCCCATGCGGAGTTGTCGCCGGCCGGTCCGAGGTACTTCACGTCCACGACGATGTCGGGATTGACGTACTTCGCGCCTGCGGTATAACCAGCTTCGAATGCCTTGATGAGGTCAATTTCTTGACCACCGATGAATCCGATGTGACCAGTTGTGCTCTTGAGAGCGGCTGCTGCACCAACGAGGAAAGAACCCTGGTTAGCTGCGAACAACAAGCTGCTCACGTTCGGAGCATCGACAACTGAGTCAACGATGCCGAAGTGAATGTCGGGGTTTGCCGTAGCAACTTCGGTCATGGGATCGGTGAACATGAAACCAACTCCAACGATGACTTTGGCGCCACCAGTCACAAGCAGTTCAAGGTTGGCCTTACGGTCTTCGTCGAC
>JBAWVW010000075.1:0-8902 GCA_037147055.1 Actinomycetes bacterium
ATCGCATTACCCATGATCCACTGGCCACCGCCATGCATCATCGGACCAATGGACATCAGACGAGCACGAAACGCCGAAGCTGCGGCTTCTTCGCCCAACTGTTCAATGCGATCAATCGGACGATTCGCGCGCGCCGAATTCATTGCACCAAGAATCACATCTTCATGACGCCACATCACACCCTTGGGCATTCCGGTAGTTCCGCCCGTGTACAACACGTATATGTCATCAGCAGTGCGGCCGGGGAAATCACGATCGGGCGACGCCGCAGCCAATGCTGCTTCGTAATCTGCGCCAATCACTATGACATTGCGAAGGTTGGGCAAGGCATCACGAACATCGTTGATGGCGCCCAGATAGTCGGGGTCGGCAATGACCGCAACGCAATCGGCGTTGTCATAGAGATAACGAAGTTCTGCAGCCACGTAGCGATAGTTGACGTTGATCGCGACAGCACTGATCTTGGCGCACGCGTAAAACGCTTCAACCCATTCGTGCGTATTTTGTGCGTGAACACCGACGTGCTCTCCACGCTTGATGCCAATAGATAGCAGGTGATTCGCCAATCGAGTGATGCGTTCATCAAGTTCGGCAAACGTGAACTTGACGTCGTTAGTGATCAGTGCAGGTTCGTTCGGAATTGCATCGGCGATGACTTCGATGAGGTCACCGAGTTGGATTGAACGGGGGTAAGTCTTGTGGGCCATCATTCACCGACGAAACCATCGAGCATGTCTTTGAAGCCATACTTTTCGTGCGGTCCAATGGCCATATTTTCATAGAGTCCGTAACCCTCATGGCGCTTGCCATCACGATCCGTGTATGCAAATTTCGCCGAGTTGTCCACGATGCCGAACAAACGCATCGCGCCTTCCGGAGTTGTGGTGTCCAGATGAAAATTCTCCACCTTCAGTGGTCCTTGCCACATTCCGTGGCGCCAATCGGCGTCATATCCGTAACCAGTTCCGATACCAATATGCACCGGGAGAAGAGGCGTGATATCAAGGGTCGTGACATGACCATCATCGGCAACAACGCGAATAACTCCGCCAGTTGAGAAACGCGAGCCAACACGATATTCGAGATCATGTTCAGGGCGACCCAGGTGCTCAATGCGCCCGTCGGGCCAGATTCGAGTGGCTTCTTCCATGACCCGACTGCCATCAGGATTCTCTTGCATGATGATCATCAATGAATGATCTTCAAAGCGAATCGGCGTATAAATCCAAAACCAACTGAAGGGATTGCTCACACGAATTCCCGCAGGTTCGCTCTCGCCGATTGGTCGCACGCCCCACGAGCGGTCACGAGTGCCCCACCAAGTTTTCGAGTCAACCGCGAATATCTTGCCACCAGCAGTCAAGGTTCCATCCCAACCACCAGTTTGCGCCAAGCGACACGTATCAAAAATCACTCGCCCATTTTCGCGAATGTAATGTCGTGGCTCTTCGAAGGCGGGCATCGCGCCCGTCCATGTTGCGTCAAGGGTGATACCCCATTCGTTATCACTACAACACACACGCAGTTTCTTCAGTGGCTCAATCACTTCAATACTGAGTGGCCCGACCCCTGGGTTCATGCGATCAGCAGTGTCAAGAGAACCCGATGCTCGCACCACGCGCTGCTGGCCCTCATGGAACACCAAGAGATAAGCGTCAATGACTCCCAAGTTTGGATACACGCCCAAGCCACAGACGAACATCACCGTTCCGTCATGGTTGAATCCATTGAAGTAGTAGCGATCATAAAAATTGCGATCGCTCGTTGCGACATGACGCATCGGCTCTGATGTCTGATGAATAGGGAAATCATCTAAGTTGGACAACATTGTTCTCTCCTGTGGTTACTCATGCTGGGGATAAACTAAATAGCGGTGACAAATGGAGCGACCTCAGCAGCAAAGGCGGCAATCTGGTCACATAGTTCTTGACAGCTTTGGGCTTTGAAACGAACTTGCAATTGATTGACCCCACTGGCCGTACCAGCAAGAATTCTCTCAGCAATTGATTGCGCTGAACCAGTCAACGTCGCCTCACCAACATCGAATGTCGGCTCACCGATGTACAAGAAGGGGGTGATGTGACCAATCATAAAATTTTCCACATGGCGTCCGATACGAGCCCATTCATCATTGAGGATGTTGATCATGCCCGCATCTGATGGACCCTGGGGCAACCATCCATCGCCTAGTCGAGCAGCGCGCTTGATAGCTGCCGGGCTAGATCCTGCGACCCAAATTGGAGGACGAGGTGACTGAGTGGGAAGCGGACGAGCACCAAAGCCATTCACAAATTCATTCTCGAGCAGCATTGCCAATTCAGGTATTCCAGAATCTAAAGCTTTCCCACGACTATGAAAATCAATGCCGAGCAGTTCAAACTCAGCTTGAGCATGACCCGCGCCAATACCAATCAACGCACGACCATCACTGAGGTGATCAAGAGTTGCGAACTGCTTGGCGGCAACGCGTGGATTGCGATACGGCAAAACATAAACATGAGAGAGCAGGCCCACTCTGCTGGTCATTCCTGCGATCCAACTTAAGGTGGCAATGGGGTCGGCCCAATGTGTGCCCATTCCCCCTGCCACCGATTCGGGGAGAGCCACATGATCGCATACCCCAACGTAGGCAAATCCACTCTCATCACACGCTTTGGCCAACATCGCGAGTTCGTGCGGTCCAGCCGTTCGCTCCCAATCAGCAACGAAATAGGCACTCTGCGCCTGAACTGGCAACTGCATTCCGTAAATCCGATGTCCCTGTGGAACTGTGAACATCTCGCTATTCATCTAGCCCACAATAGGTGAGGACGCACACCTACGTTAAACCCGTCGGTCCACCAAACGCTCAACAAGACCGATCAACTGAGTGATGACCACTGCCACGAGAACTGAAGTGGTGGCAACGGTCCAAATCATTCCGTAATCCAATTTGCCACGAGATTCGTTGAGCAGATTTCCGAGTCCATTACCAGTTGCTAAATATTCGGCGATCATGACTCCGAGCAACGCTCTCGGTGCAGCAAGTCGAGCAGCGGTCACCAAAGCCGGTACGGCACCTGGCAGACCGACAAAGCGCAGGGTTTTTAATCCTCCGCCCCCGCTCACACGTACGACATCAATCGCTGCTGGGGAGGTACTTGCCAAAGCTTGAGTGATGGTCACAAATGATGGGAAGAATGTGACTGAGATACACACCACTACTGTGGCTAAAAAATCTCGCCCAAAGATCAAGACGATCAATGGTGTCAATGCGGGTAGTGGCATAGTCTGAGAAATAAGAGCGAATGGCAATACTGTTCGACCAAGAGTTGGTCGCAGACTGAGCACCACGGCAAGTAACAACGCCGCTAACAACCCACAGAGCAAACCGATAAACGCCACAGGCAAGGTCTCACTATACGCGTCAAATAAACGTGTTCGAGAAGCCGCCGCACGCGCTCCCACCGTCAGATAGCGAAAAACTGCGAGTGGAGATTTCGCCACAATGGGCGACATATCCAAGATTTTAAGAACACCAGCCCACACACCGAGAACGACGCTCACCGAAACCCCAACGCCAAGAAGGCGTTTCCACCATGGACCCGAATTCGTTGAAGGAGCGATTGTTGTTTGCACGGTGGCCGATAACGAAGTACTCGTCAGACGGTTACCTAAAAACGCAAACAACGTATATGCCGAAGCAGCCACCGCCGTAGCTACAAGACCGATGCTCCACAAACGCGATGGATTGGCTTGCCCCAATGAACCGAGCAGATACGAACCGAGCCCCCAGCGCGTACCACCACCAAATTCAACGAGCAAAGTTCCGAGCAACGCCGCAGGTGCAGTCACCCGAAAGGCGCTGACGATATGTGGCAGTGCGCTCCGCAGGCGGACCCATCGTAAGACATCGTTACTCGTACCACCTGCCACCATCACCACATCAACCAGCCGAGGATCAATAGTGCGCAGGCCATTCAGGGTGGCCACATACGTGGGGAAATAACTCGCCATCGCCGCTAGCACGATACGCGGAATCGTTCCACTAAAAGCCAGCAACAAGACTGGGACAATGGCGATCAGAGGGACTGCAAACATGGTCACTCCAACGCCGCGTAACAATGTTTCGGCAAAGCGAAACCGTGCGGACAGAGCGCCAGAAAAAATCGCGATGATATTTCCGATGAGAAATCCTGTACCCGCAGATTTCAGCGTCACAGAGAGATGCGGTGGATAATCACTGCGATCCTGCCAAAATTGCCTAAGTATTTGAGAAGGTGCCGGCAGCGCGCCGCTAGCGATCAATTCAAACTGACCAAGAAATTCCCAGCCAACTATAACTGCAATGACGACCAAGGCGCCACGACCATAACGCCGCACATTATTCATTGTTGCTGTCGCTTCTCAGTGCCCGCCACCAGAGAACAACAACTCTGATAAATGGTCGGACAGAGCGTGGAACTCTGGGGTGCGCAGGATTGCTGGGTCACGAGGACGCGCGAAGGGAACCTCAACGACCTCAACGATGCGACCTGGACGCGCCGACATCACTGCCACCTTGTCGGCCAAAAATATTGCTTCCTCAATGGCATGCGTGACCAAGATGGTGGTCGGGCGCCGAGCCAACCAAATGCGTTGGAGTTCTAAGTTCATCGTGCGTCGCAAAATTTCATCAAGGGCGCCAAAGGGTTCGTCAAGCAGCAAGACATCAGGTTCTGTCACCAGCGCTCGAGCGATCGCAGCACGTTGACGCATACCTCCCGATAATTGACCAGGCAAAGCATGTTCGAAACCATCGAGACCCACCAAGGCGATGAGTTCTTTAATTACTGTCTCGTGGTCTTTGACCGATTTGCCCATCACCTGTAGCGGCAAGGTGATATTTTTCCACACCGAGCGCCACGGCAGAAGGGCCGGATCTTGAAAAGCGACTCCCAAACGACCCGCTAAGCGCATCTCTTCTGGAGATTTATCGCCGATCAGCAGGGAACCGCCGTCGGGTTGTTCCAGACCTGCTAACAATCGCAACAAAGTTGACTTACCGCAACCTGAGGGCCCAATCAAAGCCACTAGTGAGCCCACGGGAACATCAAGGGAGACCTTATCCAGGGCTCGCACAACATCATCTTTCAGCGCGAAGGTGCGCTCCACGTCATTGACGCGAAGCGCACCGCCGGCTACTTCTTGCGTATTCAACAACCCTAGATTTCCTCGAGGAGAGTGGTGTCGAACATATCTCGGGTTCCCTTAACGCCGATTTCAGCAAGCGCCGCCAAGTTAGCTGCGATTGATTCTTCGGACATCGAGAAGATACCGCTGTCGGACTGAATCATGGACTTCTGTGCTGCGTTGAAGAACAACTCATTCTCGATCGTGCGACCGGTTCCCTTGAAGTAGGTCTCAGCGAACTCAGGTGGGTACTTGGTCGTGTCCTTGAAGTTCTCATCCCAGCCCTTGCGGCTCGCCCGCAACCACTTGACAATTTCCGCACGATTGTTCTTCAAGGCGTCCTTGGTGACGACCACGGTGTCGTTAAAAATCGTGAAGCCGAAGTCGTACAGCAAGAACGATGTCGCTTCTTCGCCAGCCTGTTGGATACTGAACGGCACATTGGTTGCGAAGTCAATGGAAGCATCAATCTCACCCTTCACCAGTGGCGTTGGGTCGTAGGCGTAAGGCACAATATTCACATCAGCCTTGTTGACGCCGCTCAACTTGAGCATGGCCTCGACGGAGAGGGTGTTTGACGCTGGCACAGCCAAGGTCTTGCCCACTAAATCGGCTGGAGAATTGATCGGGTTCTTCTTCAAGCTGATGACACCGATGGGGTTCTTTTGGTACTGGGCTCCAACGATCACGAATGGTGCGCCGTCATTGACGATGGCGTTGATCGTGCTATCTGGTGTGGTGAGAGCCAGTGGTGATCCACCTGAAAGCAATGTGCTCTCTGGGATGACATCTGGTCCGCCCGACAAGTACGAAAGGTCAAGACCTTCGTCTAAGTAGTAGCCATTGGTGAGGGCCACGAAGTAGCCGGTGAATTCTGCGTCATTCACCCAAGCAGCTTGCATGGAGAATTTAGTTGCGGTGCCGTCGCCGCCTGATTTGGCATTATCGCTTCCGCATGCGGCGAGGAAAGCAGGCAAGCCTGCCAAACCAACGCCGGCTGCAGATGCACGAATCAGCATCTGTCGTCGTGAAATAGGATTCATTTTTGACCTTTCATGTCATTGTTGTTGGTTGGTGAATTACTTACTATTGCAGAGCTCATAACAGTCCCAAGTTTTGGATATCTCGCAACTCGGCAACGATGCTAAGTCCAGCGAACTCGGTACCCGGAACCATTTCCCAGAAGACACGTCCATGCTGACGAGAACTCTGATCTATGTGTATTTTTTGGGTCGGTGTAATGACCCAATCGACAACAACATCATGCTTCTCTGCGGGCATGACTTCGTTAACGAACTGGCAGTCGTGCACCACGTCGGCGACAACTGATGAACTGTCGGTGAGACCAAGTTCGCTGAGAACGGCCCACTCAAAATCAAAATACCCGTGACCCTTACCGAAACGCACACCGTTTTTACTGACTGCGCTCCCACCTGTCACTAACAGGGAAAACTTTTCTGTCTCCTGAAGTTGGCGCAACGAAAGTTGTTTGGCATAACGATCAAAGCCGTCAAGAGTTGCCGCATAGCGATGATCGCCAACGGGAATCATCGCCGGGTCCAAGCGATAAAAACCACGCACAATGCCATAGGTGGTCATCACAAATGGGATGCCGCGTTGTATTAATTTGTAGCGAAGGTCTTCAAGGCAATTATCGGGGGTCACAAATATCTGTCGCCGACCGCGATCAGTGATGGCTGCTAATTCAAGGAGTTGATCCGAACACTTTTCGCTGCCTTCAAAGTCACAAATAAAACTTGAAAAATCCCAGTGGAATCGCGAGTCGGGTCGTGCAACTTTGGCTAATTCGGCCCATATTTGCTCGCGATATTGCTCGGTGGTCAAGGCCATACTCATTGCACTCTCCGTAACTGTGGCACAGAGATTTCACGGGCGACCCGCACATCAATTTCTTGCGTATTGGTACAAATAATGCCCAATAGGCAATCTGGTTCGGCTTCAACCATTTCGTCGACTACTTGGCAGTCATGCACAATGGCGATAACTGGTGTTGAGCGATCAACCACGCCCAGTTCACGCATCATCAACCATTCAAGAGCGAGATATCTCTGTCCACCGCCAATATGGCGACCATCAAGAGTGACAGCCGTGGCGCCGGTAATCACGAGGTCTATTTTTCCTACTTTGCGAAGATCGCCTGGCCCCAAGCGACTTCCGAACTTCTCCATGCCGTCAAGAGTCGCCGCCAATTGTTTATCGCTCGCCGCCAACTTGGATCCATCTAAGAAAATAAAACCGCGACTGAGACCGTAAGTCGGGACCAAAATTTTCTTGCCAGCAATAAGAGCGGCCAAGCGCAATAGCTCGATGCTGTTATCGGGGGCGCAAAAAATGACTTGTGCTTGCGCCCATTCAGATCGCTTGGCGACTCGCTTGTGGGCTGCTGTAGAACCAGCGAAGTCCGGGACAAAGTTGCGCAGGTCCATATCAAAACGCGAATCTGGCTTGGCGACTTCACTCAGACGTTGCCAAACGACACGTCGCACTCGCTCCTCTTGGATCACGAAAGTTCCGCGGCCTTGTTCGGCACTGAGCAAACCATCGCGCACTAAATCTTCGATCGCTCGACGCAAGGTACCGCGACTGACCCCAAAAAGATCCATCAGGTTGGGTTCGGTAGGTAGCGGCGTTGAGTCTGAAAGAGTCCGCTCTAAAACGAGTCGGGTCAGCGAATCGCGTACCTGCTCGTACAACGGGGCATCGGCGAGAACATCTACCCCGAGGGCCGCAACGGCCTTACTTTCTTTCCCCATGGACGAACTATAGACATAATTCGTTTAGACGAATGTTTCAGAAGCGTGACGATTCGGTGTTTAGGCAAAAAGTAAAGTTCTGGCTAGATGGCGACAGGGACCTGTTTCCACTGATTGACATCAATCAGGCCGAGGTCCGTGATCCGCAGATCGGGAATCACCGAAAGACCCAAGAATGACAGCAGCATGAATGGGGCATCGATAGCAATCCCGAACTCACGCGCCATCCGCTCCATATTTTCGATCTGATCAGCCACCGAATCAAGTGGCAGGTCGCTCATCAATCCCGCAATCGGTAACGGCACCTCAGCCAAAATCCGACCCTTGTGCACGAGCACTTGTCCCCCACCAATTTCAGCCAGTCGCGCTACCGCCACGGCCATATCCTCTGGTCCACTGGCGTCACGCGCTCCGATGACCATGACATTATGAGCGTCATGACACACGGTCGAAGCAATCGCCCCGCGGGTGAGTCCAAAGTTGGCGACATAGCCCAAGCCGATCCGACCCGTCTTTTTGTGGCGTTCAAGCACGGCGATGCGCGCAATGTCATGACTGGAATCTCTGACATTCAATTCAAGATAAGTCGTGCGCACCGTACCTTGAGTCACGCCTATCACGCGCGCCATTCCGTTAGCCGGTTCTTCAACAGTAAGTTCGTGCGCACTTGGATTGTGATGCAGATGGACTCGATTGCGCAACGAATCTGGCGCGGGAGTCGCGGGCACTACTCCTGAGATGATCGCTCCATCGCGCGCCACCAGACGCCCTGCTTGATAAACGACTGCAGGTCGGTAATCAGCAAGCGTGTCAAAAACCAAAATGTCGGCTTGATAGCCCGGTCCTAATTGACCAAGGTGGAAAAAGTTGTGGAATTGCGCCGGCAAGAAAGTAGCCATGATCAAAGCGTCAATCTCGTTACATCCGGCGGCAACTGCCAGACGCACACAATGATTGATGTGACCAATCGTGCGGAT
>JBAWVW010000076.1:0-8782 GCA_037147055.1 Actinomycetes bacterium
TTTCGCGTTCCAAATCTCTACTCAAACCCCGACCACTACCCCATCAACACTGGGGATCAGAAGTACGCACCGAACTACTCCCCGATAACGACAACAGGTTCCTCAGTGAGCACCCAGTGAATCTTTGAAGTATCTAAAAACTTTTCCGTGTCGGCCATCACCAAAGGAAAATCTGGCTCAGACATATGCGCGTTGAATTGCTCAGCAGAGTCAAAAATCTGGATCGTTACGCCATCAAAATCGGGTTCGTGGCGGCTACCCGCGGGTGGCCACACAGCCGCGTGCTGCTCATAACGACGGACATACTTTGCCGCTGAACAATTACGAATCAGCGGTCCGTGAATATCAAACCAGTAATCGAGAAATTCCTGATGAGTTGTACCAGGCTTGCGCTTGAGCATTGAGACGAGTCGAATCATGGTGATGCCTTTCAGTTCACTAAATTTCTATTACAAACCTAAGAAAGATCCACCATCGCAGATGATTGTTTGACCAGTCACAAAAGATGAATCATCACTTGACAAAAATAATGCCACAGAGCCAATGTCTCGGGTGATATCGCCGACCCGACCGAGAGGTGTTCTGGCTTCAATGGCGCTCTGTAAGGCAGGGTTACGATCAAATGCGCCCAAAAGTGCTGGGCTACCAGCGACCGGTCCAATGCAATTAACGGTCACGCCGTGTTGACCCCATTCACGAGCCAAACTTTTAGCGATAGCGCGTTGAGCAGCTTTAGCGGGTGAATACAAAGGAATATTTGCACTGCCTTCAATACCTGACGGTGATGTGATCAGGATCAATCGTCCGCCCCCTTGACCAGCCGGTCGTGCCGAAGATGAAATCAGGTACGGCATCGCTGCACGTGCACAAAACAAACTGGCCCACACCCCCGTCCGTGACATAGAGGTCCAGTGTTTATCGATCTGTGCTTGCTCTAACTTATGGGGAATACCGCCCATGAAGGCGTTATGCACCATGATGTCCAGTCGTCCGAACTGTTGCACCGTCTGCTCCACACACTCATCAACCGAACGCGAAACTGAAACATCAGTGACAATGCAGACAGCCGATCCACCTGCTGAACGAATCGACTCAACAACGGGCTCACCGGTTTCTGCTCTTCGCGCAGCGATCACAACGACCGCACCTGCTTGTGCCAGGCGGCGAGCGATACCTTCGCCGACTCCCTGACCTGCTCCCGTCACGATGGCCACCCGATTTTTCAGTCGGAGATCACTCACATCCACAATCCACCGTCGCAAACAATCGTTTGACCCGTGATGTCGCCTGCGGTCTGACTACACAACCAAGACACCACGCCAACAGGACTCACTTGGCCAACTAACGAACGCGGGGCGATTGACACTGGACCAGACACTTCGGGATCAATATCAAACCAATGTGGCTCAACCGCCACTGCGTTCACTGTTATTCCCGCTTGTCCCCATTGACGGGCTGCCGATTTCACCAAAACACGCGCCGATTCTGCGAGTGCCGATTGGGCAACTAGCCCCACCCCACCCGACATACCTGTAGTGGGAACCACCACAACAATGCGATGAGAGCCCCGCGCATGTGCTTCTTGCAGATTGACGATGACCTGCTGCATCGGCTGCTCATACATAGCGTCGATCATCTCGTCGGTGAGATCAAGAAGCGAATCCACGACCACGGCACCATCAACGCCAACGACAATGACCGTACTCGGAGTATCGCACTGCACTTCAGACCGCAAAAATTCAGCTAGGGCGCCATGGCCCAAGACTGTCACGCTCACGACACTGCATCCCCAGTTTCAAGATGGGCTGATGCATCACCGTAAGCATCAACCAGCATGATGCGTTGAGAAAAAGCCCAAGCACCAGAGGCATTTTGAGTGAACTCATCGTGATAGCGGCCAGATGCCACAACTTGAAGGGGCAATACACCGGGCACATTTTGTAAAACGGTGAACTGTGAACGAGTTCGCACCTGACCGGGTGCATGAGATTCGAGGATCGTATTTGTCACGAGATGTTTAGTCCGCGGAATGCCCTCATAGGTTTTTACAAATTGGTGCATCACCTCACCGACCATCTCGCCTGGCACCGCGGGCTGGTCTGGCCCCGCCATAAAAACAGGGACACCGGCAAAAAGTACCGAGAGGCCGTCAAAATTACCGCTATCCACAAGTTCGGCATAGACGTACAACAAATTGAGAACTGCTCTTTCATCTCCGTAAGTAAGCACGGGAACACCCTAGATCAACTACGGTCAAAGCATGGCTGATAATGAAAACAACCCCCCTCAACCCTCTGGCTCATGGCCGATACCTGGCGAACAAACCGATGAACTTGTACGGGCCGCATTCCCACTGCGTCTCGGGCTGGTCGAAGGAAAAGTTGCCCTCGTGACCGGAGCGGGTCGAGGAATCGGTGAAGCAACCGCGCGTTTATTCGCCGTTGAAGGTGCCGCTGTTGTTGTCTGCGATATTGATGGGGACGCTGCCCAATCTGTCGTGCAATCCATTCAGGAACGTGGCGGAGAGGCCGTTGCAGTCGTTGCTGATCTCACCAAGGAAGATGAAGTTGCCGCCGTCATCACGACTGCTATTGACCGTTACGGTCGCCTTGATTGTGCAGTCAACAACGCTGGAGTGAGTGGCCGGTTTGGATCTTTCATTGATTTACCGCTACACGAATGGCAACACATGATCAACGTCAACTTGACCAGCGTTTTCCTCTGCTTGAAGTATGAACTTGGCGTCATGGCCGCACAGGGTTTTGGCTCGATTGTTAATGTCTCTTCAGGCGCAGGCGTCGTGGCCGCTCCTGGTCTTCCGCATTACACCGCAGCCAAGCATGGTGTACTCGGTCTCACTAAATGTGCTGCCACAGAGTTCGCCGCCAAGGGAGTACGCGTCAATGCGATCCTCCCCGGCACCACTCGAACACCAATGATTAATGGATTTATCAACGGCGACCCAGCGATGGAAAAAATGGTCAGTCGCGGTATTGGTCGTGGCTATATGGGTGAACCCTCAGAAATAGCAGAATCAGCAGTTTGGTTATGTAGTGACCGCGCCAGTTTCGTCTGTGGTGAATCATTGTTAGTTGACGGCGCCACCGTCTGTCGCTGATTTTTTCTTATCATTCGAACATTAAGTCCATGACAACATAATGTCATCAACACTGTGTTCGCCTGAATGACAGGGCACGCCTGCGTTAGCTGGAGTGCGTGAAAAACGTGGTGCCGCCTGTGCTTGAACCACACCATTGATCGTCACGACAGTGCCTCGTGCTGCAATGTGAGGATGACTGGCAACTTCGTTCGGTGACAATACCGGAGCAAAACAAGCATCAGAACCCTCAAATATTTCTTCCCATTGCTGACGCGTTCGTTCAGCAAACACTTGTGCCATACGAACTTTCGCGGCCACCCAAACACTGCGATCATTTTGTTTGTCGGCAGATAGCAACGCGTCCTGAGTAACACCGAGACGATTAATAAGTTCAGCGTAGAACTGTGGCTCAATGGCTCCGACTGAGATCCATTTGTGATCGGCAGTCTCATACACATTGTAAAAGTGCGCTCCACCGTCAATGTGATTCGTCCCCCGCTCACCCCAGAACCCACTCGTGGAGGCCGAGAAAAATGGTCCGAGAATCATCGCCGCCCCGTCCACCATGGCGGCATCGATGACTTGTCCCTTACCGCTAGAAAAACGCTCAATAAGAGCACTCGCCACACCCATCGCTAAGACCAAGCCACCGCCAGCAAAGTCACCTAGAAGATTGATGGGTGGAGTCGGAGGTTGGCCCGCAGAACCAATGAGATGCAAGGCTCCCGACAAAGAGATGTAATCAATGTCGTGCCCAGCGGTGTGGGCCAACGGGCCCTCTTGACCCCAACCAGTCATGCGTCCATAGATCATCCGTTCATTACGTCGACAAACTACATCTGGGCCGATGCCAAGTCGTTCGCACACCCCTGGCCGAAATGGGTCAACGAAGACATCAGCACGGTCAGTGAGTTCAAGCAGTGTGGCAATGTCCACTGCACTTTTTAAATCTAAAGCAATACTGCGCTTTCCGCGCATCATGGGGTTCGTTGCCAACCGAGTTCGTTGTACCCGCGCCGCCACCTCGGGACGTTCCACAGCGATCACATCGGCCCCAAGATCGGCCAAGATCATGGCCCCATAAGGACCAGGTCCCTGCCCCACTAATTCAATGACCCGCACACCGTGCAATGGTCCGGTCATCGCCGTCAGCCTTCGAGGCCAGCGTCAACCATGGCTTGTTGTTTCGCCCAGCGATAATCACTTTTGCCTGCCGGCGAACGCACCATGAGAGCGACCAATGTCAATTGACGGGGTACTTTGTAACCCGCAACATGTAAGCGACAATGCTCCTGAATACTTTCTAACGTTGGCGAAGTCCCTGCGCGCGCCTGCACAACAGCAGTCACCCGCTCGCCCCAACGGTCATCTGGTACACCGACTACAACGGCATCAAAAACTTCGGGATGGCTTTTTAAAGAATTCTCCACTTCTTCAGGAAAAATCTTTTCTCCGCCACTGTTAATGCACACAGAACCACGGCCAATCAAAGTAATCGTTCCATCTACTTCAAGTCGAGCAAAGTCGCCAGGAATTGCGTAACGCGTGCCATCGGAAGAGGTCATAAACGTGGCCGCACTTTTCTCTGGATCCTTGTGATACCGCAATGGAATGTTGCCTGCGCGCGCCAAGCGACCCATTTCGCCTGGCTTTACTGGCATTAAATCCTCGCCCAGAACGAATGTGTCGCGCGCCGCGGTGACGGTTGGACCGCCCTTCATCTGAGAGTCTTTATCAACTCGTACAATTCCATTGGCCCCACCTTCACTGGAACCGATGGAGTCGCTGATCATAATATTTGGAAACAATTCCATAAATTGTTCTTTGCAAGACTGCGAGAACAACACAGCGCTGGAGACGACAGCAAACAGGGATGTCACATCATGTTCTGCTGCATGTTCGGAGATGTAATCAAGTAATGGTCGCGCCATTGCATCCCCAGTGATCATCACGAGGTTCGCTTTCTCGCTCTCAACTGTTTTCCACACATCAGCTGGATCAAACTTTCCTCGCAAAATGACTTTATTCCCAACGAAACTTTGACCCATCACGCTCCACTGCGAGGCTCCATGCATCAACGGAGGCAAGGGGTAAGAAATGAGAGGAAATCCTGCCCGACCTTTTTCAACGAAACCATCGGGGCTCGTTAATTTGACACCAGTCATGATGTCAATTCCCCCACCTAATGCCATTACTACGTCAGCGTGACGCCACACCACGCCCTTCGGCATCCCAGTTGTGCCACCAGTGAACAAAATGTAGATGTCGTCATCGGACCGCGGTGCGAAATCGCGCTCAGGACTCTGATTCGCTAACGCAGATTCGTAATCCTCACCAATGATGAGGCTATGCAAATCTGGTGCCACGGTACGAGCGCGCTCGGCAAAGTCTTCTTCGACAATGAGATAACTCAAGTCGGCATTAGCAAAAAGATACGACAACTCGTCCTCAACATAGCGATAGTTAATATTGACCCAGACCGCACGAATCTTGAATATCGCCCACAAAGACTCAACCCATTCGACGCGGTTTAAGGCGTAGATACCCACGTGGTCCCCTGCCTTGACGCCCTGAGCCTGCAGATAATGAGCTAACCGATTTGCTCGTTGATCCAACTCGGCAAACGTGCGACGAGTGCGGTCATCAACGATGTAGTCCCGATCAGGCCATTCATCCACGGCAGCTTCAAAGAGATCGGCAAGGTTAAAAGTCGTCGCTGGCATATCTGTTTGCTATCACATCACAGCGAATATGACCCAACCCCATCGGCCGTAGTAGAAAATAGATACTAATTTGGTCATCGCACCACAAGATGAGGAGTCAAGATGTCTGGTACCGAACACTTATTGGTTGAGCAAGTAGGACACACACTGGTCATCACGATGAATCGTCCCGAAGCAAAAAATGCCCTCAGTTCGGCAATGCTTGTTGGGCTAGCCGATGCGTGGGTCCGTCTCAACGAGGATGATGATCTGCGTTGCGCAGTGCTCACCGGCTCCGGTGGATCGTTTTGTACTGGCATGGACCTCAAAGCTCGGGCAAACGATGATTCTGCGCCCAACCCCTATCAGGAACGCTGGGCCGCCGACCCAGATCTGCATTGGAAAGGGCTTTTGCGCCACTATCGCTTGCGTAAACCTTTGATCGCCGCCGTTGAGGGTTACGCCGTCGCTGGTGGAACGGAAATTCTGCAAGCAACTCATATTCGTGTTGCTGGTGAGAGCGCCACCTTTGGAGTTTTTGAAGCCAAGCGCGGCTTATTCCCCGTTGGTGGTAGCACGGTGCGCTTGCAACGACAGATCGGCTACACCAATGCCTTAGAAATGTTGCTCACCGCTCGCGGCTATACCGCTAGCGAAGCCAAAGAGATTGGGCTTATCGGACACGTCGTAGCCGATGGTCAAGCACTCAACAAAGCAATGGAATTAGCCGAGATGATTTGCGCCAATGGCCCTCTCGCTGTTGAGGCAATTCTCAAATCAGTTCAAGAAACAGCAGGGATGTCAGAGGCAGAAGGTCTGAAACTGGAATTCGAAATCGGCTGGCCGATTTTTGCCACCAATGACTCCAAAGAGGGTCCCCGTGCCTTCGCCGAAAAGCGAGCACCGAATTGGACTCGCACTTAAGTCAATGATTCGTCAAGGCTTGTCAGATGAGACAAGCCACATTGCGAAGAACTGGCTTCCGCCACCGTAAGCGTGACCGACAGCTTTCTTGGCGCCAGCAATCTGATGTTCACCAGCCTTGCCCATTACCTGCAACGCAGCCTCGCCGAATCGCAACATGCCAGAAGCCCCAATCGGATTGCTCGACAGCACTCCGCCAGATGGATTGACTGGCAACGATCCAGTCATCTCCGTGACACCATCTTCAACCCATCGCCAGCCCTCATTGCGCGGAGCAAAGCCCAAGTTTTCCAACCACATCGGCTCAAACCAAGCGAATGGGACATACATCTCCAGCACATCAACTTCTTTGGCTGGATTTGTGATCCCGGCCTTACGCCATAAATCTTCAGCGCACATTTCACCAGCGCGCGGACTGATTTGTTCGCGTCCGGCGAAGGCTGTGGGTTCACTACGCATCGCTGTTGCATGTATCCAAGCTTTCGGACCCGCATGCTGATCAGCGCGCTCCTCACTCATGATCACTAGGGCCATTGCCCCATCACTGGACGGGCAGGTTTCAATGAAACGGATGGGATCCCACAACATCGGGGTCTCGAGCGCTTTTTCAAGCGTCCAATCGGGTTCATGTAAATGGGCATACGGATTTTTACAAGCATTTGTGCGATCTTTGACTGCCACGATCGCGCCAATGTGCTTGGGTGCTCCGGAGCGCTCGATATAACCGCGCACGATCGGCGAAAAGTATCCGCCAGCACCTGCGTGTACGGGCATACCAAAAGGAATCGGCACACTCAGAGCCCACATCGCGTTGCCATCACTTTGCTTTTCAAAGCCGATAGTCAAGACCGTGCCATGAACGCCAGCCATCACGTGCTGGGCTGCCACGATCGCCGTCGATCCACCAACCGAGCCTGCGGTATGGACGCGGAATACTGGCTTACCGTGAGCAGCCAATGCATCGGCCAGCCACAATTCGGGCATCGCCACACCTTCAAGCATGTCGGGGGCCTTGCCAATGACAATTGCGTCAACATCGGCAATCGTGATGCTGGCGTCAATCAAAGCCCGATCAACGGCTTCGCGAACCAAACCGGCAATGGAAACATCCGCGCGACAAGCAGCATGCTTAGTTTGACCTACACCGACAACTGCACATAACTCAGCCATCTCACTCACCTTCCATGACACAGACAAGATTCTGTTGCAGTAACGGCCCACTAGTGCAGTGCGCCAAGACGCGGTCTGCGCTTCCCGAGAATACGCTCTCAGCAGCTTCCGCAAAACGAGCCAAGCCCGCAGCCATCGCTGGGTTGGCCACGAGCGCACCACCGCTCGGATTGATATGTGTTGATTCGCTCAGACCCATCGCCTTGCGCAGCAGTAATTCTTGATGGGTATAAGGAGCGTGCAGTTCAGCGACATCAATTCGATCTTTACCAACACCCGCTTTTTGCGCAGCAATTGTCGCCGAAGAACTCTCAATCATGGAGCGAGCGCCCAATCGCTGAGTATCAATGCGATGATCAATACCGCGTATCCACGCTGGCCGTTTAGCCAAACGACGAGCAGCATCACCAGCAGCAAGAATAATCGCATTTGCACCATCTACGGGAACCGCACAGTCATGGGCGCGCAACGGATCAACGGTAAAAGGTTGACTCAGAAGTTCATCAACCGACATCTCAGTGCCATTGAGCGTGAACGGATTATTCTTGCCGTCGCGTTGGCTGCGCCAGGCAACCTCTGCCATCTGACGCTGCGTCACCACACCCGCTTCAAGACAAGCTCGCGCCTGTAATGCCGACAACACATCGAAACCAGGCCACAACGGGGCCACCATGTAGGGATCAGTCTGCAAATTCAAGATGCGATTGATCGGACCTGAAGTTGTTTTACCGTTGGAAAATACCAAAGCCACGTCGACTTCACCGGTCTGCAATTTGACCCAGGCTTCATACAAAGCAAAAGCACCGTCGGCTTCAACATGACTTTCAATGATCGGAGGCCATGCTCCGATGGCATCAACCGCAGCCACAAAACTAAAGGGCTGCCC
>JBAWVW010000077.1:0-8637 GCA_037147055.1 Actinomycetes bacterium
GGCTTGGGTTTCTGACTCTGCGTCAGAAACATCTAGAGTTGGGCTTACAAAGCAATCGCTTGCACCAGAGGGGGAGTTATGAAGAAATACCCGATTGAACTTGGAACATTGTTGTTCACCATGGTGGAGCCCACCAAAGGTCATGAAGTTGAATACAACCGTTGGTATGAGCGGGATCATTTTTATGGCGGCGTCTTGGTGGGGGCGTACTCATTTGCTGGTGATCGATTCGTCTCAACTAAAGATCTCAAGGCTTTGCGGTATCCCATTGATTCGCCGATGACCCCAGATCCAATGTCTGGTTCCTATCTGGCGATCTATTGGGTTCTCAAGGGTCACCACGACGATTGGAATCGTTGGAGTGTTGACACTGTCAAGAATCTCCACGCCACGGGGCGAATGTTCGGCGAGCGAACCCATATTCACACGCAGTTGTATGACAATGCGTGGTCAATGACACGCACTGATACGACGACGAATATTGAACTCGCCCTTGATCGCGGTTATCCCGGCATCGTGGTCAATGTTGGTGAACTGAAAGACGGCGTGACCCACGAGCAGATGGGCGAGTGGATGAAAAATCGTTGGGCGCCTAAAGCCTTTGAGTCTTCATGGGGTCCAGATGTTTTCAACTACTCCACGTTGTTGCCACTGTTAGATGATGCCCCACCAGATGTACCCCGAGTACCTAAGGCTGAGCGGCGTTTTATGCAGATTCATTTTCTTGATCACGATCCAGCAGCGCAGTGGAGCGAAGGTTACGCACGCTTTGGCGCTGACTTAAATGCCAGTGGGTTAGCCACTCATTTGTGGACAAGCCCATTTAAGAACACCGTATTTGGTACGGACACCTATACCGATCAGTTGTGGTAATGAAATGAGCATTGAAGCAATCACAGGGCGCAAGATTTTGGTCACTGGTGTGACAGGTTGGGTCGCCGGCCCATTGGCTGAATCACTGGCTAGTGCTGGTAACACGGTGTATGGGGCGGCACGCTTTAATGATCCTGCGCAGCGTCAGCCATGGCACGACAAAGGTGTCCAAACCGTGAGCATTGATCTTGAAAATGGTCGGCTTGACGAAGTTCCAACGGATCTTGATTTAGTACTGCATTTCGCGGTGGCCAAGAGCAACAACTTTGCTGAAGCTTTCGCGGCAAATGCTCATGGAAGCGCCGACTTAATGGAAACGGCTGCGCAACGTAGCGACAACTTAACTTTTTTCCATTGTTCTTCGACTGCGGTGTATGAGCCCAAGCACGGGGTGCCTCGTAAAGAGACTGACCTGTTGGGTGATAGCCATCGCCCAATGCCAGGTATGCCGACATACAGCATCTCGAAGATCGCCGGTGAGGTTTTGGTGCAGCACACAGCAAAACGTTTGGGTGTTCCGACGGTGATTGCCCGTTTGAATGTGCCCTATGGCGATACCTATGGCTGGATGTCATTTCATTTGATGATGATGGAGCACAACATTGCGATTCCAGTGCATGTGGATCAACCCACTGATTACACGCCGATTCACGCTACTGATATTGCCCGAAGCATTCCGTATCTGTTGTCACTAGCCGCCACGCCAGCGGAGATCGTCAACTGGGGCGGCGATCAGATTGTGTCCATTGAAGATTGGTCCGAGGAGATGGGGCGACTCACCGGTTTGACTCCAACTTTTGCACCGACCACGGCGACCATTGCTTCCATCGTTCCCGATGTCAGCAAACTCCGTGACCTTGGCTTCAGCACAACCATTGATTGGCGTGAGGGCATACGTCGGCAGATCGCCACAATGCGTCCAGAGTTACTCAAGTCCTAACTGACGTAGTTCACTATGTCGTTAACTGATTTGGGCGTAGAGCATGGCCTTGTGCATGATCAGATCTTCGGGATCATCTGGCATCTCGCGCTCGGCATAGGCGACGCCGCGAAGCGAAGTTCGAATGGCAACTGCGGCAAAGCGCAAGCTTGCGTAATTGATGTACCACTGCAGGTCTTCAATATGTTGCCCGCCCGCACTCTCGTAAGCCTCAATGATGTCCTCAGGCTGGCAGAATTCGGGGAATCCTGGCATTTCGAAAACGTCGGCTAATGACTGAAAGAATTGGTGCATGAATATCATCCAACCAACATCAACTCCAGCTGGGCCAGCGTTGACCATTTCCCAATCCAGGACCGCCGTCGGTGTGAGCCCATCAAACAAAATATTTCCGGGACGAGCGTCTCCCCAGTTGATCACTGTGGGTCCAGGGTTCTGCGGCTTGTGATCGGCTAACCAGACTAAGGCGCGTTCAATGACAGGTAAACGCAAATCACCTCGAGCCCAGTCGTAGTAGGCGCGCTGTTCAGCGAGTAGACGGTCGATGGCATCGCCTTGGAGAGAAGGCAGGAATGAGAGGTCACTACCAGCGACTGCTGCTTTTTCTAGATCAATGGCGTGAATGCGGGCCTGAACTCGAGCCACCTGACGACCAAGTTCTCGACGTTCGTCCCCACTCATGGAATCCATGTAACTGCCACCGAAAACATAAGGGGGCATATCAGGTAAGGCGCGACCAGGAGCACGATCCATGACCAAAAATGGTGAGCCGAGAATTGATGCATCGTTTTCAAGAAAACGAATGTTAGGAACGGGAAGATCGCTGTGTTGACCGACCAAGCGCATCGCACCAGCCTGAGCGGCTAAGTCATAGACCGTAAAAACCGGCCAGTCATTCATATCTGGATTGAGCCGTGTCACCACTGGTTCAACTAACCCATCGTGATGGAGCGTGAACAATAAGGTTTCACTACTCATCCCAGTGCCTTCGGGGATGCCGACGTCACTGATGGTGCAAGGGTGGCCGAATTCTTTAGTGAACCAAGCCTCAAGCGTGTGAGCAAGTTCTTGTGGATTGCGTTTTGAAGGTAACGGCATGATTCGGACTACTTGACGTAGGCGAGGTGTTCAAAACGATTATGGATTCTCCAGCCCTCGGCGGTGCGCACAATGGTGTCAAGATACCAACCACTGGCCTGCATGTAAGTGGGCTGATCGCCAGGAATACGCATCGTCATGGTGTACACAGAACGGACCTTGGCAGTGTCTTCGTTGTTGAAAGTGATTGCGATATTGCCGCCAGCGGAGAGCGCCACATCAAACATGCTCAGCATCTGGCTGAATGTCTCTGCGGCCTCGCTTGGAGTGCCGACTGGACCACCAGCGGTGGAATAGTCAACATGTGCATCAGCGGTGAAGACCTCCTTCCATGCTTGCCAATCACGATCGACTAACGCCCATGTATAACGCGAGAGAAGGTCAGTGATACGGGCACGGTCTAAGGCTTCATTGAACATTATTTCTCCTAGTTGGTCTGCATTTATTATAAACCTGAAGCCACCTCATTGCCCTTGCTGGCAGACTGTATACATGGCTTCTGCGACACGCATTGTTCTAGGAACTTGTCATCACGATTGCCCCGACTCGTGTGGCTGGGAAGTCTCAGTCGAAAACGGTGTCGCTGTGAAGTTGCGTGGCAACTCTGAGCATCCATTTTCACAGGGTGAACTGTGCCCCAAAGTCAATCGTTTCTTAGAGCGGGTTTATAGTCCCGAAAGAATCTTGTATCCACTGGCGCGCACCGGACCTAAAGGCTCTGGAGAGTTCCGTCAAATATCTTGGGATGAGGCCTTAACGCTCGTTGCTGAGGGCATCCATAGCGTGATCGATAATTTTGGTGGTGAAGCTGTGATGCCTTGGGGTTCGGCGGGAACTCAAGGCCTGATTCAGATGAATAGCTTGGATCGAAGATTCTTCGCCAAAATTGGTTCGTCGCGTCAAGTTGATTCGCTGTGTGGAGCAACCGCCAAGGTTGGCGCTTCATTGACCCTGGGATCACCCTTGTCAAGCGATCCGATGGATATCGAATTTTCGCAACTGATTTTATTGTGGGGGACCAACACCAGATTGGCTAATCGCCACTTATGGCCATTCATCGAAAAGGCGCGGGCTCGTGGGGCCAAGGTCGTAGTCATTGACCCGATACGGACGATGACCGCCGAATCAGCGGATGTTTTTGTCCAGCCATTGCCTGGCACGGACGTGGCGTTGATGTTGGCGATGATGCATATTTTGATTCGCGACGATCTTATTGATCACGACTATCTTGAGAAATACACCGATGGATTTGATGAATTATCTGTTCAAGTCGCCGAGTGGACTCCCTTGCGCGCAGCGCAAGTATGCGGTCTTTCAGATGATGACATTGAATCCTTAGCGCGTGATTACGGAACTATTCGTCCATCATTTATTCGCACTCTGATTGGTGCTGAACATCGCCAACACGGTGCGATGTTCTTTCGGACCCTCTCTTGTCTGCCCATGCTCGTTGGCGCATGGCGCGAAAAAGGTGGTGGCTTTGCGCGCAGTGTCGGCTCATACGCTGCAGTGAACGTTGATGATTCAGTATTTTCTGTTGACTCACTCAGCGCTGGTCAAGAACGGCGCCCGTTAAGTATGAATAAAATTGGTCAAGTGTTGAACGATGAGAATCTTGATCCCGCCGTGAAAGCACTATTCGTGTACAACGGAAATCCTTTAGTCACTGCTCCTAACGCCGAACTCATTCGTCGAGGTCTCGAACGTGAGGATCTTTTCACCGTAGTTTCTGAGCAATTCATGACTGATACTGCACGTTACGCCGATGTGATTTTTCCAGCCTGCACCCAAATTGAGCAGGTTGATGTCGTACCAGCATGGGGTCATCTGTATTTAGGTTGGAATGAAAAAGCCATTGAGCCTTTGGGGGAAAGCGTTCCCAACACTGAACTATGGCGTCGCTTGGCCCTCGCAATGGGATTTTTGGAACCCGAACTTTTTGAGGATGACGAATCTCTGATTGCCTCAGCCCTTCACGACCTTGATCTTGATCAACTCCGTACCACAGGTTTTGTTCGTCTCTCATTGCCGGAAGACCTTTTGCCTTACGCTCAGGGGGGTTTTGCTACTGCCTCGGGAAAGGCGGCCTTGATCAATCACTCCCTACCGGCAGTTGGGATGCCAGCGCTACCGACCTACGAAGTTGGTGATGAGATGCAAGGTGGGATCAATTCGCAAGACATGTACCCACTTTCCTTGATGTCACCCAAGACTCATGTGCGTTTTCTTAACTCTTCGTATTCACATCTTGCGCACCATTGCGACGCAGAAGGTGAAATGTATTGCGAACTTGATCTTTCTGATGCCGCTTCTCGGGGTATACAGGACGGTGATCGAGTCAGAGTTTTCAACGAACGTGGTTCGCTTGATGTAGTGGCCCAAGTGAAATCATCAGGAGGGCGTGTTCGTTCGGGCCTCGTCTTAGTGCCCTATGGATGGGTGGGGGCACGTACAAAAGATATGAAGACTGTGAATGCTTTGACCAACGACCAAGCAGCAGATTTCGGTGGTGGTGTGGCGTTCTACGACACCATGGTGCAGGTCGAAAAAATCTAATTTACTTTAGTTTTTTACCGACGGAGACATCTCCATAGTCGCCAACTAGTGGAATTAAAGTGCTTTCATCACATGCCCAGCCATCCTCAGTAATTTCTACTGTCGGTATCAAGGCACGATCAGCTGCGGTGGGCTCAAGGGGCGGATACATTCGAGAAAATTTTCCGTTCTTGACGACAATCATTTGGTAGCACGGACTTGGTTGATTGGTTGCTGGACTTGAAAGTGCGTGCAAGCCACCACCCGTCCACTCGGATACCTTTGAGATTTCCTGCGCAATGCATGAGCGAGTGAGTAGACCGGCATTATTGACGACACAGTTCTTAGCAGCAGTCGAGAACAGCAGGAATGCAGACAATGATTGCATGCCCAAACCAGAAACTTTTCCGGAAGGTTGGTAGGTCTTCATCATGTCTAAGTAATCGCGCACAGCAGGGACACGATCTGCTTCTTCAAAGAGGGCGTAACTAGTGCGAACAACGACTCCTTCAACGCTGCTACCCCCGCTTGTGATCAACACATCTGCGTAGAAACCTGCATCAACCATGATCAGGTCTAGGGGATAGTTCAACTCCTCGAGAGCTTTAGTCAATTGCGGTAAAACCTCCGGTACGCCAACCAAACTGATTGCTCGGACGCCGCTATTTTTTAGCCGTTGAGCGATGGGTAGCCATGATGTTTCTCCCACAGAGTTGTAAGGCACTTGATCAACGACCGTGACCCCTCCGACAATCTTTGCTCCTTCAAGATATTGCTCTTGCACAATTTGGGAAGTCAAAATATCGCTGTAGACAGTTGCGAAATGTTGCATTGCCTCAGGGTGCTGCGCTACGGCCCACTTAAACCAGCCCTCGTCTTTCAGATTTGATGGATTGGGAAGGGGGGAAAAGGTATTGTCAGCTTGAGATTTGGCAGCGGTCACCACGAATCCCGCTACATCAATCATTCCGCATTCATGAAAACGTGGGAACTCTTGATCATCAAAAGCCCAACCCCCGCCCACCATGGCGAAGGCATTGGCGCAGACATTCTCGATCTGAATGGGAACTTCAAAAAGTTTCGCATCTGCGTCGATGACTTTCAATGGCATACCTGCGATTCCACCCTGAGCGTTACACCAGCCTTCAAAAGCGATCGCTGCATCAAACAGTTCTCCATTGAGTCCTGAGATAAATGAGTTTCCCTTATCCGACCCAGTAGCGATCGCAATGGCATCGGCCGAGCCACCATTTTCTTCGGGGGAGATCAATGGGGTGATTCCATCAATGGCGGGTCCGCAAGGTGATGCCAAATCTCCAAACATCACCGCTTCTGGCTGGGGTGGTTGGGTTGTCGTCACCTCTGAAGAATCAGGAGATGGTGTCAATGTCGTAGACACACTGAGATCAGCCCGATTTGAACAAGCGACCAGCGCCACCAATAGTGAGCAACAAACTATGAGACGACGAATAACCATGGTTCCATAGTGGCAGAGATGTTAGGCGTTACCCAAGTCGACAAACGTGGCACTAAGATCGTGTGTTTCGTAGGAAAGAATCTGGGGACAATGATGAAGATTGACATTCTTAATAGGGATATGTATCAACAGGATCCTTTCCCGACGCTGGAATGGATTCGGAAAAATCAACCCGTGTATTGCGATATCAATGGCATGTGGGCATTGACAAAAATTGAGGATATTCGTCTTGCGGAACGTCAAGCTTCAATTTTTGCGAGTGGCGTGATCGGATCTCGCCCCAATGGCAGTGTCCAACCCTCAATGATTGATAGCGATGATCCAAGCCATGGCGATCAGCGTCGAGTTGTGGCCCGCGGTTTTACGCCGCGGCAAATGTCGGCGTATAAAGATCACGTCAATGAGGTTGCGCGGCGACTTGTTGATGCCGTTGTGCTGAAGGGCTCATCTGACATCGTTGAGGACATTGCTAAACCCCTACCGATGACATTGATCGGAGAGATGTTGGGTGCTCCTGAAAGTGACTATGACAAGTTGCAACACTGGAGCGATGCCATGATCGCAGGTGCCGACGATCCGAGATATGTGACCGACGATGTTGCGAATGCAGCCTTTGAGTACTACATCTATATTTCCGAAGTCATTGAACAGCGTAAGAAAAACCCAGGTGAAGATTTAGTCAGCAAATTAGTTCATGCCACTGAAGACGGTGGGGCGATGGACGATGCTCATGTGGTGGGGAACGCGCTACTTCTTTTGGTCGGGGGCAATGAGACCACGAGAAATGTCATCGCTGGGGGACTTGAGGCATTGATCAGAAATCCTGAACAGATGGCGATAGCGCGTCGTTCGCCAGAAGATCTTGATCGAGCGATTGAAGAATGTTTACGATGGGTGACGCCGATTGTGAATATGGTGCGGGTGACCACGCAAGATGTTGAGATACGCGGTGTCAAGATCCCTGAGGGTTCACAAGTGATGATGCTTTATACGGCAGCGAATCGCGATGAGGATGTTTTTACTCATCCTCATGACTTTGATGTCACCCGTAACCCAAACCCGCACATTGCTTTCGGCTGGGGCCCTCACCTCTGTCTCGGTGCTGCCTTGGCACGGCTCGAATTACGCTCAATCTACAAAGAAATTTTTGATCGCCTGGACGATATCCGCTTTTTGGATTCGGCCTTTCAACCGACCTATGGACATTCTTCATTTGTGCGCGGAATTCAGTCGCTACCGATTACGTTCACAAAAAAGTAAAACCCGATAGAGAATTACCTCACTCGGGATTACGAGCGCTCATCACGCAAGGCCGAGCGGCGAACCTTGCCAGCGTCATCGCGTACTGCATCGGTGGTGAACTCGAAAGTCCGTGGCACCTTGTATCGCACCAAACGTTCGTTGAGGAACACTCTCAATTCGTCCTCGTTGATCGTCTGAGAGATCTGTACAACAGCGTGAATTCGATTTCCGAGGTCTTCGTCGGGGAGTCCGATGACTGCCGATGACACCACATCGGGATGTTCACTCAAGGCTGCTTCAACCTCGGCGGGGTAAATATTGGCGCCACCAGACAAGATCATGTCGCCACGTCGATCGGTGAGGTAGACGTAACCTTCCTCGTCAATCTTGCCGAGGTCACCCAAACTTTCCCATCCGTCGGGTGAGATACGTGCTTCTGCACCGAGATATTTGTAGGTAGCACCACGACCAC
>JBAWVW010000078.1:0-8554 GCA_037147055.1 Actinomycetes bacterium
GCCGGCAAGAAAGGAGAAATTGGAGTGACAATGGAGTTCGGCATAGGCAACCATGCCTGCAGACTACCGAACATATGTTCGTAACCGCAAGTGCCCACTTTGCTGTATTTGCGACCTACTCGCAACTCATGACTGCGGTTGGGTCATCAAACTTCGCTTGTAAAGAGCCGCCTAAATCATCCGCCGCAAGAGTGATCACATAAGACCCTGACTCCAAATTCTCTTTAAACAGAGGCATCCGTGAATTCAGATTCGAGAAGCGAGCCATTGTGACAGTGGTTGTCCTATCGACATGGATCTCCACATGCGAACCAGGCGACACGAGTAACAATTGATCACCCGAGACAACTCCGCGACAATCTGACAGAAGACTTGTGCTCCGAGAAATTGAAGCTAAGCCGAGCGAAAATATTGTCTCATCAGCGGAATAACGAAATCCCCATGAAGCATTCGACAAGTCTTTCAGTCCGTCCACGGGCGACGAACCCACATCATCAATCCCCTCAAAATAATCACCGGCCGACAATAAGGGAATAGACATAAAAGTTAACAAAATCGTTTCATCTGGTACAGATGCTCGATGGGCCTCCACAACAACTAATTTGCCAAGTGTTGACTCACTTGCGCCGCGAATAAACGATGCCCAATACTGCATCTCTGAATTCGAACCCCATATCGCCAAAATGGCCAGAAGAACTACGCAGCCTGTGACGAAAAAGGTGCGCCTTGAATGCAAAGTTGATGTCTGATTTACGCTTTCGGAAATGATCAATATGACGCAGATGGCACCGACATATAGATAGCGACTCACTTCATAACCCCCAAAACCTCCACGCGTGTAACTGACAGCAAGCCAGAAAACCAACACGAATATCGGGAAACTCAACAGCGACACGTCAAACCTGTGCGACCATAACGACTTCAAAAGCAGAATCACAACGATTCCAAACACTGGCCAACCCCACCGCTGATCTACTCCAAAAAATCCCGAAACTGACCCTGCCCCGTAGCGTGCAACATGGCCTGGGATTGTTGACAAAGCGGATGGCGATAATCCCGTTCCGCCATATTGCGAATACCACGCGAGATACATCAGCAGGGGAATGAGGCCGACCCACCACAACCGCCGACGATTCGCCCCACACAATGTCAGTATCAAAATGACAGCGAAGGACCCTAAACCGGTACCCGAACTGGCCACTGATAGACCAACTGACAAACATGTCAACAGGGGCCATAACAGACCAAGCGAATTATTGGCCCGCTGCAAACAACGTAAGGCGATCAGGAAAAAGAGCAGACCACCAGAAAATGACCACGGGAAACCCCAAAGGAAGACTTCGGCGCCACCACCCATCAATGCCACAGCCACGCCTACCGAGGTGGCGATCACCCAACCATGACGCCGTCGTACTGAGTCCGCGACCAAAAAACAAATAGCCAAATGGACAAACAAAGCGAGCAATCGAAAAACTTCATAATGGTCATGACCAAAAATTTTGAAGAGACATATATAAACAAAAGCTGGCAAAATTGCTAGATGCCCATTATGAGACTCGAGTAACGCACTAAAAGACCACTCGTGTCGATCAGTGAAAAACATCCAATCGTCTGTGAAGTAAGTTGTGCGCGCAGTCAGACTAGACAGATACCAAGCCAAGAACAAGCCGACCAGAGCGAGGCAGCTGAAAACAGCAAACTTCGGGAATTTTCTAGCACGACTTAACTGCAACATTGCTAGCAATATATCTCGAATATACCTTTTTAGATCCCTATTCGTGCTCCGTCGATTAAATAAATCTCGATGGTCAAAGGTCTCAGCACTGAACCTTGGGTTGAGTTTTTTGACTCCCTATAGGATGCATTCATGGCACTAAAAATCGCTGTTGTTGGAACTGGTTATGTTGGCCTCACAACTGGTGCCTGTCTTGCACATCTCGGTCACAAGGTCGTATGTGCCGACATTGATCCTGAGAAAATCGCCTCATTGCGAAATGGACACATTCCGATTGTTGAAGATGGTCTCACAGAGTTGGTCACCCAAGGACTGGCCTCAGGAAATCTGAGCTTTGTTGTTGGCTCGGCTGGTGCTGTTCAAGACTGTGAGATCGCCTTTCTTTGCGTCCCCACCCCACAAGGTGACGACGGCGGCGCTGATCTCTCCTATGTTCAAGCCGCTTCAGAAGAAATTTCAGCATCTCTCCCTGTCGGCGCCATCGTCGTCAATAAATCCACAGTGCCGGTCGGTTCAACAAAAGTCGTTGAACGCTCACTTCAGCGACCCGACATCAGCGTTGTATCAAATCCCGAGTTTTTGCGCGAAGGTTCAGCAGTCCACGATTTTCTACATCCAGATCGCGTTGTCATCGGTAGCGACGATCGTCAAGCATCCTTAAAAGTCGCCTCTGTCTATGACGCCTTGTCAGCAAAAATCATCATCACTGATCCCGCCTCGGCTGAAACCATCAAATACGCTGCCAACGCGTTTCTCGCCACCAAATTATCCTTCATCAATGCCATCGCTGCTATTTGTGAAGGAGTGGGAGCCGATATCAATGATGTCGTCTTAGGTATTGGATCCGATACCAGGATTGGCGCGAATTTCTTACAACCTGGCCCAGGATGGGGTGGATCATGTTTCCCCAAGGACTCGCGCGCGCTGATCAAGATTGCTGAAGACGCCGATTACAACTTTGATCTCTTGAAGGGTGTCATTACTGTCAATGATCAACAGTTTGACCGAGTCGCCGAAAAAATTTGCCTTGCCGCAGGTGGTTCAGTCAGCGGAAAAGTTGTCGCTGTCTGGGGACTCACCTTCAAAGCTGGCACCGACGATTTGCGCGACTCCCCCTCTCTCCAAATCATTCACCGACTCCTGCGCTTGGGGGCAATCATCCAGGCTTTTGACCCAACAGTCACCTCTCACCGAATTGGTCTCAGCCAAGAAATTCAGATCGCAGACTCTGCCGTCGCATGCACTCTTAATGCTGAGGTTCTTGTCGTCCTCACAGAATGGTCAGAATTCACCAAAATTGCTCCCCAAGAAGTCCATGCGGTCATGAGCGGACGAGTCGTTGTTGATGGGCGCAATCTTCTTGACCGATCGACATGGCAAGAGGCTGGTTTCACCCATCTAGGAATTGGTCGCTAGGGATGCGCGTTTTACTCGCTGGGGGTTCAGGATTCATCGGTTCACATATTGCCGACGCTCTCCTCGCTCGTGGCGATGAAGTAGTTGTCGTCGATAATTTTTGCACTGGGCGCGCTAGCAACGTTGCGCACCTAAGCGACCATCAACTTTTTCACCTGATTGAACATGACATCACTCTTGCATGGCCAGAGCATCGCGCATTAACAGAAAAATTTGACGCCGTCCTCGATTTTGCCAGCCCTGCTTCACCCAATGACTTCGCCACTATGCCACTTGAAATTTTGGCGGTAGGTAGCACTGGCACGCGCAATCTTCTTGATCGCGCAGTGAAAGATCGGGCTGTCTTTTTCCTGACGTCCACCAGCGAGGTTTACGGTGATCCCCTGGTGCACCCGCAACCCGAGTCCTACGGTGGAAATGTTGACCCAATTGGGCCACGCAGTTGTTACGACGAAGCAAAGCGTTTCAGTGAAGCACTCACAATGGCGTATCACCGAGTTCATCAACTTGATACACGTATCGCACGTATTTTCAATACTTATGGTGAACGCATGCGACCAAGCGATGGACGAGTTGTGAACACCTTCGTCGAACAGGCGTTACTCAATAAGCCCCTGACGCTTCATGGTGACGGGCAACAAACGCGGTCGTTCTGCCATATCAGTGACGAAGTTCGCGGTCTGATGGCTTTGCTTGACAGCGATTACAACCTGCCCGTCAATATCGGGAATCCCGAAGAGTTTACGATGCGTGAACTTGCCGAGGTAGTGATCAATCTCACCAATTCTTCAAGTGAAATTATCTCCGTGTCACTTCCACTAGAACGACAAGGTGATCCCCTACAACGAAGACCCGACATCACCTTGGCTCAAAGTCTATTGACTTGGCGACCAGAAGTATCACTGCGCATCGGCCTTCAAAAAATGATCGAATACTTTATACATGTTGAAGGCATTTCGTGACCATTCTTATCACTGGTGGCGCTGGATATATCGGCTCCCAAACCTCGCGTCTGTTGACATCACTCGGCCGCGAGATCGTCGTTCTTGACTCTTTAGAACGTGGCAATGCGAACTCAATCTTCGGTGCCCCACTGGTCATTGGCGACATTGCTGACTCTGCCCTCGTCACCGATATCTGTCTGAAATATCAAGTCACAAGTGTGATCCATTTTGCGGCCTACAAAAGCGCCGGCGAATCAATGAGTCATCCAGAAATGTATTGGCGAAACAATGTTCAGGGCACCGTCAATTTGATTGAAGGAATGCTGGCCGCCAACGTCAAACACATTGTTTTTTCATCTTCCGCTGCGGTGTATGGCAATCCACAATCTTCGCCAATCAGTGAGGCATCTGCAATTTCTCCAGTGAATGTTTATGCTGAAACTAAAGCGATGATGGAAAGGGTCATTCTCTGGTACGGCGAAACTCACAGCTTGCGATGGACAAGTTTGAGATATTTCAACGCTGCGGGAGCCAGCAGCGATGGCGTGTTAGGTGAGAACTGGGATAGCACGACGAACCTCATTCCGCTGGTGATGAAAGCCGCGCTGAACGTCAGTGGACCATTGCAGGTTTTAGGCAATGATTACCCAACGAAAGACGGGACAGGAATTCGAGATTATGTTCACGTAGAAGATCTGGCCGATGCCCACGTTAAAGCTCTTGACTATCTGCAATCGGGTGGCCCCAATCTGACTGTCAATCTCGGCACTGGTGTCGGCACTTCTGTGCTAGAGATTTTATCCGCCACCGAAAAAGTATTGGGTCACATAGTTCCACACGAGTTTGCTCCTCGCCGATTAGGAGACCCTGCGGCCGTATATGCCGATGCCACACTCGCCAAGATTTTCCTCGGCTGGACTGCCCAAAAGAGTCTCCAGCAAATCATCGACAGTGCTTTTCACTGGCATCTCAGTCAACTCTCTTAAGAAGAACAGTTTCTTCGACAGGTCACATCTCCGTTTGGCTGTATGCGGGAGAGGTATCATGGCTCTATGAGTGAGGATCCGCGACAGCAGTTGCCACGGGCATTTCCTTCTTTCATCGAAACAGTTATCCATTTCTTCGCTCGCCCGTTGAATGCGATCTGGAAACATGGTTTTCGGTTCCTCTTTGTCTTTGACTTTTTTGCACTATTTTTCTCGCTGGTAGCCATCAACTTGATTCGATTCGGACGAAACTGGCCGACCTATTCTCTCGGGCACCACTTGATCGGTTTTAGTTTGGTATCTATTTTTCTACTCCTGATTAACTACTTCGCTGGACTCTACGAACGCGAATCGCGAATCGGTAATCCCTCGTGGTTCCCTCGCGTAACGCTGGCACTTGCCGTTGGCGTGGCGACGATCGCTGTCATCACCCTGCTCACAGATCGTTACTTCATGCCCCGAGTGAACCTAGTTCTTCTTCTTTTTCTTGGCTCGCTTGCACTGACCTCTAGTCGGTACCTAACCCGAAACCTCACCTCACGTCGCCAGGGCCTTGCCAGAGTCTGCATCGTCGGTCCACAGGAAGCAATCCGGACTGCCTGTTCACAGTTTGAATCCAACGAACGACTTGGGGAAGTAGTTGCCACCACGCTTGACACCAGCAACATCATTGAGATCGTTTCATCTCATCGAATCACCGATCTCTTGTTTCTTGATATCCAGACCTTTGACACCGCATATCCCGAACCTTTGGGCGAGTTGGAGGAACTCGGAGTAGTTCTTCACCAGCGTGTCAGTGCTCAAGAAACTTTGCTCGGGCTTCGATCAATACATCAGATCGCAGGAATTCCGTTCACACGACTTCGTTCTCATAACCTTGCGATTCATCAGCGGCGACTAAAAAGATTATTCGACTTGCTCTTGCTTTTAACTGTCTCGCCAATCGTTATTCCCCTCATTATTTTCTTCTTCATCTATGTGCGAATAGTGGCCGGACGATCGTTTATCTATCGTCAACAAAGAGTGGGAGAAAAAGGAAAGCCCTTCACTGTTTTCAAATTTAGAACAATGAGACTTGATGCTGAAGCTGACGGACCACGAACCGCTACTCTCACCGACCCACGAATCATCCCGTCAATGTCTTGGATGCGATCGATGCGCGCCGATGAGATACCACAACTATGGAATGTCATTAAAGGTGAAATGTCCTTGGTCGGGCCTCGCCCCGAACGACCAGAAATGGCAGAAGGGTTCCAAGCAGACATACCCGGATATCAACGGCGTACGGAGCTTCCACCTGGACTCACTGGCTTAGCTCAAGTGCACGGTCGCTATGACAGCGCACCGGAGCACAAACTCGGTTACGACTTGCAATATCTTGTGAATTGGTCACTGATTTTAGATATCCAGATTCTTCTCAGAACTATCTGGGTAGTTCTGAGTCGTCGTGTCTGACCAGAGCCAGATGATGAGTTCTAGCGAATGGCCCACGGTCTCCGTCGTGATGCCAGTTCGTAATGAGGCAAAGTACCTTGAGCAATCCGTGCAGTCAATTTTGCTTCAGACCTACCCGCGAGAGTTTGACATTTGTTTAGCAGTTGCCCCGTCAAGTGACGCAACAGAGGCGATCGCTCAGGGTCTCTGCGCGCGCAACAATCGAATCTCGGTCATAGAGAATCCAACGGGAAAAACCGCCAGTGGTTTAAACGCTGCAATCGCTCATACCGAGGGACACATCGTCGTTCGAGTTGATGGTCACGCCACTTTGTCTCCTGACTACATACTGAACGCTGTCACAACTCTTCGCTTGACAGGGGCGGCCAATGTCGGCGGTATTCAGCGGCCAATCGGGTGCAGTGTTTTTGAACGTGCCGTGGCGCGCGCAATGACGTCAAAGTTTGGTACTGGTGGATCAAAGTTCCATGTTGGAGGACGAGCGGGTCCGACCGACTCGGTGTACCTAGGTGTGTTTGATCGGTCTCGTGCAGAAAAAGTGGGCTGGTTTGATGAGCGGTTGATCCGAAACCAGGATTACGAACTGAACATTCGTCTGCGCCGTGATAGTGGAATTGTTTGGTTCGATCCAAATCTGTGGGTTGATTATCAACCCCGAAGTTCACCTTCACAACTAGCGAGACAGTATTTTCAATACGGTTGGTGGAAAGCAAAAGTTATTTGCTTGCATCCTTCGTCTCTACGCTTGCGACAATTGGCTCCAGTCCTCGTCACAATTATTTTGCTGGGCAGCGTCGCGATATCTATCATCAATCCATTGAGCCTGCTGTTGCCCTTGATCTACGGTCTGCTTGTCACCGCTATCTCTTTCAGTCAGCCACGGCTTTCACTCGCAGAACGGCTCGCTCTTGTCCTGATCTTGCCCACCATGCACCTCACGTGGGGTCTTGGGTTCACTCTTTCTCTGTTCTCGCGCAGGCTAAGCGCACCGTAGTCATCGCTGGGAATGCCTCACCGTGGAAAAAGGTGCAGACCGCTTAGTCATTTTGAATCGCCTACATATCCTCAAGTCGTTGCCGGTCTAACCAGCCAAAGAGAACCGCCATCGCCCGAGGATCATGACGAAGACGATGACCAGCGCCTTCCAGTACACGCATTTCGGCCGCACCATGCGACTCTGCTAATTGGCGAGTGTCAGTTGCGGGAACACTTTCATCATCATCGCCGTGCAGCAGTAGTAGCGGCCGAGGGGCAAAACGCTGGGCTGCGGGAACTGGTCGATATCGCCCCAATTCACGAGTCCATTCATCAAAATTCTTCGGGAACTGCGGGGTTCGCACTGAACCAACAGAGCGGCAGTGATCCAAGAACTTTCGCGGCTGGTCAGCCCAATCGTCAAAATCTGCCCGTGGTCCGAGCAAGGCGCACCCACGCACACGCGGATCATCTGCGGCAACACACATCGCGACTGACCCCCCAGTGTTTGAACCAACGAGCCACAAACCTGTCGGGTTGGTCTGCTCAATCATATGATCAATCGCCGCCTGAAGATCCTCTACCCAACCCTGTAAAGAAAAATCTCCCGCGGTTTCACCGCATCCACGAAAGGTGAAACACATCGCCGCAAACCCAAGTTCATTCGCCAAGCGATCCATGAGTTCTGGAAAACTACTCGCCGAATGTCGCGCATCAAATGGACCAAAGGGAAATGAGTGGCACATGATGACGCCCGGCAATGCTGCAGTATTACCACCAGGTTGAGCCAGATAACGCGGGAGACCCAAGGCACCAGAAGTGATTGTGCCATTACTTAACATCAATTCATCCTCGCGCTACGAACGAGGCTGACGATGGCGCCGAGTCTTGCCCACAGTCGCCAAAGAATAACCACGGTTACGAGCCTCCGCTAGCGAATCGGGTCCAAAACAGAGTCCCGTTTCAGCAGCCACGATCTCGTCAATGATTTCCGCATCTTCCCAAGAATCCACGTCGTACACCAACTGTGTGCGCTTGTCCCC
>JBAWVW010000079.1:0-8357 GCA_037147055.1 Actinomycetes bacterium
AGCACCATATGAATATGGATCACTCAGCCTGGGAGGGCTGGATTATCGATGGCAAAGTTGACACGGTGTTTTCGCGAGGTGTCGCTCTCATTGATAATGACCAATACATTGGGCTCAAAGGACATGGTAAGTACATCAAGCGTGGCCTCTCGCAATATCTCGTCTGAGATTTCCCTTTAAAAAGAAAGATAGGAAAGAGTTATGTACCGCATTGATCATTGGATTGACGGACACACCGTCAGCAGTAAGTCAGGTCGCACGGGGAATATTTTTGATCCCGCTACGGGTCAGATTCAAGGCACAGTGGGTTTCGCTGATGTTGATGAGGTCGATCAAGCAGTTGCCAACGCCAAGGCCGCGCTACCAGCGTGGCGTTCAACGAACTTGTCGCGACGAGCTGAGATTATGTTCAACATGCGTGAACTTGTGTCGGCTCATCGCAAAGAAATCGCTGCCTTGCTCACTCAGGAACACGGCAAGGTGACCGCAGACGCATTGGGTGAACTCGCTCGAGGTTTGGAAAATATTGAGTACGCCTGTGGTATCCCTAATTTGTTGAAGGGTGGCTATTCAGAGCAAGCCTCTGCCGGTGTTGACGTGTATAACATTCGCCAACCCCTCGGAGTTGTGGCGGGCATCACGCCATTCAACTTCCCATCTATGGTGCCGATGTGGATGTTCGCCAATGCCATTGCTTGTGGCAATACCTTCATATTGAAGCCCTCCGAAAAAGATCCTTCAACAGCAATGTTTATTGCCGAATTGCTCAAGCAGGCGGGTTTACCTGATGGCGTATTCAATATTGTGCAGGGAGACAAAGTTGCCGTTGATCGATTGCTCAGTCACCCTGATATTGCTGCGATTAGTTTTGTGGGCTCAACACCGATCGCGCGTTACATCTATGAAACCGGCACAAAAAATGGCAAGCGTGTTCAGGCTTTAGGTGGAGCAAAGAATCACATGTTGGTTCTTCCCGATGCCGACCTTGATATGGCGGCAGATGCTTTAGTTAGTGCTGCCTACGGTTCAGCAGGGGAACGCTGCATGGCGATCTCCGTTGTTCTTGCGGTGGACACGATTGCTGATGAGTTGGTAGCCAAGGTCAAGAGTCGGATCCCCAACATTGTGGTCGGTAACGGTAGCGATCCATCTAGTGAAATGGGCCCGCTGATTACTGGTGAACATCGCGATAAGGTCGCGGGTTACGTGGCGGGAGCCGCTGGTGAAGGTGCAAAAGTTGTGGTGGATGGTCGCGAGGGAGCACCCAGTGATGGCTTCTTCTTGAAGCCGAGCCTGATTGATCATGCTCAACCAGGGATGAAATGTTACGACGAAGAAATTTTTGGACCGGTCTTGACCGTGGTGCGGGTGACGTCGTATGAGCAGGGTCTGCAACTGATTAATGACAATCAGTTCGGTAACGGCACAGCGATCTTTACTCGCGACGGTGGCGTTGCTAGGCAGTTCCAATTTGACGTCAATGTTGGAATGGTCGGCATCAATGTGCCGATTCCTGTTCCGGTTTCGTATTACTCATTTGGTGGTTGGAAGGCCAGTTTGTTTGGCGACCTACACATGTACGGTCCCGACGGGATTGCTTTTTACACCCGGAGCAAAGTCGTGACATCACGTTGGCCTGATCCCCGAACCAGCAAAGTCGATCTCGGCTTTCCGCAGAATAGGTAGAGAGCAAGATGGACATCGGTGTTGTACTCCAGACCACTCCGCCCAGTGCGCGGGTGATCGACTTAGCGAAAAAAGCTGAGACATATGGGTTCACACATGTCTGGACTTTTGACAGCCATATTCTGTGGCAAGAGCCATTTCCGATCTTCGCCCAAATTTTGGCGGAGACTCGAAATGTCATTGTCGGACCGATGGTCACTAACCCAGCAACTCGCGACTGGACAGTGACGGCGAGTCTGTTCGCTACGTTAAACGAAATGTATGGCAACCGCACGGTGATTGGTATCGGTCGAGGAGACTCAGCTGTTCGAGTCACCAATGGCAAGCCGACAACCCTCGCCACCTTGCGCGAAAGCATTCACGTGATCAGAGAGCTCGCAAACGGTCGTGCGGTGCAATACAAAGGTGCTGATTTGCGTCTGCCGTGGGCGAGTAAGTCGAGAGCTGAAGTGTGGGTAGCGGCTTATGGTCCAAAAGCGTTAGCGCTCACGGGTGAAGTTGGCGATGGTTTTATCTTGCAGTTGGCAGATCCGAGTATCACCGAGTGGACAATCAAGGCAGTACGCGATGCTGCTGTTGCAGCGGGTCGAGATCCCCTCAGCATCAAGATTTGTGTGGCTGCCCCTGCTTATGTCACCGATGGGACACAAGCTGGATTAGTTCATGGTCGGGAACAGTGCCGTTGGTTCGGTGGGATGGTGGGCAACCATGTCGCGGACATCGTGGAGCGCTATGGCGATTCAGCACCAGTGCCCAAGGCTCTCACCGATTACATCAAGGATCGTCAGGGCTACGACTACAACGAGCACGGTCAGGCTGGTAATAGTCACACAACCTTCGTTCCCGATGAGATCGTTGATCGTTTTTGCATCGTCGGACCAGTTGAAGAACACGTCAAGCGCCTCAACGAATTGCGTGAGATGGGTGTTGATCAATTCTCTGTCTACTTACAACATGATGCAAAAGACGAAACATTGCGGGCATACGGTGAAAAGGTGATCCCGGTCATCGCCGAACAAATCGTGGCCAAAGGTTGAGTAAACAAAAATTATGACGACGGTGGCGACAATAAAGAAAAACCGTGAGACCGCCCGACGGGTACGCCGCGTACTTCTCTTTGTGCTTTCGTTGCTGTTGGTAGCTGGGGCATGGGAACTGTACAAAATGTTTGGCCTAGATGCCGGGGGCAAGATATTCGGATGGAAGTTGTTGCCCCGTTCAAACAACCATGCAATGCCCCACGTGTGGGACATGCTGATGCGTTACAACCGACCTGAATTACGTGGTTCGGATCGCAAGATCTGGTCGGTCGTTTTAGCAGGTGCGTGGTTCTCATTCCGATTAGCGCTCGTCGGGTTCGCGATCGGCTCAACCTTAGGATTGGGCTTGTCGATTCTGATGGCCCGTTTCAAAATCGCTGAGCGCGGAATTTTGCCGTACCTGGTGGTCTCACAAACAGTTCCGTTGATTGCGTTGGCGCCGCTCGTTGTGTCATGGGGCGGCAAGTTACATGTCGCTGGTTGGACATGGCCGCGTTGGATGTCGGCAGCAGTACTTGGTGCTTTCTTGGCGTTCTTTCCTGTTGCCGTCGGGGCCTTGAAAGGTCTCACCTCGGCACCGTCGGCATCGCTCGAATTGATGGACAGTTATGCCGCGTCGTGGTGGCAGACGCTTCGTAAGTTACGTTTCCCAGCAGCAATTCCTTTTATTGTTCCCTCACTGAAATTGGCGGCTTCGGCTTCAGTCATCGGCGTCGTTGTCGCAGAAATTTCAACTGGCTTGAAAGGTGGAATAGGTCGACTCATTATTGAGTACGCCCGTGAAGCGACAAGTGATCCAGCAAAAGTTTTCACAGCGGTGTTTGGGGCGGCACTTCTCGGACTTGCTATGTCAGGGTTCGTGACCTTGGCGGACATGTACATGATGCGCAATCGCCCAAAGGAGGCTTCCACATGAGTGCGGTAGAAATCACCAACATTTCCAAGGCTTTTAATCCTGGCTCAAGTAACCATATTGATGCATTAACCGACATTAATTTGTCAATCGGCTCTGGCGAATTTGTCTCGTTAATCGGTCCGTCCGGATGTGGCAAGTCCACTCTTCTGCGACTCATTGCCAATCTCCTTGAGCCAACATCGGGTGCGCTTGTCGTGAATGGCAAGTCGGCCAAGCAGGCCCGACTTGATCAGGACTATGGCATGGCCTTTCAGCAGTCGGGTCTTTTTGAATGGCGCACAGTTGCCCAAAATATTGAATTGCCCCTTGAACTTAAGGGGTGGGATAAGACAAAACGTCATGCTCGTGCAACTGAAATGCTCGAACTCGTTAAGTTATCTGAGTTTGCAAATCATTTTCCGTGGCAGCTCTCGGGTGGAATGCAACAGCGCGTGGCCATTGCTCGTGCTCTTGCTGTTCATCCCTCGTTGTTGTTGATGGATGAACCGTTTGGTGCGCTTGACGAAATGACACGAGAGCACATGCAAAGTGAGCTTCTTTCCATTTGTCGTGCATCTGGGACAACGGTGGTCTTTGTGACACACTCAATTCCAGAAGCAGTGTATTTATCAAACCGTGTTGTTGTGATGTCGCCCAGACCCGGTCGGGTAACCCAGATCGTTGATGTGAGCATTGAAGGTGAACGTAGCGATGCAACCCGCGATAACGCGACGTTCTTCAAGGGAATTACCGCTGTTCGTGAAGCATTGCGCGGAGCAAGAGTCCCTGATTATGTGCGAGGCATAGAAGACCGATGACTTCACGCTCTTCGTCTGTTATTCGCTCGTTGCTACCGCCCGTCGTTTTTGGCGTGGCGTTTATTACCGCTTGGGAACTAGCAGTGAAGGGTTTCCATCTCAAGCCTTATTTCTTGGCGCCGCCATCAAAGATCGGGCAGAAATTCAGCGAAAACATTGACTTAGTTTGGGGTGCTGCGAAAGTTTCAGGAACCAACGCTTTGATCGGTTTGTTACTAGGTGCATTCTTTGGCATGGCGATGAGTTTTGTATTGAGCCGTTTTAAGTTTTTGAATAACCTCATTACGCCACTGGCAACTGCTTTGAATGCCATTCCGATTTTCGTATTGGTGGCTGTGCTGAATAACATGTTTGCCATCACTAGCGAAGTGCCACGTCGGGCAATGGTGACATTAGTGGTCTACTTCATTGTTTTGGTAAACGTGGCCAAAGGTCTTACGCAAGTCAGCGCGACACATGTTGAGCTGATGAAGTCGTACGCCGCCAGTGATACACAAATTTTGCGCAAGGTTCGAATTCCGAATGCTATGCCGTACTTATTTACGGCACTCAAGATTTCGGCACCAGCGTCGGTGATTACCGCTTTCGTCAGCGAGTATTTCGGGGGTTCGCAGAACGGTTTGGGAAGTCGTATAACAAGCAATATCGCAAATTCGAAGAATGCCGTCGCTTGGGCTTATGTACTTGGTGCATGCCTCTTGGGATTGACGTTCTATATGATCTCCAGCTTGCTGGAGGGAGCGGCCACACCGGGTGGGCGCCCAAAACGCACCAGAGAGGTCCGCTGAGTTTGTCAAAGTGACGATATTCGGTGGGCTATTGTGGCGTCATGAATCCGCGGGCACCAGCCCAAGGGGAGGAGAAAGAAAATGAGAAAGAACAAAGGTTGGAAATTAGCAGCAGGCGTTGTCGCACTGTCATTGGCCGCTGTGGCTTGTGGTGGAAGTGACAGTTCGTCAACTGGGTCAAGCGCCCCAGTAAAATGCGAAGCGACGACACCAGTCAAGTTGCAGTTACAGTGGTTTACACAGGCTCAGTTTGCTGGTTACTTCGCTGCCGTTGATCAGGGCTTCTACGCCGCTCAGTGTCTTGACGTCAGCATCCTTGAAGGTGGCGTTGACATCGTGCCACAGCAGCAGCTCGCCGACGGCGTAGTTGACTTCGCTTTGTCGTGGGTTCCGAAAGCTCTCGCAAGCCGCGAAGCTGGAGCGAACATCGTTGACATAGCCCAGATCTTCCAGCGTTCGGGCACCTTACAGGTCTCGCTCAAGGACAAGGGCATCACATCGCCTGCAGAATTTGCTGGCAAGAACATCGGTAACTGGGGCTACGGCAACGAATTTGAAATCTTTGCTGCTTTGACCAAGGCTGGTCTCGATCCTGCCGCTGACGTGACACTCGTTCAGCAGCAGTTTGACATGGCAGCTTTGCTCGCTGGCGACATCGATGCCGCTGAGGCAATGACGTATAACGAATACGCACAGGTGTTGGAAGCAATTAACCCAGCCACTGGTAAGCAGTACACCGCTGACGACTTCAACGTCGTGAGCTATGAAAACGAGGGTGTCGGCATGTTGCAGGACGCCATTTGGGCTTCAGGTGAGCGTCTTGCTAGCGATGCTGCGTACAAGGACACCGCGACCAAGTTTGTTGCTGCCTCAATCCAGGGTTGGGCATTCTGCCGCGACAACGCTCAGGCTTGCGCCGACATCGTTGTTTCGAAGGGCTCAAAGCTTGGTGCATCACACCAGTTGTGGCAGATGAATGAAGTGAATAAGCTCATCTGGCCCGCCACCGGTGGTGCCGGCATGATTGATGCCGCTGCTTGGGATCGCACTGCAACGCTTGCTCAGGAGACCAAGAACCTTGAAGGTTCAACCGTCCTTACTGCTGCTCCCGACGCTGAGGCATACACCAATGACATCGTCACAGCCGCTCTTGCCATTCTTGATGGCCTGGGTGTCGATACCAAGGGCTCAGGTTTTGCCCCGATTGACGTGACATTGAATGAAGCAGGCGCCTGATTAATCAGGCGCTTCCTTCTGGAAGTGTAAATGGGCGGGTCGCGAAGGCGGCCCGCCCATTTCGCGCTACGCCATCTCTCATGGCGGCAGCAGCTCCCGTTGTCTTTGTACTGCTGTGGAGTACTGGCTTCATTGTGGCGCGTTACGGTACGCGCGATGCAGGGCCGCTGACATTTTTGTTTTTGCGAATGATGATTGCTGCTGTGGTTCTGTGGGCGATAGCTGTCACAACCAATGCTCCGGCAATATCCCTCACCCAAGTGAAGTGGGCCATGCTGACCGGTTTAGGAATGCACGCGATCTACTTAGGAGGCGTGTTCATCGCTTCCGATCTCGGTTTACCGTCAGGCTTATCTGCACTCATCGCCGGGCTGCATCCAGTCGTCACCTCGGTCGGTGCACTCTTGTTATTGAGCGAGAAATTACGACCCCGCCAATGGATCGGAGTCGGGTGTGGGCTTGGTGGTGTTGTTGCAGTTGTCATTGATCGTCTGAACGCAGGAGTGAGCGGAATCACCGCTGGGGCGGTTGTGGCAATGTTGGTATCAGTCGTTGGAATGTCGACTGGAACTTTGTTGCAACGTTCTCGCGGTGGCACGATGCCTTTGTTGCGCGGAACTGCCGTTCAATACATGATTTCAGCTGTTGTTTTCGGTATTGGTTCTGTGAGCGTCGAGCATTTTGAAGTGCACTGGACAGCAAGATTTTGGTGGTCGCTGGTGTGGGCTGTCGTTGTACTTTCAATCACCGCGGTACTGATCATGCTGTGGTTATTGCAACGTCAGGCAGCGGTGAAAGTCAGCAGCCTGTTCTTCCTGACTCCAGCATTAAGCACAATTGAAGGCGCAGTGTTATTTGGTGAACGTTTGGGAGTCCTCGCCGTCCTCGGCTTGCTTGTGGCGCTACTCGGGGTAGCACTCACGACGCGTCAGCCCGTGTAGTGCGCGTCAGCGAGGGCGAGAACTTCGTCGAGAATAGCGATACCTGATCGCACATCATCGTCACTGGTTGTCAAAGGTGGAACCACGTGAATGCGATTGAAGTGGGCAAAAGGCCACAAGTTTTTTGCCTTACAGGCGCCGATCAGTTCGACCATTGGGGCATTGGCTGGGCCAGCAGCGTTAAACGGCACGAGCGGTTCACGTGTCTCACGATTTTTGACTAACTCAATCGCCCAAAAAACGCCAATGCCACGAACGTCTCCGACGCTCGGATGATTGGCTTTCAATTTCTCAAGTTCGGGTCCAATGATGTCGCGACCAAGGTGCCGGGCATTGTCAATGATCCCTTCTTCCTCGAAAATATTGATGCTCGCAACCGCTGAGGCACATGCCAGTGGATGACCGCTGTAGGTCAGTCCACCTGGAAATTGCCTCTCGCGGAAAGTATCAGCAATGCGATCGCTAATGATCACGCCGCCCAATGGCAAGTAACCAGAGTTCACACCTTTAGCAAAACAAATCAAGTCAGGTGCGACTTTCCAGTTGTCAATAGCGAACCATTCACCACATCGACCGAACCCCGACATCACTTCATCAGCGATGAACACAATTCCGAACTCATCACAGATTTCGCGCACACCGGCCATGTACCCCGGCGGCGGAACCAGAATTCCGTTCGTACCGACGACACCTTCAAGCATGATCGCGGCAACAGTTTGTGGACCTTCGACCATCAACGTGTCGCGCAGGTGATGCAGTGCGCGTTGTGATTCTTCAATATCGCTACTGCTGTGAAACGCGGAGCGATAGGGGTACGGTCCCCAGAATTTGACGACTCCTGGTAAACCAGGTTCGCTTGGCCAACGGCGTGGATCACCAGTGAGTTGAATTGCTCCACCAGTTGCTCCGTGATAACTACGGTATGTCGTCAAAATTTTATGACGCCCAGTATG
>JBAWVW010000080.1:0-8287 GCA_037147055.1 Actinomycetes bacterium
CTCGGTTGGGTATTGAGTTTCGCGAGCACCGTTACATTATTTGTCACTCAGGGTCCTTATGCGATCGCTGGCAAGTGGTCCGATGTGTGGAGTACTTCGCTGTGGTCCGATGTCCTGGAGACCCGCCAAGGTCGGGCAATCCTGATTCGCGAGATCTTGCTGCTGGGGATTCTCGGTCTTTTGATTGCATTACGTAAAAACTTTCACCGTTCAGCAACTTCGTGGTGGAGATCAAGCACTGCTTTGCTGGGTGCTGGCGTGGTCTTAACTTTCTCGGCGGCGGGTCACCCCAGTGCTTCATCAAGTTCAAACTTGGCGATTGCCATTGATGCGGTGCACTTTACGAGCGTCATTTTGTGGGCAGGTGGATTAGTGGCGATGGCTTTCTTGGCAAAGAAGACCGACTTTGCAGAGGTCGTCAGGAAATTTTCTAAAATGGCCACAATTGCTATTCCGCTAGCGGTGCTCTCAGGTTTATGGCAAACATGGCATTTGGTTCCCGCTCTCAGCGATATCACGGAGACAACGTGGGGAAAAACTCTTGTGGTCAAGACCACTATCGCGATTGCGGTGGTGACCCTCGGCGGCGTGGCGAGATGGCTGATTCACCGCGGGCATAGCGTGTCGATTAGACGTGTTCTGTTTCTTGAGTTGGGATTGGTGGCGGTCATTTTCGGCGTCACCAGTTCACTGGTTGCTGCTTCGCCAGAAGTGACAGCCCCAGATTCGGTCTATCTCGTGCAAGCGGTGAATGGTGACAAAATTGCCAGCATCGCTATCACTCCAGGACGGACTGGTAACAACGAAATTCATGTCACGATCAGCACCCCAAGTGGGGCTTTAGCCCCTGTGCAAAATATCTCGATGCGGCTCACGCTGCCTGATTCGGAGGTCCCGACGATTGCTGTACCTGTCACGGAACTTGCACCCAATCACTTCTCAGGTTCGGTAGCGATTTTGTTCCCCGGGCTGTGGACATTGGAAATTTTCCTCGAGCCTGATTCGCAGAGCAGTATTCGCTTGAGTACCAACATCCAGATTCCTGGCTAATCATTGATAATTGCTGACAGTTCACCTTTGTCAGCTTGATTAATGATTGAGTCAAATGTGTGTTGTAATTCAATTTGCACTTCCGCGGGCGGTTCAAGAGTTTGCTCATTGATCCGCCCTTGTGAAAGCGCCGAGATCCACACCGCGGAATAGGCGATGCCGGCTAAGGCCTCACGGCTCTTGATCTTGTCAATCGCTGATGATTTAGTGATCTCATCGGAATCATCAAAGACCCGTGCGAGCGAGCGAGTGGCTTGAGAGACAGCGAGCGATAATGGCCACGGTACTCGGAGCGGTGATTGAGAGGGGAGTGATAGCAGGGTTGCGATATTGGAGGCCCGAAATTCGCCTTGATCAATTTTCGCTCTCTGAAAAATCGCAGTAGAGGATCCAATACTAAAAGCTATGTCGTCGATTTGCTGAAGTCGTAATTGCTTATTCAGCGGTAGGACCCGAAGATTGAGTAATAATGAATCAGCCAATCCATTTGCGAGGGCAAGTGCCGCCGACCGAGAACGGGCAACATCGTGCAGTCGTGCGAGACCTTCTTGTGCATCCCAGTTCCACTGGTGGGCCAAACCACTAAATTGCATTTGCCATGGGGCGATGACTTGTCCCAAGAGATCTTTCACTTCTTTTTCAATCCGTCGTTGATCAATCAGGTCATTCCACGTTGGGGCAATGCCATCATTCCAATCATGTTCCTCAAAGACAACGCGAACAAGGCGAATGATTCGTTGGCCGGCAATGTGAACTGTTGTCGTACGCGGGTCGGTGGCAGATAACCACAGTTTTGCAATGATTGATGTGTCATGTGCTCCGTAAATCAGTGGCGCGAGAAAAGAGGTTTCATCAATAAGTTTTCCGGCGACATGGGGGTCGTTGGCGATTGGCCGTAAAAGTTCATCAATGCGCGTTGGTTGGGGGTGCGTGGCTTCGGCCCACCAGCCAGGGTTGCGCTTGAGCCAGTCATCAAGTTGGCAACGAATTCCCATAGCTATCGGGCTTGGCACCATATGAGAAAAATTGAGATTGCTCTTCAAAACATTGCCAACGACAATCTGCTGACCTTCGATAAGGCAGCGGCAGTAATGCAGTTGTCCGTGGACCTCTGGGACATACAACAAAGAGAAATTCAGCCGTTGGATGACCATTTGTAGTTGATCGCTAAGTTTTTGCAGAGATGTGTACATGGCTGCCAGTCGCTCAGGCTCAAAGGCCAAGTAACTCACCAGAATTACATCGTTAGGTCGGGCGTCACCTGAAGAATTTCAATGCTTCGCCCAAGAATCCAACGGATCTTTTGTAGTTCATTCTCCAAGTTTGAGTGCCGTGGGCCGATCCAAGTTTGATTGGAATTCAGGCGCAGGAGATCGACGAGTTCATTCTCAATCAGGGTCTGGAGATGGGTGGCGATTTCTTGACAGACTGGCATCTTTGATTGTGTGCGCCCGATGCGGGACTGCGGTCATCTCCTCGGTATTTATCTCAAGGATTTGATGACGCGATGATGGGGCAGTCGAGTGACTGATTCGATGAACCCTTCACCAGTAGTGAGGAAGCCATTGCGATTGTAGAAATTGAGGGCTTGATCACGAGCGTTGGCCCATATGAGATCGGCATCCAATGACAACGCGTAGTCAACTCCAGCGGCCAAAATCAGGGCGCCGATTCCTTGGTTTTGGACAGAGATAGCCGTGGCCATGCCACGTAGTTGTACCGCCCGCAGATGAGGTTGTTGGTCAAGGGCAGGCTCCAACCATGTGCTCACACCAACGATCTCCCCCAGCGAATCCACGGCAACCAAATGCCGCGTCGTTGCATCATCATCGCCTTCAAAGTCGACTGTCTTGTTTGTTGTATGAGCCCGGAGAACTTCAAGACGCAATGGTCGCACCTCGGCGGTCGTCGCAAAGCGAATGGTGACACTCATTTTGCGTGATCTCGATGTCGAGCAATATTCATTGCATCAGCCTATGGGTGCTGAGGTTATTGAAGGTGGGTGATTGTGTCAGCAATGGTTCGGGCTTCAGCAAGATCATGGGTGACGAGTAAGGCAGTGGTCTTGGATGTCTGCAGTATCTGTCGCAGATCAGTTGCTAAACGGTCGTGAAGTTCATCATCAAGTCCAGTGAGGGGTTCGTCCAGTAACAGCACTTGTGGTTTGGGGGCTAGGGCCCGCGCCAGGGCCACTCGTTTGGCTTGCCCGCCAGACAAAGTGGAGACCGATTGTTGAGAGAATTCTGTCAGCCCCACAAGATTCAGCAATTCATCGCAACGCGCAGCGATGGCTGATCGACTTTGATGCGCCATCTTTAATCCGAAAGCCACGTTATTGAAAACGTTGAGGTGCGTAAAGAGTTGATTGTCTTGAAAGACCAGACCGACAGAGCGGAGGTGAGTGGGGGTCGCACTGACGTTGATTCCATTGATCAGGATTTCTCCGTGACTTGCAACGAGTAATCCAGCGGTGAGTCGCAATAAGGTAGATTTTCCCGAACCAGAAGGTCCGACGATCGCCATGGTCTGACCACTTGCCACTTCAAGAGAAAAGTCATTCAGCAATTCTCGCTTGTTATAAGAAAATGAGAGATGGCGAATTGACAGGCTCATGAGTACGAACGCCGATCAACGCTGATGACCAAAAGACCCGTGATAAAGATCAATAAAGTCGCCGCAGCCATACCGGTACTACGCGGAATATCGCCCGCACGACTAAAAAGATTGGCGATTGAAATCGGCAAGGTTGAAGAATTGCGACGCGTGAGAAAACTGGTTGCCCCAAACTCGCCTAAGGACATGGCAAGAGAAAATGCCACCCCGGTTGCCAGGGCGGGGCGGAGGAGAGGAAGATCAATGTTGAGCCAACGTCGCCAAGGACTGGCGCCTAAGGTTGCCGCTGCGTGACCTAGATCGGGTGGAATGACATTCGCAATCGCAATCATTGCCCGCATAACGAATGGCAGGGCGATGGCAGCGTGAACGAGAGGAATTAACAGACGACTTGAGCGAAAATCAAATGGCGCACGGTCATAGGTGATAAGGATCGCTAAGCCGAGGACAACGGGAGATGTTGAGAGTGGCAGAACCACGGCGGTGTGAATCCAATGACGTCGGGCGAAAGCCGTGGCTGCCATTCCCACGGGTACCGCTATGGCCGTAGCAGCAAGTGCGTAGACCAACGAAGTCGCAAGTGCTGAGGGCAAGTCGATGGACAGACCGCGAATATCTTGGAGACCGAGAAGAACTTTCCACCCCGTCAAACTCCATGAATCGCGGGTGTGCAACGAAGAAAAAATGAGGGCTGCGATTGGTGCGGTAAATGCTGCTGTGGTGAGAAAGACAATGACTCGCGACGATCTGTTCAGAGAGCGAGCACTCTTGCGATCTTCAATTTTGGAGAATTGTGCTCCTTGTGAGCGCGACCACCAGGCAAAAGCACAGGCGATACATAAGGTTTGAGTGATACCAAGAACTGTGGCGCCAGAAATATCGCCGAGTTGAACGGCTCGTCGGTAGATCTCAATGTCAAGTGTTGCTAAACCAGGGCCTCCAAGAATTTGGATGATTCCGTATGAGGTGAAACACATCACGAAGATCAATGATCCGGAAGAAATAATAGCCGGGCGGGCAATCGGGAGAAGGAGATGGCGGTACACCTGTGCTGGCGACGCACCTAAAGTTTGCGCCGATTCAATGAGTCCTTGGTCAACGGATCGCCATAGCGGGCCGACAGTTCGTACGACGACAGAGATATTGAAAAAGATGTGCGCTAACAAGATGGCCCACGTGGTGCGGTGTAACGAAGTTGGTAGCACTGCTAAAAAGGCAGCACCTACGGCAATTGTCGGGAGTACAAATGGCACTGTGACGAGAGCAACCAAGATTGAGCGACCTGCGAATCGGTAACGCGCTAGAACCCATGTCGGAAAGAGCCCGAAAGCTATGGTGAGGGCCGTTGACAACATTCCCTGCCACAAAGAAAAAATGAGAGCATCGGCAACCCCTGGGCGCTGCCAGATAGCAAAAATGTCATGCCCACGGATCTCTTGAACGCTGATAACAATCAGCGGGAGTGCCGTGCTCACAGCCACCACAACAAGTGCTGGGGCACTGGCGAGACGAGTCCACCTTTTTCTCATCGCAGGGCGATATCTGACCATTGTTCGAGCCACGATTCGCGATGTGTAGCGATGTCATTCGAAGTGAGGGTGAATGGCTGAGAAATCTGCGGTGCGTATTTGATAAATGACTCTGGCAACTCAACATCAGCGTTGATGGGATAGACGAACAAACTTTCGGGTAGCAATGTTTGAAAATCTTTGCTGATCAAATAGTCAATGAGTAGTTGCGACTCTGCGGGGTGTTTCGTTCCGCGCAGAATACCCGCATATTCGGTCTGTCGAAAACAAGTTTCGGTAGCGACACTGGTTGGGGCAGGGGCATCTGTCGCCATTGGGGGACTAGCGAAAATGACTTCTGCTGGTGGACTTGTCGCGTAACTCACGACAAGAGGGCGATCGCCACCGTAACGAGTGAATGAGGTGTAATAGGCGTCGTTCCAAGTGTCGACAATGAGCACATCATTGTTGATGAGTTTCTCCCAATAGTTTGGCCAATTATCTCCGAAGGCTGCGATTGTTGCCAGCAGGAAGGCCAATCCAGGCGAGGACGTAGCAGCATTTTCAATGACCAGCATCGATGCGTATCGGCTAGAGAGCAAATCATCAAGAGTCCGTGGGGCATCAATGCCGCGTTCGGCTAAGGCTGCAATGTCATAGTTCACGCAGACATCTCCGTAGTCAACAGCCACAGGTTCGCCAGCGAAGACTTCACTATCGGTAGCTCGCGAAATGAAAGTGTTGTCCACACCCCACATCACATCGCCCTCAGGGTTGCCAGCGGTGAGCGAAGCTTTGGCAACCATCTCTCCTGCATCGCCCGACAATGCGATCGTGACCTTGATTCCAGTTTGAGCTGTGAAGGCATCAAAGGCTCCTACTGGGGGAGTGAATGATTCATACGCAATCAACGTCAGTTCTTGAGTGTTCGGCTTGTCTGATCCACAGGCGGTAAGACTTATCAAGGTCAGGGCGATGACGAGACGTGATGTTTTATGGGCCAGGGAATATTTCATTGTTGGCTACTTTCATGCTCTTCAGGGGTAGTGAGAAAACCGGGATAGACGATCGCCAAGACGCCACGATCAATACTGATCTGGATCGAACTTTTCTCGACCCTATTGCTCACTGTGCGAGCACTGCGCGCTGATAACTCTTCGTTGTCAAGATTCCACATCAATCCTGCGGTCGTGACCCCGTGAGCCGAACCTCCTAGTGGGATCAGGCTCAGGGTGCATCCGATCGGCACAGTACTGTCTAATTTTTTCGGGCCGTGCAAAATCTCCACGCGGTCTGATCCAATCCATGCAAGCAAAGTTTTCATTGCGCCGAGTGACGGATCGGCCAAGGCGGCCATGACACCCAGGATGTGGTCAATGCGATCACCCGAACCCCACAGCAGTGTCACATGTTGAAAGTTGTACGCAACTGTGTAGGCAAGAGCCAACTCGGTATCTGTTTGGTCTTTATCGGAATCGTGGGTGATGATTTCCCAGTTCTCATGGCGGGAACGCTCAAGAGATGCTGCTGAGACAGAGTCCATATCGCCGAGAAACACATCAGGTGTGAGACCAAGGGCCAACGCATGGTCCAGCCCCGAGTCAGCACAAATGACGACCATGTCGGGATCGAGATAGGCAAGCGCCTGTTGCTCGGGGGGATGTCCGCCGATCACAATCAGCGCTCGTGTGGGTTGTCCGTTACCTATCATCCAAATCCCTCCGCTGGCATTACCCAGTTCAGGTTCTCGGGTCGGCGATAGCAATCACCCTCTCAGCCCACTGAACTTGTGAGCTCCCCGTCGTAGTGAACTTAATGGTATCCCAAGATTCTCTATTGAGAGATATCGGGTTCAATAAATATGAAGTGAGCGATCGGTACCACAGCGCGGATCCGTGCTTCAACCTCGTCTATCACTGTTGACAATTCGTGGATAGTCAGCGAGTGCTCAATATCAACCTTGGCAGCGACAATCAGTTCTTCTGGCCCGACATGCTCGGTGCGCAGATGGATCAGGTGCAGCACTTTGTCATGACCGGTGATCGCAGTTTGGATCTTGGCCACCTCACTTGGCGAGGCCGCTTCACCGATGAGGTGGCTCTTCAATTTGATGGTCAGAATTGAGGCGATGACGATCAGTAGCGCACCAATCAAGATTGAGCCCACAGCATCCCAGCGTGGTTCGTGGGTGTAGTGGCCAAGCATGACGCCAGCGAGTGCCAGTATGAGACCGATTTCGGCCCCTATATCTTCGAAGAACACCACCACTAATTCCGGCTGTTTGGTGCTTCGGATGAATGTTCGTAGTGTCTCCTCAGGCTTCTTGACATGTTTAATTTCACGAAGTGCGGTGAGCAGTGAAAAGGCTTCCAATAAAATGGCAACTCCCAAAATTGAAATGGCGATAGCAATATTTTTTGTCTCATGAGGGTGGGAGAATTTTTGGATTCCTTCGTATAAGGCAAATAGGCCTCCCACAGAAAAAAGCACAAGTGCTACGACGAAGGACCAAAAGTATCGCTCACGGCCATAGCCAAATTCAGACTTGCTATCTGGCTTTTTTTGTGCCCGCTTGCTGCCCAACAATAAAAGTCCTTGGTTGCCCGTGTCGGCGAGGGAATGCACGGCCTCGGCCAAAAGAGCCGTAGATCGAGTGAGGGCAAATCCGGTGAACTTTGCGATTGCGATTCCTAGATTGGCGCCAAAGGCTGCCACGATTGCTTTCTTGCTTCCGTCTTGCATAGTGCAACAATGTTACATGGGGACTTGGCAATCATAAATAGTGAGAGGATTCATCATGGAACATCAACTGAAAGGTCGAGTAGCGCTTGTTTCTGGTGGAGGCCGCGGGATCGGACGATCTATCTGCGAACTACTGGCTATTCATGGTGCATCTGTGGCAGTGAATTATCGCAAGGACGAGCAAGCTGCCCGAGATACTGTGGCGGCCATCGTTGCCGCTGGAGGGACTGCGCGCGCCTACGCTGCTTCGGTTGACGATGCCAATGCGGTTGCCCTCATGATTGATCAGGTGGTTGCTGATTTCGGTTACATCGATCTATTGGTGTGTAACGCTGGAATCGCCTCTCGCGGTCAAGCTGTGGCTGATACTGATC
>JBAWVW010000081.1:0-7964 GCA_037147055.1 Actinomycetes bacterium
GCCCGGGCGACTGGTTTTGGAGGAAGCGCCTACGTCACTGAGCACAACTTTTACACCCGTATTGCCGACACAGTAAAGATCCGTGCGCCGAAGTGTTATCACGCGGCGCTCAATCTTGAAGCCCAAGAGTTCTGCTTGATCATGGAGGATCTTTCGGGCTCCGAGCAAGGTGATCAGTTCGTTGGTCTCACGATGGCTGAAGCAGAGTTAGCGATTGATCAAGCTGTTCTCTTGCATGCTCCGCGCTGGGGCGATCCGACGCTGGCCCAATCGGGGGCCAACCCATCCACGCCCGAAGAACGTTCGATGCAGTTGGCGATGATTTACGGTCTCTTATTATCTGCCTTTATTGAGCGCTTGGGATCGCGTCTTGAGTCGCCCATTCGTCAAGTCATCGAAGACTTTGCCCCGATGGTCGGTGCATGGGCACTCGGTTCAGGAAGTCCATTGACCGTGGCTCATTATGATTTTCGTCCAGATAACTTTTTGTTCGCTCGCAGTCCAGACGCTCCACCGTTGGTCGTTGTCGACTGGCAAACTGCCAACGAGGGTCTCGGCATGGTTGACGTTGCCTACATGATCGCAGGAAGTTTTTCGCCCGAACGGCGACGTGAGGTCGAACAGCAACTTGTGGATTCGTATCGTGCCAAGTTGAATGCCGCTGGCGTGACCTATGACGAGGCAACCTGTTGGCGGGATTATCGCTTCGGAGCATTATGGGGTCTGATTATTACTGTCTTGGCTACCTCAATGGCAGCGCGCACTGAACGCGGGGACGATCTTTTCGTGACGATGGCCACGCAATATGGACAGTTATGTCTCGATCATGACTCGCTGAGTTTGTTGAAGTAAATTTTGATCTCACTGGGGGAATGATGACGACTGCAGAATTTGATCCACAAGAGTTGCGTCAGAAATATCGGTTTGAACGTGATAAGCGTCTGCGTGCCGAAGGTAACGAGCAGTACACCGATATCTCTGACTTCGCCGAATATCTTGAAGACCCATATATGGATTCGGTTACTCGCGAGCCACTTTTTGACGAAGTAGAGGTGGCCGTTATTGGCGGTGGCTTCGGCGGGTTGTTGGCAGGCGCGCGTTTGCGTGAAGCAGGGATTGAAGATATTCGGATGATTGAAAAGGGTGGCGACTTCGGTGGAACGTGGTACTGGAATCGCTATCCAGGAGCGGCCTGTGATGTGGAGTCGTATATCTACCTGCCATTGTTAGAAGAGATCGGCTACATCCCGACTCAAAAGTATTCTCAGGCGCCGGAGATTTTGGAGCACAGTCGGGCTATTGCTCGACATTTTGATCTTTATCGCAACGCGTGTTTGCAAACCGAGGTCACTGAACTGCGATGGGATGAGGCGCAGTTGCGCTGGGTCATTCGTACTAATCGTGGCGATCAAATGCGCGCCCGTTATGTGATCATGGCTAATGGGCCGCTACATCGGCCAAAGTTGCCAGGTATCAAAGGTATTGAAACCTTTAAGGGCCACACTTTCCACACCAGTCGTTGGGATTATGAGTACACCGGTGGTGATTCAAACGGCGGTTTATCGAAACTCAAAGGTAAGCGCATCGGAATTATTGGAACTGGTGCGACTGCCGTTCAATGTGTGCCGCATCTTGGAGCGAGTGCTGACCAACTGTTTGTTTTTCAGCGCACTCCTTCGTCGATTGATGTGCGAAATAATCGCCCAACAGATCCGCAATGGGCAGCGACCCTCGAACCAGGTTGGCAAAAAGAGCGGATGAATAATTTCAATGCGTTAGTCAGTGGAGGTTTCGCTGAAGTTGACTTAGTCAATGACGGTTGGACTGACATCATTGGCAACTTGTTGATTCGCTTACGCCAAGACGCCAGTCCCGATCTCTCGCCAGAAGGTTTGGCGCGCAATCTTGAACTAGCTGACTTTGAAAAGATGGAACAGATTCGTTCCCGCGTGGAAAACATAGTCAGCGACCCCAGTACGGCGGAGCATCTCAAGCCCTGGTATCGACAGTTCTGTAAACGACCATGTTTCCATGATGATTATTTGGCGACGTTCAATCGGCCGACGGTTGAATTAATTGATACCGATGGTCTAGGTGTGGACTGCGTCACTGAAAAAGGTGTCGTAGTCAAGGGCGTTGAGTATGAAATTGACTGTTTGATTTATGCCACTGGTTTTGAAGTGGGAACAAACTTCAGTCGTCGTGCTGGTTATGAGATTTATGGAATCAACGGCAAGTCACTCACTGAGCATTGGCAAGATGGAGCGCGTACTTTCCATGGCTTTCACAGTCATGGCTTTCCGAACTGTTTCATTGTGAGCGGCGTGCAGTCAGGTTTCACTGTCAACTTCCCACACATGCTTGAAGAACAAGCGCGGCATATTGCGCACATTCTGGAGCATGCTCAAACGAATGACATCAAGCGCATTGAAGTCACCGAAGAATCTGAAGAATGGTGGGTGGAGCGGATTATTTCTTTGTCCCAGAACAACATCCAGTTTTTGGAATCGTGTACTCCCGGTTACTACAACAACGAAGGAAAGCCCGCTGCGCGTGGTGTGCAAAGTGGTAGCTACGGAGGTGGGCCTGTGGCCTTTGTGCAGGTCTTAGAGCAATGGCGTGCCGAAGGCGACATGCGCGGACTCACCTTGATTTCATAGATCCACCCATTTGTGACGGCGCTGCGGGTAGGGTGACGCAGCCGGGACGAAGGTTCGTCCGAGCGATGCGTGTCATCCCAGACAGGTTCGCGGCACCTGTCAAAGGAAACACCCCTCATGTCCCCATCCACTTCAACTGGTCGTCCGACCACGCCCCGACGTCGTTCCGACGGCACCTCTACAACTGCTGGCGCAGCTTCAAGTGGCCGTGCCACCGCAGGTAAGGCGCGCACCAAGCCGAATAATCAATCCCGCAATAAGTCCGCAGCGCGCCGCGACGACCGCCGTGGTTTTCGTCCTGAAGGCGGCTCAACTGCTGCTTCAAACTTCGCTCCCAAGAAGCCTTCGGTGATCGCAATTGAAGTTGGTCCCGATAATGGATTCGTCAAACTTGGCGTTCCTGCGAATTTGGCTGGCATCATCGCCGCTGGTGGAGTCACCGAGCCGTTCTCGATTCAAAGCGTCACCTTGCCAGACTCGTTGGCTGGTCGCGATGTCTTGGGCCAAGGCCGCACAGGATCAGGAAAAACTCTGGCGTTCGCCCTGCCCTTGATTGCCCGTTTGGCAACTACCAAGGTTGCTCGTCAGGCCAACCGACCCCGCGCTTTGATTCTTGTTCCGACACGTGAACTCGCAAGTCAGGTCGCAGCAGTCATTGATCCTTTGGCGACAGCTTGCGGACTACGCGTGATCACCGTTTTCGGTGGTGTAGGTCATGGACCTCAGCGAGATGGTTTACGCGCTGGTGCAGAAATTGTTGTGGCCTGCCCAGGTCGCTTAGTCGATCACATGGGTGAAGGTGACGCAAAGCTTGATCGCATTGAGATCACGATTATTGACGAAGCGGACCATATGGCAGATCAAGGTTTCTTGCCAATGGTTAAGCGGATTCTTGATGCCACACCAAAGGTTGGACAACGGATGTTATTCTCCGCCACATTGGCTGGGGGAGTTGACGCCATCGTCTCGCGTTACTTGAATAACCCCGTTTCACACGCTGCAGAAATTGAAGCACCCGTACTTCTAGATCACAGTGTTTTGGTCGTTGATGATGCGAATCGCTTGGAAGCTGTTGCCGAGTTGGCACGCAGTGAGCGTGTGGTTATTTTCACACGTACAAAACATCGTGCCAAGCAATTGGCAGTCAAACTCAAGACCTTCGGAATCAATGCCGTTGATATGCACGGAAACTTATCTCAGGCGGCTCGTGAGCGGAACTTGGCAGCGTTTTCTAGTGGAGCAGCCTCGGCTCTTGTGGCCACGGATATTGCGGCGCGCGGAATTCACGTTGATGATGTGCCCCTCGTGGTTCACGCTGATCCACCTATTGAGCACAAGGCTTATACCCATCGCTCGGGTCGTACGGCACGCGCCGGTGCTGCTGGTCGCGTGGTGACCGTGGCTTCGCCTGCACAGGTGAGTGAGGTTCGTCAGTTGTTGTCCAAAGCGGGAGTAACTGCAACTTGGACTGGAATTGAAGTTTCGAGTGTTTCGACACGGCCGTCAGGTCGTTCGGGTGCGCGCTCTGACGGTCGTCAGGGTGGTCGTCCCGGTGCGCGCAGCGGAACCGCTCGTGGTAACGGTGGTCGCCCCCGACGCTAAGCCAAGTGTGCTTCTGGTGCTGGATAGTGCCATATATGGCACTATCCAGCACCAGAAGCACAAGCAAATGTGAGTTGTTTACGAGTCGGGTTGGCCGTCAAACACAAGTTTGAGCGTGAGCTCGGGCTCGTCTTTTTCTAATCGTTGTAGCCGATACTTGTTCTCAAAAAGAGCCACCATTTCATTATCGCTGCGATACAAAATTCGAATACCACCAATCGCCCGCAATCGATCGGCACTTGCTTTGTCGGTGATACGCATTGCTTGGTACGGAGAAGAGATGATTTCTGTTGGGGCTCCAAACTCACTCGACAAGCGGTACGCGAAAACCTCAAACTGAAGAACGCCCACAGCGGCTAAAACTGGTTCGGTGTCACCGAAGTCAAGGTCGCGTAAAACTTGCACCACGCCTTCTTGGTCAAGTTGTTCAATGCCCTTACGAAACTGCTTAATTTTGCTGCGATCCAAAGGTCGCGCGCTGGCAAAAACTTCGGGTGCAAACCGAGGCACGCCAGGGAACTCCACTTTCTTACCCGCATAAATCGTGTCACCAATACGCAGATCGCCAGCGTTAACGAGTCCGATGATGTCGCCGGGGAACGCCTCCTCAATTGTCTCACGATCATTGCCGAAAGCCGTCGTGACGTACTTGGTTCCGACGGAGCGACCAGAGCGCGTGCAGTCAACATCCATGCCACGTTCAAAGTGGCCCGAGCAGACGCGTGCGAACGCTAAGCGGTCTCGGTGATTGGGATCCATGTTGGCTTGAATCTTGAAGACAAAACCAGAGAATGAACTCTCTAGCGGGCGCTTGTTTTCTGCCAGGTCGAGGCGAGGTAACGGGGCAGGAGCGAGTTCGGTGACGGCATCGAGCAACGCTCGCACACCAAAGTTGGTCAATGCGGAACCCACAAAGACTGGAGTGCTTTTACCAGCGAGAAATGATGGGATATCGACATCAGCCCCTATGGCGTCAAGGAGAGAACAAGATTCAAGGGCAACTTTCCATGCGTCACCTTCTTCGGCGGCAGCACGTTCTGCATCAACGATTTCTTCCGGAGCTGCCGCCGCACCGCGTGCGGTACGGGTGTACTTCGTGAATAAGCCCGTGCGACGATCAATCGTGCCGCGAAAGTCACCAGGTTGGCCGACCGGCCATGTGGCAGGAGTAGGGCGGAGTCCGATCTGCTGTTCCACTTCATCTAGGAGTTCGAGGGGATCGCGCCCTGGTCGATCAAACTTGTTGAAGAAGGTGAGAACTGGCAAATTGCGTGAACGACAAACATGGAAGAGTTTGAGCGTTTGTGCTTCAATACCCTTGGCAGTATCGAGCACCATGATCACCGCATCCACGGCTGCCAAAACGCGATACGTGTCTTCGCTGAAGTCACGGTGACCGGGAGTGTCCAGCAAGTTGAAAACATGATCGCGATAAGGGAATTGCAGAACCGTGGAAGAGATAGAAATACCACGTTGGCGTTCCATCTCCATCCAGTCTGAAGTGGCCGAACGTTGCCCGGCGCGAGCGCGTACCGAACCCGCTTCTTGCACAGCTCCGGCGTACAGCAAGAATTTTTCAGTGAGGCTCGTCTTACCAGCGTCGGGATGACTGATGATCGCGAAGGTCCGACGACGCACGGCCTCTTCGGAGATATTGTCACTGGTTTCCATGGCATAACGAGGGTACAGGCATACCGCGCCAAGTGAAGGCTTTGGCACGTTTACAAAATCAGGAGTAGGTTAGGGATATGTCGTTAGAAGGTGAGAAACATTTCAGCCAACGCTCAGGCATCTTGCGCGCTGCCGTTCTTGGCGCTAACGACGGCATCATTTCCACTGCATGTTTGATTCTCGGCGTGGCTGCATCCGATGCAACTCGAGAGGCAATTTTGGTCGCTGGAATGGCCGGCTTAGTAGCAGGTTCGGCAGCGATGGCGATTGGCGAATATGTGTCAGTGAGTTCGCAACGTGACTCAGAACGAGCCGACATCGCCAAGGAAATTTGGGAATTGGAACATACCCCAGAACGTGAACTTGCAGAATTGACATCGATATATCAGTCCAAGGGATTATCTCCTGCTCTCGCCAAAGAAGTGGCTGAAGAATTGACCAAGCACGATGCCTTGACAATTCACCTTGCCGAAGAACTAGGTATCCATCGTGCGAATCTGGCGCAACCCTTGCAAGCCGCAGTGAGTTCGGCGGGCTCCTTCGCAATAGGGGCTGGGCTTCCGGTTTTGGCAGCCGCCTTAACATCAGACTCCAACAGAATTGGTGTGACTATAGGTGTTGTTTTCGTCGCCCTTTTGGGTCTTGGTTCGGGTTCAGCAAGTTTTGGTGGGGTAAAACCCGGGCGGCCGATGTTGCGCATTGTGCTCGGCGGTGCGGTGGCGATGGCCTTTACGATGGCTGTTGGCAACTTGTTTGGTGCTGCCGTCAACTAGTGATCGAGCAAGATAGCCACGGATATCGCTGGTATGGGTTGCGGGGGTTAGCGTGGAATGTATGAGCAGCATTCCCACCGCCTACATCATTGACGCCGTCCGCACGCCTGTTGGTCGCCGGGGTGGAGGTCTCTCAACTGTGCACCCCGCTGACCTCGGAGCACACAGCATCAAGGCTTTGATGGAGCGAACCGGAGTTGACCCAAGTGCCGTTGACGATGTGGTCTTTGGCAATGTTGATTCAGTCGGCCCACAGTCTGGTTGTATCGCTCGCACATGTTGGTTGACGGCTGGTCTGCCGCAACATGTACCGGGCACCACGATTGATCGCCAATGCGGTTCCGCTCAGCAGTCGGTGCATTTCGCTGCTCAAGCGGTGATGAGCGGCACGATGGATCTGGTGGTCGCCGGTGGCGTGCAAAACATGAGCATGATCCCGATTTCATCTGCCATGACGGCGGGACAGGCCCTCGGATTTGAGGATCCCTTTACTGGTTCACCTGGTTGGGTCGCGCGTTATGGGGCGAATGAAGTGAGTCAATTCGTTGGCGCTGAAATGATGGTTGAGAAATGGAATTTGTCGCGTGAAGAGATGGAAGAGTTCGCTGTTGAGTCACACATTCGAGCCATCAAGGCTCGCGCCGAAGGTCGTTTTGAAAATGAGATTGCTCCACTGAATGGTGTGCAGCATGATGAAGGTCCACGTGAACCAAATTGGGAGAAGATTCGTTCGTTACAGACTTTGACCCCTGGTGGTCGTCTGACTGCGGCATGCGCGAGTCAGATTTCTGATGGTTCGGCAGCGTTATTGATTGCCAACGAACTGGCGGTGAAGACGCACGGTCTCAAGCCACGAGCACGTATCCATCACATGAGTGTGTTGGCTGATGATCCGATCATGATGTTGTCGGCACCGATACCCGCTACTCGCAGAGCATTGCTCAAAGCGGGGATGACTATTGATGACATTGACTTGGTAGAAATCAACGAGGCATTCGCTCCAGTGGTGATGGCGTGGATGCGCGAAATCGGTTGCGATCGCGCCAAGGTCAATGTCAATGGTGGCGCGATTGCTCTTGGTCATCCGTTAGGGGCGACTGGCGCTCGTTTGATGACGACATTGCTTAATGAATTGGAGCGGACGGGCGGCCGTTTCGGTCTGCAGACAATGTGTGAAGGTGGCGGTCAGGCCAACGTCACCATTATCGAACGTCTCTGATCTCTTCGTTCTACGAGGTATCGAACGCCTCTGATCTCT
>JBAWVW010000082.1:0-7756 GCA_037147055.1 Actinomycetes bacterium
CGGCGAGAAATTACCCGACATCACAATCGCCCTCAATGGGGAGTGGGGATGCGACTACGGCAATCGCGCTGGGGACGATCTTTCTTTTTACACTGACGAGAATCTCGTTCACCCCGCAGTGTGGCCCGCACTAGCCAATCAAGTGGTGTACCAACATGTGGCACGTGGCAGTTGGATTCATACAAGAAGCATCATTCGCCATCACGGAGTTGCCCATGGCGGCGACAACGCAACGATGAAATCTGTCGTCGTACGACGCTTTGAGTCACACGGAGAACGGGCGATTCTTGATGTGCACATTGAAGTCGCTGGCAAAGTTGTGGCCTCATTAGAACATGAAGCCATCGTCGCCTTACCTGAGTCAACTTCTTGAGAACCTCAGTTCGGCGCTAAGGCTTCAAGTAAGTCCCACGAATTTTCCGGGCTTGATCCACCAGCAGCCATGATGATCGAATCTGCCCCTGCATCAATATGTTCCTGCATGCGTGCCTTAATCGTCTGCACGCTTCCCCAGGCAACATATGTATCCACGAGACGATTGCTTCCTCCATCAGTCCAGTCGCTTTCGCTAAAACCTTGCGTGGCCCACTGCCGTTGATAGGCCGGAAGCGGAAGGTAGATCGACACCATGGCGCGCCCTACTGCGCGACCAATCGTTGGATCAGTCGTCAAACAACAGGGCAATACCACATTGAGGATTTTGTCCGGTCCCACGAGTCGCCGAGCCTGCGATGTGTGCTCGGGTGTCTGCATATACGTGTTTGCCCCGTCGGCCACTTCACCTGCGACAGCCAACATTTTCGGACCATGAGCAGCAATAAAGATTGGCACTGGTGGATAAACGGCCGGTGAATGAATGGGTAACGGACCACGGATCGCGTTGACATACTGACGCGTCTTTTGCATTGGGTTCTCCCACGCAATGCCGCGCATCTCAGATGCCAATGTGTTGGATACGCCGAGACCTTGAATAAAACGCCCACCCGAAAATTCGGATAAGGTGCGCGCCGCTTGAGCACTGCAGATCGCGTCGCGTCCATACATATGGGCAATACCAGAAGCGACTTTGATCTTGGTAGTGTGATGCAGAATAAAGCCGGCAGTCACATAAATCTCGCGTCCGAAAATATCGGGAAGCCACACAGACTGGTGCCCTAATGCTTCCAGACGCCGGACATGGGCAATGAGATCGTTGGGTTGCATCATGTCGGCGACGGTCATGATTCCAGATACATGTGACATTTTTTCTCCTGATGCTATGAACGTTTGAAATGGGGTGTTCGGCGTTCGGCCATGGCCTTGGCGCCTTCGGTGAAATCTTTGGTTTGGCGAAGGCGCATTTGTTCTGCCATTTCATGCGCAGTGGCTAGACGAACACGATCAGCAATATCGCCACGCAAAGTCGCGCGGATAGATTCCACCGCCAACGGTGCTGCGGCAGCAATTTCTTCGGCCAAGATCAGGGCTTGGGTCATCAACGAATCGTCATCGACTAGACGATCGGCTAGCCCGATGGAGAGGGCTATCTCGCCAGTCAAACGACGTCCTGTCAAAAGTAGTTCGGCAGCGCGCTGCTCACCGATAACACGTGGCAACGTGACTGACAATCCAAATCCATGATGAAAGCCCATGCGAGAAAAATTTGCGCTCAGACGCGATGCTGGCGACACGACACGAAAATCAGCAGCCATCGCCAAACCTAGACCGCCGCCAATAGCTGCACCTTGAATGACAGCGATGATCGGCTTACGGGTACGAAATAAACGTTCGGCTGCTGCATACAGATCAGCCGTTGAATAACTAGGGGCGGAGTCAGAGAAGTCTGCTCCCGCACAAAAGTTTTTTCCTTCGGCGTGCAACACCACAACGCGACAGGAATCATCAGCATCCAATTTTTCTAGAGCGTCGGCGACTGCGCTGATCATCTCAAAGGAAAAGAAATTGTGGGGTCCGCGACAAAGTCGGACGCCAAAGACATGCTCAGTCAACAATTCAATGTCAACAAACGCCAAACTGTTTGCTTCAGCCACGATTTTTCAGACACTCGGACCAAGATTGCGGGCAAAAAGATCTAGCAACACTTCCCAGTGCCGTAGATCGGCGACTGGGTCATAAGCGGGACGATCATCAAAGGCGAAACCATGATGATTTCCCCAGTAGCGCTCAAGTTTTCCACGCACTCCGGAGTTCACCATTGCGTTTTCAAACTCGTCAACCATAGGCAGAGGCACATAATCATCGTGCTCAGCGCAGCCCACATAAATTTCGCCAGTGATATTAGCGAGTTGCATATGAGGCGAGTCAGGTGAATCCGTAATGAGTCGCACGCCATAGAAGGAGGCTGCAGCGCGTACACGATCTTGATGTTCAGCGGCCACATACAAAGCAAATGGACCAGACATGCAGTAACCCACGCAACCAGCAATCTGGGCGTTGGCTACTGAATCTTTTTCTGCATAGGCAAAAAGTTCAGACGCATCGCGGGCGATCATTCGGTTGCCTGTGCCACCCATCAACTCCACCATTCGTTGAAAAGATTCTTTGCTGGAAAAGTCAAGTTCGAATGACGGTGTTGTGCGGTAATACAAGTTGGGCAGCATCACGTAATAACCGCTCTCGGCAATTCGCTTGGCCATCTCATGCAAGAGAGGACGCTTGCCGGGGGCATCCATCAAAAAGAGAACCACTGGAAATGGTCCGTCTCCTTGTGGATGGACTACATATGTCCCCATGGAGCCTTCTGGTGTTTCGATCACGAGATGTCGTTCAATCACATCTCGAACCCTAGTCCTTTTGTAGGCCAGTTTCGACATTGATGTCGAAACTGACTATGATGACCAGTATGAACGCCTCAATAGCCGTGACCGCAGGGATCCATTTGCCTCAGGCTGGACCTGCCGCATCAGGTGAGGCGATGCGCCAAGCAGCGGTGCTCGCCGAAGAACTCGGCTACAGCGATGTCTGGGTCAGCGATCATGTGGCAGTACCCACGGGGGCCGACTATCCCCCATCGGCTTATGTCTTCGAACCTCTTGTGGCACTGACTTGGGTTGCGGCTTACACCAAACGTGTCGGACTGGGAACCACAGTGCTGGTCTTACCGATGCGCAATCCGTTGATCGTCGCCAAGATGGTCGCCTCCTTGGATCATCTCAGCGGAGGCCGAGTCATCCTCGGCATCGCCGCTGGTTGGCTAGAGGCGGAGTTCAACGCGCTCGGCGTACCCTTCGCCGAGCGCGGCCAGCGCACTGATGAAGCCATTGACATTATGCGACGGGTATGGACCGACGATCACATCACGGCCGACTATCCCGTACATAATGCGCACTTTGTTTCCATGCGCACCAAACCGCAGCCACAGCGCCATCTCCCACTGTGGATTGGTGGTCATGCCGATGTGGCGTTACGGCGCGCTACTGCAGTAGGAGACGGCTGGCACGGAGCCTTTCTCTCGCCCGAGCAAACTGCACGGCGCGTCAAAAAACTGCGTGCTGAACGACCTGAAACTTCTTTTCCTATCTCCATGCGTACCCGTTGGGACGCAGTTGATGATGACAACGACCTCATCCTTGCCGAGATTGACCATTATCGCGAGGTGGGTGTTACTCATTTCGTACCCGAACCTCGGCAACGCACGATTGATGGCTATGTGCGGGCCATGGAAATGCAGGCCGATCTCTTTCGTCGTGCCGGCGTGATGATGGTTGACTGATGAGCAAAGTCATCACCACGCGCGGCGGCTTTATTGCCAGTGGAGTTTCAGCAGAGCGGCGCGCAGCCATGGAGACTTCGCCAACAAGCAAAGCCACACGCACGCGTCAAAATATCCTGACAGCGGCGCGTATTTCTTTTAACCAATATGGTTTTACGCACACCACGATTGAGCACATTATTACGCAGGCCGATGTCGCACGGGGCAGTTTCTATACCTACTTTGAGTCCAAGATTGACGTCTTTCGCCATCTTGCTGGTCTCATTGATCGCGAGATCGTCCGTGACGTCGTCTCTTTTGAACGTAAACGCAGCGGCAATCCGATTGACAATTTGCGGATTTCAAATCGCAATTATTTGACCGTTGTGCGCCGTAATGCCGATCTCTATCGACTCGTTGATGAAGCATCTGCTCACGATCACGATGTACAAAAGAATCGCCTCCTATCGCGACAGCAACATATTTCACGGGTCAGTGCTTCGATCAAGCGTTGGCAAACAAGTGGCTGGGCCGATCGGTCCATCGATCCGACACTCACAGCAGCAGCCTTGGTCTCTATGTTGTCTGGCTTTGCTCAATGGCTCAATGTCGGTGGAGACACCTATGACGACGATGAAGCCGAAACCACTCTCACTGATATCTGGATCCGCGCCTGTGGATTGCATGATCCCACTGGTTCTTGATCGTGAACACTCCGAGTCGCGAGGCAGTTGAAAAGGACATCCGGCAATGGCTGATGAGCAATTGGGATCCTTCCCTTTCGCTCCAAGCTTGGCGTGAGTTGTTGGTGGACGCTGGCTGGGCAGTTCCTTCATGGTCGCGACAATGCTTTGGGCGAGATCTCCCAGTCTGGGCAGATCAAATCGTCGCTGACGAAATTCGATTAATCGGCGCAGTGGGTCAGCCTCTCGGAAGCGGAATGTCATTGGCGGCACCGACGATCGTTGAACATGGTTCGGATGAACTGCGTCAACTGATTTTGCGTCCAACTCTGACAGGTGAGAAAACTTGGTGCCAACTTTTTAGTGAGCCGGGAGCAGGATCCGATCTCGCTGGACTATCGACTTCGGCAGTGTTGGACGGAGATGAATGGGTGATCAACGGACAAAAGGTTTGGAACACCAGCGCCCACCATGCAGATTACGGAATGTTGGTGGCGCGTACATCGTGGGATGTGCCCAAGCATCACGGAATCTCATATTTCGTTTTACCGATGCATCAACCTGGCATCGAGGTTCGTGGGATCAAACAAATGAACCGCCACGCATCATTCAATGAAGTATTTTTGACTGATGCTCGGGTGCCAGCGAATCATCTGGTGGGGACTCTGAACGACGGTTGGAGAGTCGCTCGGGCGACTTTGGCTCATGAGCGAACATTCTCCACGATGCGCCGACCCAAGTTTGTGCAATCCGCAGGAAAACCAAGTCGGGCCGTGTGCGAGGCCGAAGTCGAAGCCGAAGAACACTTCAAGACATACGTCTGGTACCCGCAGCGAGCTGGTCGAGTTGATCTTGTCATCGAACGCGCCCAGCAACACGGGGTCGCCAGCGACCTAGTAATTCGTCAAGAGATCGCCGCTCTGATTTCGTTTCAGCGAACTAGTGAGTGGACAGCACTTCGAGCCCGAGCCGCCAGGGCACTTGGACGCCCGCCTGGTCCCGAAGGTTCGCTCGGCAAACTGGCTGCCTCACAGGTTGCACGGATGGCCCACCGCGTGCACACCTTGATCAGTGGTGCCAACGGCATGCTGACAACTGGCGATCACCCGCACGATGCCACGATTGCCGAAGTTCTGGTCAGCACACCTGCTCAATCAATCGCTGGCGGCACAGATGAAATACAAAAATCCATTATCGGCGAAAAAATCTTAGGACTCGCGCGGGAATCTGATCCCTCGCTCGATCTCTCGTTTCGCGAAGTTGCTCGTCGCAGTCAATAAAACTATGAACGCCAAGATGCTCAGGTACCATCTGACAGTGTCTCTACACAGGAATTGAAAGTCGACTCGCTATATGGAAATCCTCGGGTTACATCACGTCAATCTCAATGTTCACTCCTTGGCTGATTCGCTGGCCTTCTATGTGGACGGTTTGGGTTGTAGCGAGATTTCTCGACCGGGGTTCACTATTGATGGCGCGTGGCTACGTATCGGAGCACACGAAGTACATCTTCGCGTACGATCCGATGCCGTCATTGATCGCAATCAACATTTTGCCCTCACAGCGACAAATATTGATGAGTGCTGTCGTCACCTTGATGAAAAAGGAATCTCATATCGCGTGGCACCGGAAATTGCGGGGGTTAATCGTCAGATCTTTCTGCATGACCCCAGTGGGAATCGCATCGAACTAAATCTCGTCACGAATTAGAACTGGTACGTCACGTTCGTGAGGCGTTCACTACGTTCCCACAACTCTTGAGCATCGGCAACATCACGAGCCCGACGACTCGGCGTCTCCAATACGGGGTGCCCGAAAGCATGAAAACGCGGACCGTAATATTCGCCGGCGCCGACACTCGGATCAACAGCCGCGCGAAGTTGTGATTCGCATCCTTGAACTCCAGTACGAATCAGCACGGGAGTGGCCCGACGCATCACCACATTGGTGACCGATTTTCCGTTTTTGCCGAGTTCCGTTTTTGCCATTCCTGGATGTGCGGCAACGGCGATCGTGGAACTCTGAGCCTTGCGCAGGCGTCGATCAAGTTCGGAGGTGAACAATAAGTTCGCCAACTTACTTTGGAAGTAAGCACCCCAACGGCTGTAACGCCGTTGATCACACATCAGGTCATCAAGATGTATTCTTCCGGGGCGATGTCCGTCGCTTGAGACGGCAACGATTCGACCATTCGGCGCAGCCAAGATAAGCGGAAGAAGTAGCCCCGTCAGAGCAAAATGTCCGAGGTGATTGACCCCAATCTGAGTTTCAAAACTATCCACGGTGCGACTCTCATCAAGAGCCATCAAACCGGCGTTATTCATCAGAATGTCGATCGGAGTTCCGACCGTCAGCAAAGCCTCACTGAACGAACGCACTGAGGCCAAACTTGCAAGATCAAGTTGTTGCACAACTATCTGAGCGTCAGGTACTGATGCTCGAATATCGGCGACGGCCCGAGTTGCTTTTTCAGCGTTACGACAGGCCATGATCACCTTGGCTCGCGCCCGCGCGAGGTTGCGTGTTGACTCAAGGCCCAAACCAGAATTCGCGCCCGTAATGACAATCGTTCGTCCTTCCAAATCGGGAATATCTGCAGTTGTCCACTCGGTTTTGCTCATATGTCACTCTTAGCACACGAACCTTAAAAGTGACGACTATGACAACCCCTCCCACCCCATCCTGAGTAAAGTGGCATTGCCCCATTTTGTCTAAGGATCTTCCCACCAATGAACACCTCTGAACACCGAACCTTGCTGATGTCTGGCGTGGGGATTGTCGCCGCTGCCTGCTTGGTTGTCGCCTTGGTCTCAGGTGGATCAGACACAAGCACATCTCCGAACGACTCAACATCGACCTCAAGCACTTCATTGGTAGTCATTGAACCTGTCACCACCGTTCCTGGAACCGACTCGTCAACAGCGCCCGGCACCGATCCCGTCGATATCACAGGCGAAGAACCATCGAGTGATAAACCCTGCGCTCTCACGGTGCGCTCGCTCGCTAGTGGCGACACTGGTCCAAGCGTGACATGTTTGCAAGAGGCACTCATCGTTGCCGGCTTTCTCAACTCTGCAGCGACGGGTGTTTATGACAACGCCACTGCTGCTGCAGTCGAAAAATTGCAATCCGATCGTGATCTCTATGTAGATGGTAAGACTGGTCGCGAAACTGCTCTCTCACTCGGCGTCTGGCCCGACGAAACGTCACTCGTGATTCACACTCCCCCACCTGCATCTGGCGCGGTTGACCTTTTGGGCTACAAGTTGTCTTCCGTCGCCACAAGTGGACCTGATGCACCTCCCCTTCCACCCAATTCAGGATCGGGACGTCGACTGGTATACGACCGTGCGGGTCAACGCATCTGGGCCGTGGGCGAAGA
>JBAWVW010000083.1:0-7231 GCA_037147055.1 Actinomycetes bacterium
GCCAAGCGTTCCTGACCAACGCGGGCCGAGAGGCGGGCGATCTCACTGCGATTGAGCAGCAACTTACGAGGTCGATTGGGGTCATGCGCCCCCACGCCATGGGCGAACTTATAGGGCGAGATGTGCATCCCCTCGATCCATATTTCGCCATCGTGGAAACGGGCGTAGGTATCAACGATTTGGACATGTCCATCACGCAGGCTTTTGACCTCGCTACCTTGCAGCATGATGCCAGCTTCGACGACATCCAAAATGGTGTAGTCGTGTCGCGCCTTGCGATTGCTGGCGATGAGCTTGGTGCCGGTGGCGGACATAGTGCTTTCAGGCTACGCCTTGGGCGTCAGGGCGATACCCTGCAGGGGGTGGAAGCAACTGGTGGTGCACTCCGTGAAGAACTCTTCGTCACCTCTGAGGTGTACGAGGCAATGTCTGTTTTGGCTGTGGCGGAGTATCCGATTGAAGCCTGTGGGTTGATGGCGGGGGAGCCTGGCTCGAACCGCATCACGCGCTTTTTCCCCTGTCGCAACAGTGAGCAATCAGCGCGGATCTACACCATTGACCCCGTCGATCATCTACGGGCGGAACGCACAGCCGAAGACGCTGGACTCGAAATCAGGGGCGTGATGCACAGCCATACCCACACCGAGGCCTTCCCCAGTGCGACGGACGTGTCAGCGGCTCCCGACCCCGATTGGCATTATCTGATTGTCACCCTGAAAAGGGAAACGCCAGAGATGCGCACCTATCGCATCGTCAAAGACCTGATCGCAGAGGTCACAGTCGAAATTCTGAGGTAATTGAGGCTTGTGTTCTCATTTCCCCGAGGATTCATTAGAATCCCGAGTGACTTAGTAGGGAATTAACCCTGCGGTGGCAATGATGGAGGTGAGTATGGTTCCGTTCGAGAGTGTGATTGACCTCATTGGCAACACCCCGCTCGTTGACGTCAGCTGTTTGTCGCCCAATCCCAAGGTTCGCATTTTGGCGAAATTGGAGAACCAAAACCCCTTTGGTTCGGTGAAGGACCGCATCGCTAAATCAATGATTGAAGATGCCGAAAAGAATGGTCGTTTGTTGCCTGGTCAGACCATCATCGAGCCGTCCTCCGGGAACACGGGTATTGCCTTGGCTGCTATCGCTCAGGTGCGGGGTTATCCGATCAAGATTTTGATGCCGACAAGCGTGTCCATTGAGCGTCGCCAGATGCTCGACATTTTTGGAGCGGAAGTGATTTTGACTCCGGGTGCCGAAGGTTCTAATGGGGCCGTCTTGCGAGCGATTGAAATGGCGAAGCAGAATCCCGACTGGTGTTTCTTGTATCAGTACGCCAACGACGCCAATGCGCGTGCCCACTACGAAGGCACTGGACCGGAAATCTTGCGGGATTGCCCAGAGATCACTCACTTTGTTGCAGGTCTCGGAACTAGTGGAACTTTGATGGGCACGGGTCGGTATCTCAAAGAGAATAAGCCTGGAGTCAAGATCATCGCCGTTGAACCACCACTTGGTGAAAGCGTTGAAGGATTGCGAAACCTCGATGAGGGTTATGTCCCGCCGTTGTTTGACAATTGGCATGGCTTTGACATTCTCGATCGCAAGCGCGTTGTGCGTCCGCGTGAATCCATTGAATGGACGCGTCGCATGGTTCGTGAATGTGGCATCTTCTCGGGTATTTCGGCGGGAGCGGCGCTGGCCGGCGTGGCCAAAGTTGCCAGTGAGATTGATGAAGGTACGATTGTTTTCATTGTCTGCGATGGTGGCTGGAAATATCTCTCGACCGGTGCCTACACCGACGATTTGGATGAGGCCGAAGCCCGCGCCGAAAAGATCATTTACTTCTAAATCAGTGAGTGAAGTCTCGATGTCACGAAGGTGATACGCAAAATGGTGTGGTCGTCCTCATTTATGAGTGCACACCCCTGCGGTACTGTTTCGTTCAGTGAATATGGAAAAAAGCAAGAAATCAGTTGCGGGATCACGCCGGGATACGCGTCGACGCTTTGAGCAGTGGGTGCAAAATCCCGCGTGCGGAGCAAATCTTGTGTCAGCGGTGCACAACGTGAAAATGGGGGCCGTGGCTCGGCGTGAGAATCCACTGGCGCCCAAAGAAGGACAATCGGTTTTCGCTCTAGCCCGAGGCAACAATTTTGAAGCCAGCCTTGTCCGCGATGGTGCAAAAGTTCTTCTTGCATCAATGCACAAAGTTGGACTCTTGACAAAAACCGAAAAGTCATTTCTCGATTTTCGTACTTCAGCCAATGGGGGACCCCTCGCTGATTTAGATGAGGCGATCAAGAAATCTGAAAAGTTGCTCGTGTCTTTAGCGGACACATCGACGTTTCGGGGAGTCGTCTCAAGTCTGACATTACGAATTCCTAAAGGCGTCATGCTTCCCGAGGCCACGCTGATCATTGATGTCGTGTGCATCAAAGACAATCCCGAGGAAGGTACGGGCGCCATTATTTCTGTCGGTGAAGTCAAGACATATCCCGATCGTGGCGGCTACACATCAAAATCCGATCTCGCCAAAGCCCGTGCCCAGATGGGTCTGTATGTCCACGCTCTTGAACTAGTTCTGGAAAAACTTGGTGTGAGCACGTCACTTGCTTTGAGTAGTGAAGGCTTTCTGATTCTCACGTATCCGGGCTCAAATCAACCGCGAATCAGAATGGGCGAAGATCTGCGATTCCAAGCAGAGCGGGCTAAGCGCGGATTTGAGTTGATGGGAGAGTCTGCTGAACGTATGCCTGACATCATCGGTGCGGGCGAGGACGAAGAAGATCTAGACATGATTAATGAAGTATTGAAGGCTCCTGTGGCCTTTAGCGATGCTTGTCTGTCATTTTGTGAGCGCTCTGAAGCGTGCTTCAATCGTGCAATGGCCGATGGAAGCGGCGCAGTTCTCGGTGATGAGGTTGAGCGATTTCTCGGTGGCTTAAGTTTGTCGCGCGTTGATGAGTTGCTTGACGGGGCAAAGGCTAAAAATTCGGCAGAGCGTGATTTTCTCTCTCAAATGAAAAGCTCGATTGCTGGTTTCTCGTGAGCGGCGAATTAGAAACAATCCGCCGAATTACCGCTTGGCACGCGGGCTCGGCACTTCAGCGTGGTGAGGTCATCAATGTTCATGTGGCTGACAACGATGAAATATTGATCCTGTCATTCGTGCGTATGGGAGGCGAGTCCTTGCCGTGGGGTGTAGCCCTCGGTCTCATGGGCGAAGAAGCAGAGTTCTTTAGTGTTGCGGATCCACGTAACCGTGATCTGGTAGCAACAAGTTTGATCGAGGTAGCTAAGCGAGTCCTGATTCACTTTGGTCATCCCGACTTCACCGAGAACACCGATGAGACAGCGATGATGTATCGGCATCGCCAAATATGGGTGCCGGGTCGTTCGCATCTTGACCTTTTACACACCATCGCTTTCGCCTATGCCCGAACAACTTGGGATCGCCCAGAGATAGAAGTTTTACGAGCCTTTGGACAACTGTGCAACTGTCTCTTTGTTGAATCGCAAAGACCGGGACAGCAGACCGTCATCGTGGCATCTGATGCCTTGAAGATCGCTCATATTTTTCCTGGATCGTCAGTGCGGCAAGGCCATCTTGGTTATTTGCTCAGTTGGTTAGGTCGCCAGCGGACGCGTCAGACCCGTCTGTTGGCCGCTCACGCAGCAGAGAAACTTTCAGTCGCCGCCATGCTCGATCCAGAATTAGAGCGTGGCCAGTTAGGTCCTTTAGTTGAAAAGTGGAATGAGCCAGCGTGGGATGAGCGCGTGAGCAAAGGTAAAAAGACAGCTCTCGCAATCTCTCTGGTTTTACAAACTGAGTTGGAGCGTCGACACCAATTAGTGGAAAGCACAATTGAGATTTTGCGTCAGGATGCTCGCGCATATAACTCTGGCTTGACCGATCTCGTGCGTATTGGCACCGACAAATTTTCCAAGTTGTGGTTTGATAACGCATTGAGGGAATCCTCTGGAAATATTGATGAGCGCCCCTTTTGGCCCGGTCTCTGGGGAGATGTGAGTGCGCGTGCAGCATCATTCGCCTACCACCAGCGGGTAGCGGCAGACAGAGAACGCGTGCATTTCTTGGTTCATGGCGATCGCGAATTGCAGAATGAAGAATTGATGAAAGGTCATGGACTACGCGGCAAAGTGAAATCCGTTGCAGGTAATGGATCTACGTGGACCTTTGTCTATGACTACCCAGAGTTGCCATCATTAAAAATAGGTGGGACTTTATCTATCGCTGGGATTCCCAAATGTTCCTTAACGATCGTCTCCATTGACCCTGAGACACGTGAAGTGATTCTTGTTCCAGGGTGGAAGTCGCGAAAAACTGGGGTAGGGCCCGCGGCTGAGGCACCTAGTGACCGATCATGGTTGCGTCAAACACTGATTTTGCTCGAGGATTTCCCAGCAAATTTGGTGGCCAAACTTTCTTACAAAGTCGCGAAACAATCGGAAACAGACTTTGATCTTCTTGATTATTTTTCCTTCGAGGCCGACGATGTTCCAGTTGCTGGGGGTGATGATGAATGAGCAAGGTAATTAAATCACTCAAAGAATTCATTCGTGGTGACCTGGCTTTATGCGTTGTGAAGGCGCCCCCAGGTTCGGGCAAAACATACACATTAATTGAATCACTAGAAGTTGTCATCAAGAAGAAGTTACGAGTCGTCATTGTCGCCCAAACGAATAATCAGGTCGATCAAATTTGTGAGCGAATCGTTGAGCGTTATACCGATCAAACTGTTTATCGGTATTCGAGCAAGAGCTACGACGACGCCTCGGACGGGCATGAGCGGGTGTGTGTGGTGAAGCACGCGTCGGGTCTCCCAGTTCGTTCCGGCATTGTTGTTGGAACGGTTTCAAAGTTCGGCTTATCCGAACTTGATGGACAGTTTGACTTGCTCTTTGTCGATGAAGCCTGGCAAATGGCCTGGGCTGACTTCTTGCCAATGCGACACATAGCCCCGCGCTACATCTTGATTGGTGACCCCGGACAGATTCCACCGACTATTGGTATCGAAGTTGATCGATGGGAGTCTTCATATTTTCCACCTCACGTCGCTGCTCCGCAGATCATTCTCGCTAACCCTAAATTGGCTGATGAGTTGCTGGCTCTGGAGATAGCAGTGTGTCGCCGTCTTCCTGCCGATTCAACCGCTCTGGTCAACGGGTTCTATGACTTCAATTTCGAGTCAGATGCCCAACCAGGGGAACGATTCATTCGGCCGACGCGACAAGTCGCGGTTGACTCTCTGGCAGATGATTCTGTCGATCGAGCACTGCAACAGATGTGGCAATCAAAAGAGCCTTATTCGACTTCAATGATCGGCTACCCAACTCCCATTTCTGGGCCGGCATCGGGAACCGATCTTGAATTGGCTGCTTTTGTCGGTGACATAGTGAAGCGTCTGATTGACCGCAAGTGTGAGATTTCAACGGGACCTCATGAGCGCGACAAACCCCGTCAATTAACGATCAATGACATTGGTGTTGTCTCAACTCATAACCAAATGAATACTGCGATCCAGCATGTGCTTGTAGGTATCAAAAAGTCGTACGAGAAAATTAGAGTGACGACTCCGGAGCGATGGCAGGGCTTGGAAAAGCCAATCATGATCGCCGTTCACCCGTTATCAGGCGTGACATCACCATCTGGATTTGATCTTGAGACCGGTCGTCTATGCGTGATGTCCTCGCGGCATGAAGCAGCATGTTTCTTTGTGACTCGTAACCATATTTCAGAGACTTTAGATGCACACCTGCCTTCGGCTGATCAAGCCATCGGCTGTGCAGATTTAGTCGGTCGAGGACACGCTATGCACCGTCAGTTTTTGCTCTACCACGAACAAAGGAACCTCATTGTCTGATCCGACTGCTCTAGAAATCAAGATCCCTGCCGGTGATAGCGGAGACGGGCGCTTCACTAATGACTGTGGTCATCGGGTCGTTAATGATCGTGACCCTGCCTATGCAGACGCGCCGCGTGCTGAACCCAGTGCCTTTTTACAGATGTTATTTGAGCAAGGACTTGAGCACGAAGACGAGATTTTCTCACTTCTTGAACGCACGCATGGCGTCACGAGACTGTCTCCAGACAGCGGAGGGGACCTTGGTCGGCAAACAACTTTGGCGATGCATAAGGGTGAACGCTTGATCTTGGGATCGCAGTTATCAACAGTGAATGGACGATCTGGACGTCCGGACATATTAGTTCGTGTGGGAGAGAAAAAAAATGCCGAGGGAAAGTGGGAGTATCTCCCCGTTGACGTGAAGTTTCATTCCGCACTTGATGGGTCGGCTAAACCTAAGGAATGGAAGGTCGGGTCTATTGATGATCCATGGTGGGAGTCATGCGTTCTTACTGAGGTAGGCAAGGGAACGCCCGACAAGAATGACTCGTTACAGTTGGCTCACTACTGGCAGATGTTGTGCGATCTTGGCCATGCAGGCTCAACCGATCCACTTGGTGGTATTTTTGATCGAGAAGGAATTCTCGTGTGGCGACAACTTGATGAGCCGATGTGGAAACATCCTGATCCGATTACTCAGGAGACGAAACAACGTTCGGCACTTGAGATATCCAATCTGGAATGGTCTTTTCGCTGGCAGGCGATCACCATTGTTCTCAACCAAAAGACAGAACATCGTTTAACGGAGCCAATCCTGCACGGCAATTGCGCCCAATGTACGTGGAGCAATGTGTGTTATGAAGAGTTAGATGCGATCAAACATGTGTCGCTAGTCGCTGGAGTCACGCTGGATAACGTTCACTCGCTTGGAGCGGCCGACATCGTGACGATGGAGGAACTTGCTGCTGTGGATTTACGGACGGCACAAGTGATGGTCGGTGCAAAAGCCAACAATATTGATTTGGCAGAATTGGTTGCCTCCGCGCAGGCTTATTCACATCCGAGTGAACCTGTCACAGTTCTTACTGGAAGAAAGAAAAATGGACCTGCGTATCTTGAATCAGTCGGGATCACTGCAGTTGGAGATCTTCTGACTTTGAATGCCACAGCGTTGTTGATCAAGCCTTTTACTCGTTTGGTTTCAAGTATTGACGGAGCGCGCGTGCGCCTTCGGGACGATAGGCGCCCATATTCGGAACGGAATGATCCTCTGTTAAGTATTTCGCGTGGAGATATTGAGGTTGATGTTGATATGGAGAATGCTGAGACTGTCTATTTATGGGGCACATTTCTCACTGATCATCGTGATG
>JBAWVW010000084.1:0-7201 GCA_037147055.1 Actinomycetes bacterium
GCCGAGTTTCCTGAAGAGACCACACTTGCTCACAGCGCAAACAATGATCGACTTGACGTGGACCTTGATCTTGCTGCAACTCGAGGTCCGGTCGCGCCGGTGTTGAATAAGAATGCAGAGTATGTGTTGCTGACGATTGACTCAATAGGGGATGCAGACCCAGCGATGGTTGCTCATCCAGAACTCCCCGTTGTATTTGTCTTTAATGAGCCAGCGTTACGAAAACTTCAACTGAGTTCACATCGCATTGCGTTCTATCTTCAGACACTTCAAGATCTGTCTGCACGGAGAGACCTCCGTGTATATCTTGGAGATCCATATCAATTTGCAGCAGACCACGCAGTGGCTGTGACGTTCGCGCCAGTTCCTTCATTTAAGAAATTTAAAGACCTAGCAGAGGTTTATCCGTTCCCATGGTTAAGAATGCCCCATGCAGGATCGGTGAAGAGTTTCTCTTCGTGGCGAAAAAATCTTGCTATAGATCAGTAGATCCGGGAAAATACTCGAGTTTGGTGCAGTCTTTCTACTCTGAGCACTCCCTAGTAGCCCTCTATGTAGATGACGTGAAGGCTGACAGGGGATTTCGCACTGGCTCCGCCTCCAGGTGAACCGGCAAACGGGGTCCATGACACTGTCGGTCAACTTCTAGTTGGTTTATTTGTGAATTGTGGTCGCCGCTAATTTCACTAAGTGCTGCGTATATGGGTCTAACGGAGAATTGATAACAGCATCGACTGAACCTTGTTCGACAACTTTTCCGTTTCTTAAGACAATGAGTGTGTCGGCCAATGATGCAATCAGTGCAATGTCGTGAGACACCATAACCATTGACATTCCGCTGGCTGCCTGGACACTCGCAAGCATCTTGACCACGGAAGCTTGCACGGTGACGTCTAGTGCCGATGTGACTTCGTCAAGTAACAACAGTTGCGGATGCATGAGCAGAGCTCTTGCGACGGCGACGCGTTGCTTTTCTCCACCCGACATTTCGGCTGGACGCCGGGTCAAGAACTGTGCAGATAGCTCCACTGCATCGAGCGCTGCAAGTACTTCGTCACGATTGGCATGGGTGTAGCGACACATTGACTGTTCAACAGTTCGTGTGGGATTAAGCGAGTCATCTGGATTTTGAAACACCATTTGAATTTCAGAAAGAATTGCATGCGGTCGACTGCGCAAGGGAGTGGAGAGATCAAACCCGTCGCCGTTGTGAATTGAACCTGAGGAGGATGAGATCAGTCCACAGATCACTGATAAGAGTGTCGACTTGCCACTCCCTGATTCGCCGATGACTCCAAGAACTTCACCTTTTCCGATCTCCAAGCTGACTGAGTCAAGTGCGCGCCTAGATCCATTTCTGATAACGGTGAGATCGTGCACAATAACGACTGGTTGATGCACGCTCGGTTGTGGTTCGCGTATTCGTACATGCAGTCGGGGTATAGATGCGAGCAGGGACTGTGTGTACGGATCAGATGGAGTCGCAAGAACACGTTCAGTCAAACCATGTTCCACGATTTGCCCATGATTCATCACCACCACTCGATCAGAGACTCGCCCAACGACCCCAAGGTCATGGCTCACACAGACCAGCGCAAATCCTCTCAACTCTTGCAACTTGATAATTGTTGCCAATACATCTGCTGCAGTCCCTACGTCTAGGGCCGAGGTCGGCTCATCAAGCAACAACAAGGAAGGTGACCGAACGAGAGCAAGAGCAAGCAAAATGCGCTGTCGCTCACCCCCAGAAATCTGGTGCGGGAAACGTTGTAGATATTGAACGCCGTCCAAACCAGCATCACTGAGTGATGACAAAATTGTTTCGTCGTTGACGTCATGACCGAGCGTGTCACGGAAATGTGCTCGAATGGTCAGGTGAGATGTGAGAGCCTCGCCCAGTGATTGCGCAACGAGCGCGACTGTACTGCCGTACATTTGCTGACGAACTTTAGGGTCGACAGCCAGCATGTCTACCCCTGCCGTTGAGACATTGCCCGACGTGTGGTGTAATCCTGGCGACAACACCCCAGCCGCTATGCGTAACAGAGTCGATTTTCCACTTCCAGATCCGCCGACGATGCCGAGCTTCTCACCCATTTCGACTCTCAGATCTACGGATTGAAGAATTGGCGTCATAACTTGATGGCGATCTCGAGCCTCGACACACACCTGATCAAACTGCAAGATGGTGTTCATTCGCGATCTACCAGTGCCTGAACAGCTAAGACAAGTGAACCAAGCATCACAATTGGGGCGATGACTGAGAGCGGATTAATTGTCATATACGAGCGCGCTTCGGCAATCATCAATCCCCATTCGGGTGTAGGAGGGCTTGCGCCGAGTCCAAGAAATGAAAGTGAGCTGAAGGCCAGAATAATCCAAGTGAACTGCATGGCTATCTCAGTCAAAACTACGCGCCACACGTTGGGCAACACCTCAGCAAACAACAGATTGATGCCTCGCCCGCCTTGCAATCTTGCAACTCGCACGAAGTCACGCGCTAGCAATACTTGGGTGCTTCCGCGGGCGACTCGCGCAATGGGAGCGGCATACATCAAACCAAGAGTGACAGTCAAGATAAATGGATCGTGTCCGAAAAAGCTTGCGATTAACAAAAGCAAAATCAATGTTGGTACCGCCAACAAAAAGTCGATCAGTCTTGCTAATGCTTCATCAACCCAACCGCCGGCCAATGCAGCAAGTGAGCCAAGTGCAACGCCAATGATCGCAGAGAGGAGTGTCGCCAACACTGCAATAACGAGCGATGGTCGGCCGCCGTGGAGTACGCGACTTAAGATATCTCGACCTAAAGCATCCGTGCCCAGCCAGTGAGTCCCTGAAAATCCTTGCAGCATCGCTCCGGAATCTTGCTCGTCTGTAGGGGCGAGCGGCAATAGTGGTGCGATGAGGGCAACGATTGCGTGGAACCCAAGTACGCAATACACAATTATTCGGATCGGAATCAACCGGCGCTGTGACGAACTATTCATGAGTGCTGTCTCAGCCGGGGGTCAAGAAGTCGTACCACCATGTCTGCGATAAGTGACATAGTGAGGTACACGCCAAGTCCAAACAACACAATCGGCAAGATGACTGCCGTGTCACGATCTGAAATCGCATCAATTGCCAATCTGCCCAATCCGCGATAGTTAAATACTGCCTCTGTCACAAAGGTTCCGGTAAGAAGCCATGCTGTATCTACAGCAATCGTGTTGACTACAGGGGGCAAAGCTGCTGGCAAAATATGGCGTAGTAACGTGACCCGTTCTCCTGTTCCTCGAAGTCGGGCACTTTCTACAAAAGGCATCAACTTAACCGTTGTCACTCCGGCTTTCATTGTGCGCATTGAGTGTGCAAACACCACTGCCGCAAGCGTTAGAGCGGGCATCCAAATATGCGGCAAGAGCTCCAAGATGGTTGCATTGCTCGGCACCACCGTCACACCGGGAAATATTGGAATCCAAATAGAGAAGAGCAGCCACAAAATGGTGGCGATAACAAACTCTGGAAGTGTCATCGCAACTAGCCCCAGAGTATTGATTATTTTTCCGATACGACTTTGCGGATAACGACCAATCAGTAAGCCCGCGATAATCGCGCTGGGAAAAGCCATGAGCGCAGCGACTACAGCCAACATGGCGGTGTTTCGTATTCGTGGTAGAACGATCTGTGCAACCTGATCGTCACGCTTGATTGAATAGCCAAGATCTCCGTGCACTGCGTCGTTGGCCCAGTTGCCGAGTCGAACAACTACTGAGTCATTGAGCCTATGCTCCTCGCGACATTCGGCAATCTTGGCTGGTGTGGCAAATCGGCCATGCAACGCAGTGCAGCCATCTCCCGGTAATGCATCAATTCCGAGAAACGATAAGACAGCAAGCAACGCAAATGCGCCAAAGGTGAACAGGACTCGACGTACCAAATTTTTCATGCAGATATCACGAAACGCTAATCTTCTCCCATCGAACTGCGTCAATCACGATGGAGTCGATTCCCTGAACTTTACTGCTCATCACTCGCGTCAGAGTCTTGTGATACGGCAGAAAGATTCCAGAATTTTCGAATAGATGCTCTTGGATTGCAGCGTACTTTTGCTTACGTTGTGCCAAATCCAGAGTTGATCTGGCGTCATCGAGCATTGTGTCAAGTACTTTGTCAACTTGGCCAGTCGGATTCCACGCAGCAGTGCTGCGGTATACCTCATTGAGTACTTGGGCGGCGGGACGCTGACCCCAGCTGTCAACAAACGCAGACTCTTTCATCCACACGTCATCCCAAAAGCCGCTCGCGTCAGCCATCTTGATCGTGACGCGGATACCAGCATCCTTGACTTGTTGCTGATATGCCTCAACAAGTTCAACCATGTGTACTTCTACATCGCTGGTGTAGATATCAATATCAATTCCGTCTGGGTATCCGGCCTCGGCTAGCAATGCCTTTGCTCCCTCGGTGTCCTTCTCGCATGGCCCGTCCCACCGATATGGGTCTGCAGTCCAAACAGGAGTATCGCACGCAACAACTCCGCCACCAATCCCTAACACGGTGTCGGTGATTATTTGACGATCTGCAGCAATACGCAATGCTTTTCGCACCCGCACATCGTCAAACGGTTTTCTGTCGACTCGAAAATCTATGGCGTTCCAGTCGCCAGACGGAATTGTTTGTAGCGTAAATTTGTCAGTGTCTCCAAAGATTGACGACGACTTACCATCAATAGACAACAACAGATCCACTTGGTCGCCGGAGAGTGCTTGCGCAGCCGATTGTGAGTCTGCAAACGTGATGATTTCTATTTTGCTCAACTGAGGCTTGCCAAGGAAATAGTTCTCGTTCGCAACAAGAACGGTTGTCCCTTCGGGATCAAATGTCTCCATCTTGAACGGACCCGTGCCGATTGGGGTCTTGCCAATTGTTGCCTGTGAGTCGACTGGCGTCATCAGCGCGCGATAGTCGGCAAGTAACGAAGGAAGGTCGGCTTCCCCTGTCGTCAAGGAAAGCTTGACTGTGTAATCATCGATCGCCTTGACAGCCTTGATCACTCCAAGCACCGCACGCACAGGAGAGTCAAACTCTGGATCAATCATGCGGTTAATTGAATACACGACATCGTCGGCATTGAAATCGCTACCGTCGTGAAACTTCACGCCCTCGCGAAGCGCAAGAGTCCATTCTGACAAATCATCGTTGGAAGACCATGTGAGAGCAAGTTCTGGAATCGGTGAGAAATCTTTGTCAACTCCAATGAGGCGGTCGAACACCATGTTGATGGTTGGCCATGTTCTGTTTCCATCGTATGGATCCATTGTCTCAGCGCCACCAAACCCAGCATCGTTTGCAACCCGCAGTACACCTGAGACGGTTGTGGCCCTGCCGCATGAAGCCAGCACTGCTGACCCGCAAAACAATACCATCATGGATACCCGAAGAATTGTTTTCTTGTTCATTAACCCAATGCTATGTGCTTATTATGCTGTCCATTATGAGTTTGCTTTCTGTTGTCTCTTATAACATCCAGTATTCATTAGGGGTCGACGGCCATTACAACCTCGGTCGCTCAATAGAGCCAATTCGCGATGCCGACATCATCTGCCTTCAAGAGATTGATCGCAATTGGAGGCGCACACTTATGGCCGACCAGTTTGACGACATCCAGCGACTGCTCCCAGATAGGTATTGTGTCTTCGGGCCCTCTATCGATGTTGATGCGAGTGTTGTTCAATCAGACGGTTCGATTAAGAACCTCCGCCGCCAAGGCGGACAAATGATCGCAAGCCGATTCCCGATCACGTCATCGCGCGTTATACATTTGCCGAAAGATGACACTGGAATCAATATGAATATGTGGAGCGTTGCTCTTGAGGCCGTCATCGCTACCCCCGATAAACAGATTCGTGTTATCAACCTCCATCTCACCGATGTGACCGAGACAAACCGTATTACACAGATCCAGTCGATTCTCAAACAGTGTGCTGCCGCAACAGTTGAGGGTGGTGCATGGAACGGTGATGAGGGCGCTGATGAGTATCGTGAACACTGGCAGATGAACGACGTTGTTCCTCACATGCCCGAAGAAATCATTCTGACCGGAGACTTTAATGACGAGCCAGAATCACACGTGATCAAGCTCGTCACTGACGCTGGATTTATTGACACGTGGTCGCTCTCTGCAGCGACTGCAGAATCCACCTCGACCTTTAAGAAAAACCCTGAACAAGGCACCAACCGGGATTTGCGTATCGACTTTATTTTTGTCTCTCCACACTTTGAAACAGTCAGCGCCTCCATCGATGGAATCACAGATGCATCAGATCATCAGCCAGTGTGGGCAACACTTCAATAATTCTTGCCAACATCGGTCTGAGTGTTGCTGACCACAATAATTTCAGCTCAGGTTTTCAATATAAATGCGTCCTGCATTCGTTTTCGCAGGTAAATCACAGGCCGCAAATACGGTTGACAAATTCTGTGGGCATTATGTGGTTACCCCCCCACTAGCCCTACCGATGATGACGCAAAGTGTGGTGGCGAATTTCGCACCACATTTCGCACCATCCCCGCCTTCGTGAGGCTGGTGCGTCATTCCAAAACCCAATGTTGATGGGGTAGTGGTTGGACTTTCAGTTCACGTTTGGAACGCGAAACGCCGAATCTTGGAATGCAATTTGTTGGTCAGGGAAGATTCTCGAGATCGTCGTGGTCTTTCGATCGTCCACTAGCTCGCTTATTGACTTTGAGATCATTCAATGAGATGACGGGGACTGGAGATCCGTCAACAATTTGTTCATTGGCCCGCGAGTAACAGTCGTCGAAGGTCACGCCGTCAATGTCCGTGAGAATTTCAATACGTAATGGTGCTTCACCCATTCGGATAATTCGATCGGGATCTTCAAACAATTCAGGAATTAGATCTGGCGTGTCAAATCCAAATTCACGGAGGCAAGAGACAATCCGCTCGGCATTGGCACGATTCCGCGCGACCCAAACGTCCATATCAGCGGTTGCACGGGGATATCCGTGAATCGCAACAGCGAAGCCCCCAATGAGGAGATACTCAACGTGGTGTGCGTTGAGTAATTTCAAGAACTCGGAGAAGTCTTGAGGAAACTCGATCTGTTCCATAGTTCATCCTGCGTAGTTCAAGAACGTGTTGAAGACGAGCCTGAACGGTCTGGGTTGACCAGAATGCCCTGTCTTGCTGGGC
>JBAWVW010000085.1:0-7017 GCA_037147055.1 Actinomycetes bacterium
GGTCATCAAGTCCGACCATGGTGACATGACGCAGGGCACATAAAGCAGTCACTGCTGGCGCAGGGTTGGGGAGCACACCATGCGCGGTATTGATATGTCCGTGGCCAACGGCAATATTGCTACAAAATATTTTTTCAATATTGAGAACTTCGAGAGCGGCACACACGCCAACAATGTCAATGATCGCATCAACACTTCCAACTTCGTGAAATTCGATGTCGTCAATACTGACGTCATGAATCTTGGCTTCAACTTCGGCCAAGACGTGAAACACTGTGAGCGCTCGTGCCAGAACACGATCTGGTAATTCGGAATCTTGTAGCAGTTGAGAAATATTTTTCCACGAGCGGTGGTGATGTTGATTTTCGGTCTGATGATCGTGCACGGCAACAATGGCGCGAGTCGCACTGACACCAGAGCGCTGAGTGCGCTCAAAGGTGAGGGCGTAATCATCAATTTTTAAGCCCCCAAGAATTGCTCCAACGGCAAATGAATCTGCACCTGCGTCAACGAGTGCGGCCAGAGTCATATCTCCTGCTGTTCCAGCAGTGCAATTAAACCAAGCGACGCGACTCATGATTTCTCTTTCGGTTGGAGACTACGAAGGATACGCGATACTGCGCATGCTGCTCCATAACCATTATCAATGCCGACCACAGTGACGCCATTGGCACAGGTGGCGTGCATTGCCAAAAGTGCCGTGACACCTTCGAGACCCGATCCGTACCCGACATTGGTGGGTACGGCGATCACAGGTTTTCCACTGAGTCCGCCGATAACACTGGCTAAGGCGCCTTCCATGCCAGCGACCACGACGATGACATCTGCGGCCATGATGTCATCAAGTCGATCCAGCAATCGATGCAACCCCGCTACACCGACATCGGTGATGCGGGCGCCGATAATGCCGTGGGCGCGTAAAGCCAAGAGGCACTCATCCACCACGGGTACATCTGCGGTGCCCGCGGAAATTACAAGAGCCCGTCCTTCGTACCAGGGTGTTGCAGCGCGCCACAGCATGGAGCCATTGGCCATCTCAGCGGGGCCGAAAGCAGTCGTCAGGGCTAGACATTGATCTTGGCTGGTACGCGTCACGAGGATGGGTCCAGTGCCGTGGGCCAGTAACTCAGCAACGATCAAAACGCATTGCTCAGGGGTTTTACCTGGTCCGTAGACGGCCTCGGGGGTGCCTTGACGGAGGTGTCGGTGGTGATCCACCAAGGCATCGCCGACATCGCTGAAAGGCAGTCTTTTGAGCCGTTCAACTGCCTCATCTGGCGAGACCGTACCTGCAGAAACTCCATCCATTAATTGGCGCAAGGTTTCAACATCCACATAATCATCCTGCCACTTGGCGACCGTGCCTCTAGCCTTGGCGATTGTGAACACTTCCACTCCATCCCAGCACCCAACCGAGCAGTCTTTGCTTGTTGCGTTTCTTGGACCTTTCGGGACCTTCACTGAACAGGCCGTGCGGTCTCAGGTAGATCTCAATCAGGCTGAGTTGGTGGCATATCGCTCGGTGCCAGATGTCTTGGATGCTGTACAAAGTGGCGCAGTGGACTTCGGTGTCGTCCCGATTGAAAATTCCATTGAGGGCACAGTGAACTTCACTCAAGATGCTTTGTCCTTCGATTACGAACTGTTGATTCAACGCGAAATTGTTCTTGACATTGAGCATTGCTTGATGGCCTTACCTGGGACAGCACTTGGCGATGTCACGACTGTGTTGTCAATTCCTGTTGCCACGGCTCAATGCCATCGGTACTTACGGGAAAACCTTCCTGATGCGCAGGTGCACGCAGCAAATAGCACCGCTGATGCAGCAATGACAGTTGCGACGAATGCTGTGGCAGGAGTCGCGGCTGTTGCTCCACGGAACGCCGCAGAACTTTATGGTCTCGACATCTTGGCAACCGATATTGCTGATCATGCTGGCAATCAGACGCGCTTCGTTGTTGTCGGTCGCTCAGGGATACCTGCACCGACGGGCCATGACATCACTGGCATTGTTGTTTATCAACGCGCTGATGAGCCAGGCAGTTTGATTTCAATCTTGCAAGAGTTCGCTGCACGACGAGTGAACATCACCAACTTGCTGTCCCGACCGACGAAAGATGGCGGACTTGGTGATTATTGTTTCGTGATGTACCTCGACGGACATATCGCCGATGAGTTGGTTGCCGACGCCTTGCGGGCACTGCATGCCAAGCAAGGAAATGTGAAGTTTTTAGGTTCTTATCCTGCGCACTCGCTTCATGTACACAGCACTCGCGAACATGCTGATGTACGTTGGCAACAAGCTGATGACTGGATAGATCAACTCCGCTTGACGATTCAATAATCTCGTTTTTTCGCCTAGTGTGCAGATATGTCTGCACACTCACCATCAGTTGCCGTTGTCACCGGAGCAAACTCGGGGATCGGCCGAGCGACCGCTATTTACTTGGCACAAAATGGATACCGTGTCTTTGGCACCGTCCGAAGTATTGATAAAGCCACCAAGGCCATCTCAATGGCAAGTGCAGTTGGCGTCGACATTGAGTGGGTTGAATTAGATATCGCCGATGATCAAAGCGTCACCAACGGATTTGTGGACATCATGCAACGCACCGAGCGCATCGACGTGTTAGTGAATAATGCTGGTGTTGGTGGAAACGCTGTGGTCGAAGAATGTCCGTCTTCGTTGTATCTCGACATTATGAATATCAATCTTTGTGGTGCAGTTCGTTGTGCCCAAGAAGTTCTGCCAGCGATGCGTCAACGAAAGTCGGGTTGCATCATCAACGTCTCCTCGGTCGTGGGTCGTTTTGCCGCTCTCGCGCAAGCCCCCTATGTGGCATCTAAGTGGGCCCTTGAAGCAATGAGTGAAGGTCTCGCTCAGGAACTTGCGCCTTTCAATATTCGTGTCGCCATCATTGAGCCGGGGATTACTAAATCGGCGATCTTCGCCAAAAATATTGACGCTCCAAACAGCACGGGCGCCTACGAGGCCCACTACCGCCGCATGTTTCAGTTTTATGCAGCGGGCATGGCTAACTCCACGGACCCATTTGAGGTGGGGGCTGTGATTCGCCAAGCCATTGAAACCACGACCCCGCGATTGCGTTATCCCGTATCTTGGGGCGGTCCCGAGATTTTGGCACGTCGAGATTCGGTCAGTGACGCCGATTGGCTGGCGCTGGGGGCCATTGAGGACGACGCCGAGTACATGGCCAGTTTTGAGAGACTTTTCGGAATCAGTATCGCTACCTGAAATGGCGATGGTACTCACGAAAATAGTCGCTAGCCTCACAGGCGGAACGGTGGCAGAGCGGACAAATGCATCCGCCTTGAAAGCGGAAGGCTCACAAGGCCCGGGGGTTCGAATCCCTCCCGTTCCGCTCGAAGTGTTGCTGGAAACTCGCCTGTAGGCTTCTTCCGCTACACCTTGGAGAGGTGCCAGAGCACGGTTGAATGGGACGTCCTGCTAAGACGTTGACTCCCGAAACGGAGTCCGTGGGTTCGAATCCCACCCTCTCCGCCAATTCGTTGGCCAGATCACAAAAGTTTGTCGCTTCTTTGTGAACCGATGTGCGCGGTCTGGGTTTCTACTGCTAGGAATATCAGTGGTTGTTCCAACAGTTGTCAGGGGGAAATCAGATGGTTGATGAGAGGTACACGGTTATTTCAGCTGACTGTCATGCTGGCGCAGAACTGTTGGAGTATCGACCTTTTCTTGACAAAGAGTACGTCAGTCAGTTTGATGCGTGGGCCGAGACCTACGAGGTTCCATACGAGGATCTGAAGGGCCCAGACGGGCCACGCAATTGGGACTCTGATCGGCGCTTAGCCGATATGGAGGCCGATGGAATTGTTGCCGAGGTGATTTATCCAAACACCATTCCACCGTTTTATCCCAAAAGTTCGTTGACCTATCAGCCACCCCCCGCCAACAGTGGTGATGCTGCTCGGCGCTGGGCAGGATTGCGTGCTCACAATCGTTGGTTAGCAGATTTTTGCAGTCAGACACCAGGTCGTCGTGTCGGCATTTGCCAAATCAATCTGCACGATATTGAAGCCTCAATCAAAGAAATCCGCTGGGCAAAGTCGGCTGGATTGACGGGGGGAATTCTTCTTCCTGGGGTGCCGCCTGGAGTCGGACTGCCTGAGTTGTATGACATCAATTATTACGGTCCGCTATGGGCAGCCTGCGAAGAATTAGGCATGCCTGTGAATCATCACGGAGGTAGTGCCAGTCCTGCCATGACCGAGGCCGTTGAATCTCCAGTAATCTTTTTATTGGAGATCACTTGGTGGTCACATCGAGCGCTCACTCATCTCATTGTTTCGGGGGCTATGGAGCGTCACCCCGAAATGAAGTGCGTGTTTACTGAGCAAGGCACTGAATGGGTTCCAGGTGAGTTGACTCGCTTGGATTATTTCTTTGACCGAATGCGTCATGCAGTTGGTTCGCAAGAACATGTCTGGGGGCAACCTGTGATGTCGCGCTTGCCGTTGCAACCAAGCGAATACTGGGCTCGTCAGTGCTACACAGGTTCAAGTTTCATTCGTCCAGGAGAAGTGCCTTCGCGTTACAAGGTGGGCGTTGACAGCATTATGTGGGGCAGCGATTACCCACATAAGGAAACCAGTTTTCCGTATAGCACTGAGGCATTACGCGCAGCCTTTGCTGACTGCGCGCCTGTAGAGATTGAACAGATGTTGGGTCTCAATGCCGCCGATGTGTACGGCTTTGATCTCAAACAACTTGCACCAATCGCTGCCAGAATCGGACCGAAGGTGTCTGATGTGGCAGTCGCTCTCCCTAAAGGTGGAGTGCCTAAAGAAGCGCAACGTTGTCCTGCTTTTGTCGGCTTGACTGCCGATGTGTGATGGTCAGTAGTCAAAGGGGAATGCAATGAAATCATTGGCAGGAAAAGTTGCAGTGGTCACTGGTGGCGGTGGTGGTCTCGGTCGTGCGATGGGCGAGCGTTTCGCCGCTGAAGGAATGAAAGTTGTTTTGGCCGATGTGCAAGCCCCACTTTTGCAAGCCACTGTTGAAGAGTGTCGTGCTAAGGGTTTAAAGATCAGCGGTCATGTCACTGATGTGACCAATCAGGAATCAGTTGACGCATTGCGTGATTTCACTTTGGACACCTACGGAGCGGTGCATGTCGTGTGCAATAACGCTGGCATCGGTGCTGGGGCTGAAGGTCGAATGTGGGAACACGAACTCAATGATTGGAAGTGGGCGATAGCGGTCAACGTGATGGGTGTGATTCACGGGATCAACTCGTTCGTGCCAGCCATGTTGGCTCACGGTGAAGAGGCACACATCGTGAACACCTCTTCAGGAAATGGCGGAGTATCACCACTATCAGGAACCCCGCAATATGCCGCCACAAAAGCTGCTGTGGTCACCGCTTCAGAATGTCTCTACGCACAATTGCAAGAAGTTGAGTCGGCCATTGGTGTTTCGGTGTTATTCCCAGGGCCGAACATGTTGCGCACTGGTCTGTTTGAATCGTGGCGATCGCGCACTGATGAGTTTGCGAAACAACGACCGCGTAAGACTCCGTACACAACGGTTGAACAATTAGAAATTCAGATGAAGGCTGCTGGACACGCAATTGCTTATACGGCCGTGGAAGAAGTTGCCGACATGGTTGTTGATGGTATTTTACGCAACCAGTTTTGGATGATGCCCGATAGCGAACGTGGCGACACCTCGATGCGTCTTCGCTATGAGTCAATGAAATCGCGGAGTAATCCGACCTATTTACGACAGGTACCAGGCTGAAAATCATGAATACACCAAGGAGAAAAGTATGACCACTATTGACAACCCATCCACTCATACGGGGAATCCATATATCGATCCATATCTCAACGTGCCAGTCAACGATCCGTACATCATTGTCTCGGCTGACAGTCACGCAGGGCTTCCGACTGCCGATTATCGCGAGTACTTGGAGAAAAAGTTTCATCCCCAGTTCGATGAGTTCTTGGCAGAGCGCGACAAGGCACTTGAGGTTTCCACGATGCTCGGAACACGTAACGAGGATTACGCCAAGAAGTGGTTTGAAGAACACGAGGAAGCATTACGCAGCGGTTGGGAGGCGACGCGTCGTGATCAGGAACTTGACGGCGATGGTGTTGCCGGTGAAATCATTTTCCCCGATGCCGACGCAGTCGAGAGTCGTACATGCGTGCCATTTGGGGCGGGTCTCGGGATGTCCGGGGACATGGATCCCGAATTAGGTCTTGCTGGATCCATCGCTCACAATCGTTGGCTCGCCGAATTATGTTCACAAAGTCCAGAGCGCCGCCGTGGCATGGCCCTTGTGCCCATTACGGCCGATCTACCACGGGTTTTGGCTGAAATTCGTCGAGCTAAAGACTCCGGCTTAGGCGGCGTGATGATTCCCGCGATGTGGGTCAATCAGTTGCCGTATCACGATCGTCATTACGACCCTGTGTGGGCCTTATGCGAAGAATTGAATATGCCGATCTCAACGCACTCGGGCCCAGCCTCGCGCGATGAGTATGACAATCACCTCGGTATCTATGTCACTGAAGTTGTGTGGTGGCCAGCGCGCCCATTGTGGTTCATGCTGTGGTCTGGTGTGTTCGAGCGTTTCCCTGGTTTGCGCTTTGGTGTAACCGAGGCCGGTTGCTGGTGGTTGCCACCACAGATTTGGTTCTGGGATCGACTTGCTCTTGGTCAAAAGGGTACGGAAAAATTAGGTGGCGATCCGTTTAAGGGTGCTATCAAAATGCTTCCAAGCGAGTACATCGATCGCAACGTGTTCATCGGTGCTTCCAATACCAAGCGTCGTGAGTTGGGTATGCGTTATGAAATCGGCGTTGGAAATATTATGTGGGGTAACGATTTCCCACATCCCGAAGGCACATGGCCGAACACCCGCGCTTGGCTGAAGAAAACCTTCCATGACATTCCGATTGATGAGACGCGTCGCATGGTGGGTTTGAGTGCGGCCGAATTGTTTAGTTTCGATCTCGCCAAACTCAAGG
>JBAWVW010000086.1:0-6983 GCA_037147055.1 Actinomycetes bacterium
TATGAGCCAGATCTCCAAGCCTTGAAGCGCAATGAGAGAAATAATTTGTCGCTCCAATCAGCAGCGTTTTGGCTGACGACGGTTTCCACTAGGCGACGATCTATCTCAAAGCGGAAACCGTAGGCCTCGTTGTTGAAGGGGCGCACTTCGCCGTTGGGAAAATCAATAAGTATCTCTAGATCGCCCGCTCGCAATAGGCAGGCAGCTCCGACTCCTCGTCGTAGCGCTGGCGCCATTGCGAGAAGCGGCTCCCACCACAATTTGAGAGTTGTCAGCAAATCGGGACTCTCTTGAGACCACGTGGTCTTCATGTCTTCAAGCCACATGAGATAGTCGGATTGATAATTGCGCAAGTAACTCTCTTTGTCAGAAAAGATTGCGCGAACATCTGCCTCTGCGATGGGATGTTGAACTTTGATGTCATCTCCGAGGGTGATGCAAGTTCCTGGAATATTGATGATCCCATGACGTTGCACCGCATCCAATTGAGAGAGAAATTTTGTCTGATCTGGGAAAATTGAAAAACTATCCTTCGCTATGTCATTGAAAGCAAAGAGATCAGGATCAAGAAAACAGGGTGGGCCTGCCGATGGAACGACGGTACGGGCATTCAGAGCCTCGACATAGCGCATGGCTCGTGCAAATTGGCTCTCAACTTTCAGATCAACGAGTTCGCGCATCCGATCCTCTGGCTCGTCGTAAACCATTGGATACCAAATAGCGCCTGAATATTGCAGGAAATGCAGATCAATCGGACCGTGAGCCAGGAGAGCGCTGAGATCACTCGTCCGACAATCATTTTGATTCACGATGCGATGCACCCCATCGCTGACAACAAGAGCCGAGTCACCAGCCGGACCGTCAGTGATTGATGTTTCAACATGTATGGCGATGGACAGATCATCGCCGAGGTCGCAGGCGATTCCGTCACTAGTAGTGATGAAGTGAGTAAAACCGAGATGACGTAAACGACGCTCCAACTCTTTGGTCGGATAGTCGGGTAACAGAACCGGCGTCTGTGGAGAAATATTGTCGACCAACCACTGCTCATCGAGATGATCTCCGTGGAGGTGCGAGATATACAAATAATTTGGTTGGCGAATAGCTCTCGCTAGCTCTGCGTTCAGTTGGTCGTTACGCGGAAAGACAAACCATGAACCGAAATACGCCGGGTTGAACCAGGGGTCACACAAAATTGAGCCCTGGCGAGTTTCAATAAAGATTCCCGCGTGCCCAATTGAAGTCGCACGCATGGAAGTTGATGTCACAGATCTAACCTAGCGAAAAGTCGCCAAGTTATGAGTGCAGACTTTTGTCACTTAGTTGGCGGGTCGGTAAATCTGACACCAGCGCGACTGACATTTTCTGTCCACTTGCTGCCATCCCAATAACGGAAGTCGTAACGACCAGCAGGATCTTTGTACCAATCTGCGGGCACGCTGGGGGCTGTCGTCGTTGGCGTCATCGCTGGTGTTGTCGTTGGTGTTGTCGTTGGTGTTGACGTCTCGGCTGAATCGGAAGTGGTGGAGGCCCAGCCCGCAGCAGATGCTGGAGTCGTCGCTACGAGAGGTCGTGAGAGAAAAGCCACGATCTCATTGCCAGCAGACACAATGCTGGTGACATTCCAACCTTCACGTGATTGCGCAGTGAGTTGATTTGCCAAATCGTCGTGAGCGTCTGGTGAAACCTTAATTGAGACAAATTCGAACATGCACGAAAGTCTACCCTTCTGGATCAATCTTGAGAAGCAGTGCCCTCAACCGCTACTAGCCCTCGGGCTTGTGCTTGTGATGACTCACCATCAAAGATCAAGGCTCCATCACGCAGGGCGATTGTACGTGCCGTTCGAGAAACGAAACTTAACTCGTGGGTTGCCACCACAAGCGCCGCGCCTGCTGTCGAGGCCTGATCAAAGAGGTCAAGCAATGCCTCTTTACCATCGGCATCAAGTCCGACGAAAGGTTCGTCAACCAACATCAGTTCGAAGGGGCGAATAAAGGCGATCGCGATGGCTGCTTTTTGTTTCAGGCCGCGACTGAACCGCGAAGGGAGATCGTCGCCGCGTTCATAAATTCCAAGTTGTCCAAGAAGGTCTGCGGCGCGTTGCTCCCAGACGGTCATGTTGTGCAACCGAGCGGTGTACTCCAAGTGTTCCCATACCGAGAGGTCATCATAAAAAGTAGGAGTATCGGCAAGGTAACTCAGTTTCGAACGTGCTGCCATGGAGCCTGGTTCTTGACCGAAGATTGTTACGCCGCCAGAAGCTGGTTCAAGAAGTCCAGTGGCGATGCGCAAAAATGTCGTCTTTCCCGAACCGTTATGACCGATCAGAGCGATGCGCTCATGTTCTTCAACGCGCACGGACAGTGGATATAAAGCTGGTCCGTCCCCGTAGTCCTTTGCAACATTGGTGGCGATGAGGGCTGCTGGTAAAACCGGTGCAGTCCGCGAACCGCCAGGGGCGCTCGGTGAGGTGGAGTTAGGTGGTTTGGGATGGCGACTCATGAGTTTGCTCCTGTACGTGATTTTTGACCGCGACCTTCAGCGGCGGCGTCAGCTAATGATTTTTTGATGTCATCACGAAAGCGAACCCATCCACCAATAATGAATGACAAAAGGAGGACCGCAATCGCGATGCGCATGGCAGCGGCAGGTGCACCGGAGCCATGAGCCAGGGCGGAACGTACTCCTAGCATTGGCAGACTGCCAATGACTGCTAAGACAACTGGCCAAATTGCCTTGATCAAACTCAGCGTTCCTGCAACTTCAGGGGGCATCATGTTGGCTTGGGCGTTTGACGAAATTTGATCGGGGGCACCAGAGACAATGTTGATGGCTGCGCCGATCAGACCACCAAGCATTGCGGGGACTGCACAAATGACGGCAACTGACCACATTTTTGGTTCAGCAAGTCCCATCGTGGCGACCATGATGCCCACAACGGGAAAACAAATCGCACCAGTTGACGTGAGAAGCGAGAGATACATCACGCCGCGAATTTTCGGATAGGCGTCGGTGCGTTCCCCTTGATCAATTTCTTGGGCAAGAGGTTCACAGAGTTCCAATCCCAATATAAATAACGCCAGTCCGCTACCAACGATGGCGGCTGTTGTTCCGTTGTACATCGCCACCTGACACAAGCCAGCGATGATGGCCAATGAAACAATGCGTGTTAGGCGACTCACGGGAAATCGTAAGAGACCTTGCCAACCGCGATGCCATTCAGTGGAAAAACCACGATGACGACGAATCTTGAGCCACGGTCGGCTACGACTTCGTTCTTGGCTGAGTTGTCGGCGTAACAAAGTCACTGTCCGCAAATCTTGCAGTGTCACCGCAAACCGGAGTTGACTGACTAATGCAGAACGACGCGATAAAGATTCGAGGGACTGTCGACCGAGCAATGCTAAACCAATGATCATCAAAAGCGCGGCAGCGAGTGTGGGAGCTATTTCTACGAAGCGTGTCCGTTGACCCCACATTGCGAGACCGCCTTGTAGATCTCCGGGACCAGTAAGCGTTGAGTTTGGTAGCGATGCAGTGACTTGCCAAGTCAATAATGCGGCACCAATAATGCTGGCCATCCAGCCACGAAGTTTTAATGAATGTGCGCATAAGGCTGCGCCCACAAAAAGCGCACCCGCAGTGGCCCCCCACACAGATCCGGACAACGCCCACGCCATTGAAGTGCCAGGTAAACGCCGTCCAGCAAGTTGACCAGCCACTGCGCCCGCGCCGGCGGTAGAGAACATCACTGTGCGCAATCGTTGAACAGCGGGGCGCATCAAAACACGCTGACGACTGATGGGGGCTAGCAATACGTGGCGAACATCTGCTTCTTCAATTGCTAATGGACCACCGCGACTACCCGAGCGCAGGCCCATAGCGAGTGCCAAGACACCAGCGAGACCGAGCCAACTCGGCCCAAACTTGAAGACATCAGCGGCGGTTGTAGTGGTGACTGGTTCATCGGTGACCAGACCGGAAAGAAATAAAATTCCACCACCGAAAATAAATGCCGCAAGGTAGACCCGATAGAGAGCTTCAAACCATTCAACTTCGGCCAGTCGATTTTTCTGTCGTGTTCGACGCAACTCACGAACAGCATGACTGTTGCTAGATGAGGTGTGCTTGATGAAAGCGTCACGGTCGGGAGTTGCACTGCCAACTTCAACGGGTGCCTGCGGGTCAGAGGCCCAACCCGACCAGGAAGCGACAAAAAGTCGTGCGGGGCCGAATCCGGCATGTTCGAGGGCCACGATATTGAGACAAGCAGAGATTCCGCTGCCGCAATAGGCAATGACATCGTCGGCAACGTCAACACACAATGACTCGTAGTGGACGCGCAGTTCTTCCACATTTTTCAGCATGCAGGTTTGCGAATCGAGGAGACTATTCCAAGGGGCGTTGAATGCCCCTGGGATGTGACCAGGTCGCGGATCAAGTTTGGCCGTGGCTTCATTGACGTTGCCAGCGAAGCGGTCGGGACTACGCGCGTCAAGTATGACTGGTCGTGATGAAGTTGCACTTCGAGTCAGAATCTCTTCAACTTCTTGTTTACTGGCGAGTTGATTGACGGGCCATGGTGTCGCAGTGAAAGTGCCGGCTTTCGCCGACATTGGTTTTCCTGTGGCTAGTGATTCATGTGACTGTGTTTGCCACGCCGCGATTCCTCCATCAAGCAATGAGGCTTGGCAACCCAGCATGCGCAACATCACAACGAATCGCGCTGCAGTCATACCTCCTGTGTCGTCGTAGGCAATAACCCGCGAGGTGTTACTGATTCCAAGACGCGACATTGCTCCCGCAAAGGCTGATGGCGAGGGGAATGGATGACGACCTGCAGGGGCATCTGTGCGATCGGAGTTCACTAGATCTTTTTCAAGATCAACAAAGATGGCACCAGGGATATGCCCATCGGTGTATACCTTGCGGGCATCGCGTCCATCGAGATACCAACGAACATCAGCGATGATCACATTTCCTAGTGTTGAAAGTTGCTGGAATTCATCAGCAGAAATAACGACAGCAGTGTCGGCTTGTGACTCAATTGGGGGATCTTGGGGATTTAACTCATTCAAGGTTTTCATTCTCGCGCTTGGCGCAGGCATACTGACAATGGTGAGTGTAAGAACTGTTGAACTTTTTACGTCCTTATTGGCCTTGGTCGCCCTTGTGGGCGGCTTGGGTTTTGCCCTTGTCGGTGGCTATGTCGCTCCCACAACGGCGTTGGTGAACGAGATTCGCCGCCTATCACTTTGGCTGGCGTGGTTGGTAGCGGCGGTCGCTACTGCGGGAAGCCTGTATTTCAGCGAGGTTGCGCACTATGCACCCTGTCGCCTGTGTTGGTTTCAACGCATTTGTATGTATCCCCTGGCAGGTATTTTGTTGATCGCTGCGATTCGTAAAGACCGCAATGTGCGTTGGTATGCCTTGCCCTTGCTGATTGCTGGGATGTGTTTATCCAGTTATCACTATTTGATTGAGTGGAAACCATCTTTAGGCGATGGGGCTTGTGGGATAGGACCTTCATGTACAGATGTGTGGTTTCGGCGCATGGGTTTTGTGACACTTGCCTTTATGGCTTTGTGCGGATTCATTGCCATCGTGGCACTCTTGTTTATAGGTACTCCTAGCGACGATCTTGAAAGGCAAGCCACAGATGGCTCAGAAATCTCAACCAAGTAATGGCAAGTGGGTTGTACCGGCGATAGTGGCCGCAATCGCTACGGCGTTACTCGTGGCTGTTGTTGTGGGCGGCGGCGATGAAGGTAGTGGCACAACAAATTCGCTACCAGGTGGCGATTCACTCGCCAAGGAAAATCAACCCGTTGTTATTGAGGGCACCATTCTTCAGCCGTTAGGTGATGAGGCAATCGATCCGATGGTGGGTCAAGTGGCGCCGACATTGAATGGTGCGACCTTTGATGGATCAGGTGTATCGGTGACTCCCGGTGATGGTCAGGCGTACATGGTTGTGTTCTTGGCGCACTGGTGCCCACATTGCAATCGCGAAGTTCCACGTCTCATTGAGTGGCAAGCATCGGGTGCGGTTCCGAGTGAACTGCAGGTCGTCGGTGTGAGTACCGCAGTCGCTAGTGATAGGCCGAATTACCCGCCCTCGCAATGGGTCGTTGACAAAGGTTGGACTTGGCCGATAATGGCGGATTCAAAATCTAGGGAAGCGGCCAAGGCATACGGTGTTTCAGGTTTCCCATTTTTTGTGATTGTCGGAGCCGACGGCGAAGTGAAGGCTCGCGTGTCAGGTGAAGTGGAAATCGCCACCCTCACGCAAATCGTGAGAGACGCTCTAGCCGACTAATTTAATGCGCTGATTGTTCGGCCCGCAGTAAAACTTCACGCAGAGGGATATTGAGAGCAGTGGCTGCCAACAGTGCATCGTCGTACTCAACCTTGACCCGATCGCCACTGATCTTGACTCGAATGTCGAAGCCATCAATAGTGACTGTTTTTTCAGTTCGCGTTTGTGGCCACCGTTGCAAGGTTGTGCCGCGTAATCCGAGTGTGCCTGTCTCCCGAACAAGAACTGCGGCTATTTTTTCTATGAGAGATGGATCACATAGGGCGTGAACCGTAAAAGCAGGGCGACCTTTTTTCATCACAATCGGAGAAGCCCACGCATCATGCGCTCCGGCGTTGAGTAGTGAGGCGATGGTGTGAGCGACTACTTCGCCGGTGACATCGTCAACATTTGCCTCGAGGAGTTGCACCGTTTGTCCAGTCCCCGACAGCACCGATGTCTCTGTTGCGTCACCGATGATGACTTGCACGACATTGGCTCGCCCAGAAATATCGGCGGTACCGGCACCGTAACCAACAGCGTGTATGCCCATCGAGGGCATTGCGCCAAAAGATTCTGCCAAAGCGACCATTAAGGCGACTCCTGTGGGCGTGGCAAGTTCGCGATGGTCATCAAGTCCGACCATGGTGACATGACGCAGGGCACATAAAGCAGTCACTGC